>NZ_JBHXRM010000026.1:0-119427 GCF_042716895.1 Streptomyces sp. NPDC058653 | reverse complement strand
ACGAACGGGCGCTCGCTGCCCGCCAGTTCCTCTCCGAGGGCCGCGAGGGCGGCGGGGTGGGGGGGGGGGGGCGGCGCGGGGGGGGCCCCCCCCGGGGGGGGGCCCGCGCTCGGGGCGCGGGCCCCCCCCCGCCGCACGTCGGTTGTGGGCTCCTGGCGGGGCCGCTGGTCGGCCGCGACGATCTTCATGCCAGACAACGGGAGGACCGCCGCTGCGGGATCTACTCGGAGTACTCGCCCTCGGTGAGGTGGCGACCCCAGGTGGTGTGATTGCCGGTCTCGTCAGCCGTCTGGTAAGCGATCTGTGCGTGGAAGCATCCAGGGGTGGCACCGTGCCAGTGATTCTCACCTGGCTCGATGTAAACGCGGTCACCCGGCCGGATTTCCTCGACCGGCCCTCCCTCGCGCTGGACGAGGCCGACTCCCTCGGTAGCAAGAATCGTCTGGCCGAGTGGGTGGCTGTGCCATGCCGTATGGGCCCCAGGTGTGAAGTGGACAACTCCGCCCATGATCCGGGAGGGCGGCAGCGGCTTGCTGATCACGTCGATGTATACGTCCCCGGTGAACCCTTCGGCGGGGGCGACCATCGTTTCGAGTCCGTTCCTTACGACGTTCATCTTCGTCCTCCTGTATTGGTGTTTGTCCTCGATCGCGAGCGGACTGTCATCCGCAACACTTCACGCTGCCGCTCGGCCGGGGCTGAAGCGACACGACGGTGAAAGGGCGACAGACCGGGGATGTCCGGCAGCACCGGGGAGGCTCCACGCGTAGCCCCCGCTCCGTATCGCCAGCCGGGCACTGCCGGCTCATCCGCAACGGTGAGCGAGCACTTTTCGGTGTCCGCAGCGGCTCCGGCCGCCGCTCGCGGGAATCTGGGAGGGCCGGGGGCGGTGTCGTTGGTCCGGTACAGGGCCCGGTCGGGGTTTGGCGGTGCTGGAACGCTCCGGCGATGGCCCCGGCGGGGCGGCGCGCGTTCCCGTGCTCCTCAGCTCAACAGCAACTCGGGCCGTTCGCCCTGCCCTTGACATCTCCTGGCGCACAGGCTCCTGAGATCCGTGACATTCACGAACACCGATCGCGTCGAGACGGGCAGTTGTAGCCCGTGAACCTGCTCGTCGGCCAAGTCCCTTGCCGTAGAAGCGCTAAAGGCTATGTCGTCCAATCCCCTACTGCTTGACTAGTGGCAGCCGTTCCTGTGTCCGAGCCCGCGAGCTGCTCCCCGAGGCCGCCGAACACATGCGCGCGGGCCGCCTCGTAGCGAGCTCCCAGCCACCACGCAGCGCCTTGGGTACAAGTACTCGGGGTCGTACAGGAGCGAGCCGCAGCTTGGTCTGCGACCTGTTGCTTCTCCAGGTCGACAAGGAGAGGGTCGCGCGGTGACCGCACGGGCGAACGTAGATCTGTACGTTGTCGGTCCGGTCCGACAAGCTGGATGCTCAACTGCCTCAGCACCCGCGGTGCTCAGGCCAGCGGTCGACCCAGGCGGGCACGGGGAGGGCAAGCCGCTGCTCGGCCGCGTAGATCGCCGGGTTGTGTTCCTGGCCAGCACTCCCAGACACTCGGCACGGCTCGCAGTGACAGTGGTGCACTGGTCGCTGAAGCCAGGCGGGAGAGGACAGTTACCGTGCTCGCCCAAGAGGGCAACGGGGTACGCAGTTCGTACGGCGAAAGTGCGCGGTTCGTACGCTCCAGGCGATAGGGTGACGCGCTGGAGGTGTTCCATGTCCGAGTTGTTCGACGCGGTCGACGCACTGCTCGCGTCCCGTGCCACGCTCCCGCCCCCGGCGGAGCGTAAGCGGCTGCGTGCCGCGCACGGCCTGACGATCGACGAGGTGTCGACCGCGCTGAAGGTGCGGCGGGCCACGGTGTCCGGATGGGAGTCGGGCAAGACCGAGCCCCGACCGCCGGAGCGCGACGCCTACGCCCGGCTCCTGGACAAATTGGCGCGGCTCTACCCCGCCCCGGCGGACACGGCCGTGGCCGGGCCGGTGCCGGACGTCGCGGACCCGGACGCCGCCGTGCCGACTCCGTTCACCGGCACGCCCGCTCCTGTCGCGGACCCGTCACCCCCGTCCACGGAATCCGCGCCCCAAGATGCTTCAGCGAACACCCAGAAGAGCACCGGGTCTGTTTCTGCCGCCCCCGCGGGCAAGCCGATCGCGCCGCCTACGGCGAGCACCATCAGGCCGTCGTCGCCGACGCGGCGGCCGGGCGCGAAGAAGGCAGCCCCGGCCCACACCCCGGCAGGCGAGACCGACCCCCGGTTCGAGAACGGGCCACTCGCGGTCATCGACATCGAAGACCTGAAGACGCTGGCGTACTGCACCGGCGGCCTGGTCCTGGACGTGCCCGCCAAGAGCCTGCCGGCCCTGGTGGACTGGACGCTCAAGGAGGCGAAGCTCGGGGCGCCGAGACTGTCCGGGCCGGGCAAGCCGGCCGACCCACTGCTCGTGCTGACCGAGGCCGCGCTGGAACGCTACGGCCTCCCGGCCTCCCTCACGGAAGAGGAGCGGCTCGCGGGCAGGTTGCCGGAGGGCCACAAGGTCATCAAGCAACTGGTTCGCGCGGACTGGAAGCTGACGAAGCGTGGTTTCGGGCCATGGGCGCGGATCTACCGCCCCGCGACCGGTTCGGAGCGGGCCTGCGCCCAGTTGTGCATCCCGTCCTGGCAGGCGCTCGACACCCGGCACTGGGGGCACGCCGGGCGTCTGCCGCCGGCGGAACTCGCCCGGCTGCTGGGGACGTACGCGTCACGGGTGATGACGCCGCGCGGCTCGACCGCCGTCACGGGCCTGGAGCTGATGACCGCGCTGCACCCCCCGACTAGGGCCTCTGAACCGGACGGCTCGGGGAAAAGGCACTCCGAGCACAACCCCGGCTCGCTGGGGAAGGACCCGGTCGACCCGGCCCCGTGCGAGGCCCCCGACGGCCACCCCGTCCTGGCGGACCTCCCCCGGTTCCACCTCCGTGGCCCTGCGGAAAAGCTGTTCGAGGAGGCGTACGACTGGGCGCGGCCGCTCACCGACGGCGAGTGCCTCCACCGCAACCTCGTGGGCATCGACGTCAACATGGCCTTTGCCGCCGGTGCCAACGGCCTTCCCCTCGGGCTCGGCGAGCCAACACACGCCAAGGCGCCCGTGTTCGACCCGAAGCTCCCCGGCTCGTGGCTCGTGGACCTGTCGCACGTGGACCTGTCCCGCGTGAAAGCCGGCAAGGACAAGTGGGTGGAGCTGGACGCCGGCCTGCTGCCGAGTCCGTTCACACCAAAGGGGGAACGCCCGGAGGGCCCGGCGTGGTACGCGACGCCCACCGTCGCCTACGCGGTCGAACTCGGCTACGAGGTGCGCCCGGCCGAGGCGTGGGTGCGGTACGACAACGGCCGCTACCTGGACGGCTGGTACACCCGGCTCCGAGACGCCTACCTCGCCACGATGGCCGACCTCGGCGTCGGACCGGACCTGTCCCCGGCCGACTTCCTCACGGCGATGGACGGCTACCGCGCCCGCGACCCGGAGCTGGCGATCGTGGTGTCTGCGGTCAAGGCCACCGTGAAGGGCGGCCTGGGCAAGCTCCGCGAACGCCCACGCGGCGAGGGATGGAAGCCCGGTCAGCCGTGGCGGGCCCTGTCCCGTCCGACATGGCGGCCGGACATCCGCGCCGCCGTCATCTCCCGCACCCGGATCAACCTGCACCGCAAGATCATGAAGCACGCGGCGTTCACTGGGCAGTACCCGGTCGCGATCCTGTCCGACTGCGTGGTGTACGCGGCCGACGGCGAGAGCCCGCTGGACTTCCTGCCCTACCGGGAGGGCAAGCCCCTGCCCGGCGGCTTCAAACTCGGCGTGAATCCCGGGCTCGTGAAGCACGAGGGCACGCAGAGCGTGCTGTGGGGCGAGGGAGTGAGGGAGCAGTTCAACGCCCCCGACCTCAATCTCGCCCGGTACATCAAGGACGGCACCGTCACCGACCAGGACAACGGGGAATAGCAGACGATGACCATCATCGGAGACGGCCTGGACGCCGCGGTGCAGAAGGCGTTCACCCGCCCGGCGCCGAAGAGCGCGGGGGCGCAGATGCGGTACCTGGTCAGACAGCTCAAGGGCACGAGGGCCGTTGCCCAGATGCTGCGGGTCTCCCAGCGCACCGTCGAGCGGTACGTGAAGGACCAGATCAGAAAGCCCCGCCCGGACCTCGCCGCGCGCATAGAGCGTGAGGTGAAGGCTCGCTGGCAGCCGCAGATCCGGGCCCGAGCCAAGGAGAAGGCCGCGACGACGGACGGAATCGTCATCGACACCCGGGCCCGCCTCGGCTACGTCGCCCCGATCGGATCGACGGACGAGGACCGCGTCCGGGACCTCACCGTCGCTCTGCCGCCCCACCATGCCGCGCGCCTCTTCGACGCCCAGGAACAGGGCGCGTCCGACCAACGCCTCCAGGAGATCGCCGCCGAAGCGCTCAAAGAGGTCTACTTCCAGGACGGAGGCCGCCGCGCCGGCTCCCTCGAACAGGTGCGCTTCACCAACATCGAACGCCTGCAATTCGACCTCTAGATCCTGAACAGCGAGTGCGCCCCGGGCCGTTCACGGTTCTGGGGCTCAACTCGTATGCCTGTACGGGAAGCCGGGCTCTCTAAAACGATCACGGCCACAACGGCCGCCAGCGCAGCGGCGAGCGGGGGGCGCCTTCGGTGCGGGTACGGCTGCGGTACTCCTCGGCGGGGCGCAGGGGTCCGCAGTGGTGGATGTACGCGCGGTGGGCCTCGATGATGGCTTGGACGATAGAGGACGGCAAGCCGGAACGGATGGCGTCGGCGATGAAGATGCGGCGAAAGTCGTGGCCCGAAGTGAGCTGCTGAACCTCTGTCGTGAGTCCTTGTCGGGGAGGCTGGAGTCTCTTGAGACGGCGTAGGGGGCGGCATGCTGAGCGAGACGGTGTTCCGGAGTGATGAGGTGCCGGCGGCGGACCGGTTCGACTGCTGGCGTGAGTTGATCAGTCAGACGCATGCTCCGCTGGAACTTCACAGTGACCACCGGGCGGATTTCCGGGCATCTCAGCGTCTGCTGGACCTTGGTGCCGTCGCCGTGTGGCCGACAACCTTCCAGCCGGTGTGCTTTCGCCGGACACCCAAACTGATCCGGCGCTCCGATCCCGAGGGACTTCACCTCTCCCTGCCCCTGAACGGCACACTGCGCGTTACCAGGGGCGACGAGGAAGCCGTCTACGGCCCCGACAGCCTGTGCGTCGTCGACACCTCCCGCCCCGTCGACGTTCACGGGGGCGACGGCACAGGCTTACACACAGGAATAGGGCTGGAGGTCCCCAAAGCACTGCTGCCACTGCCCCGGACCCACCTCGACAAGGCTGCCGCCCTTCGGCTGCCCACACAGGACGGCTTCGGCGCCCTGCTGGCACACCTGCTCACCCAGCTGGCCCGGGGCGCCGACTCCTACCAGCCCGCCGACGCGCCACGGCTCGGAACAGTAATTGTCGACCTGCTGTCCGCACTCCTCGCCCACTCCCTGGAAGCCGACAACCTACTCCTCCCCGAGACCCGCCGACGCACCCTTGTCCTACGCATCCGCGCCTTCGTCCAGCAGCACCTGCACGATCCCCACCTGAACCCGCACACCATCGCCGCAGCGCACCACATCTCCCCCAGTTACCTGCACCGCCTCTTCGAGGACGAAGAAGAGACAGTCGCAGCCTGGATCCGCCTCCAGCGCCTGCAACGCGCCCGCCGCGACCTCGCAGAACCCAGCCTGCGCAACCTCCCCATCCACACCATCGCCACCCGCTGCGGCTTCACCGACGCCGCCGTCTTCTCCCGTACCTTCCGCTCCGCGTACGGCGTCCCTCCCAGCCATTTCCGTAGCCAGGCCCACTCCGAGTAGACGCAATGCCAAGCAGATGTCGACTCCCTGCCAACGACGCCCCGCCATCCGACTGCCAGCCTGATGGCGTCTCAGATACGCACCGTGGGCCGAGCGGGCGAGGTGGAGGGGCGCTGTCGTTTGTCGAAAAGCGTATGCACCGCCTGCCCCCCGTTACCTTTTTCGTGGCTGCGCAATGGGGCCTCCGGCCTTCGGGTCCGGCATGATTTCCCCCCTATGTTGTTCATGATCCGGGGGGTGGTGTCACCGGGTTCGAAGGCATCGACGGACCGCTGATGAGGGGCTTGAGCACCGGCTTCACCCAGGCCGGAAGAGCTCTCCGTAACGTGGATGTGGCTGCTCGGTGCCCTGGCAAGGCCGGACGAAAGCGTGATGGAGGGGCCTGCACGTGATCGATACCGGCGACATCGACGTCTTCCTCGGCCTGGACGTCGGCAAGGGCCAACACCACGCCACCGCCGTCACCCCAGCCGGCAAGAAGGCGTTCGACAAGCGGCTGCCCAACACCGAACCAAAGCTCCGCGAGCTCTTCGCGAAACTGCAGGCCAATCACGGAACGGTGCTGGTCGTGGTCGACCAGCCGGCCTCGATCGGAGCCCTGCCGCTCGCGGTCGCCGGGGACATGGGCTGCCCGGTCGGGAAGGGTGGGGCAGGAACGATCCCGTAGCGATCTTTGAGCCCTTCCGCTTCATCGCCATGATCGCCCCGGGCCCCTGCTGAAGATCGTCGGCCCCAAGGCGATCACACGGCACATGACCACGGACGCGCTCGACCACGCACAGGAGCCCAAGGAACTGCACTGGATCGACTGAGCCAGCCACGTCGACCTCTACGACAAGCCAGAGTATGTCGGTCCGGCGGTCGAGAAACTCGTCGGCTCTTTCGGCACGCAGTCCAAAGATGTTCGCACGGCTGCGAGCGTGTGAGCGCCTGCTTTCAATCCTGAGCTGGGCATTTGCCCAGCTCAGGTTTCCAATAGGCGGAGGGTCTGGGGTTGCTCCGGCGGCGACATCAGTGGTTCCGCTGAATGCCTTCCTGTGGTGATGGGAGGCAGCGGACTCAGTCCGAGGAATCTCAGTCGTCCCATGACCACCAAGCCGACCGACCTGATCAACACCTCCGCCCTCACCGAAGCGCTCGCCGCCATCGCGACCACCACTGATCGGTCACGTCGGCACCACTTGCGCCTCCTTGGAACACCCGAGGATCTCGCCCTCGTTGCCGGTGCCGTCGGGACCATCCCCGCGGGCGGGGAGCACCAGGTTGAACCTGTAGGCCCCGGCGGGGACCGAGTGCTCCCCGCGCCTGCGGGGATCGTCCGCCGTGAACGAGCCGCGTACCCCTGACCGATCGCCTGCTCCCGGCGTCCGAAGAGAGTCTGCTCAACGGCGTGAAACACGCCATCCACCGGACAGGCTATCTGCACATCATCGGCGACTGATCCGCTCGACCACCATGGGCATCAGCCCCGAGAGACAGCGGAGCCGGACATCGCCGTCCGCCCGCAGCATGACACCATGCGACGGTGTGGCCCCGCTGGGCGTCGACGGGCTGGGCCACACCGTTCTCTGAGGGCTACGCGGCAGATTCGTACTCCACGGTCTGGTGTCCGCAGCCTGCGGCGACGCCGCGCAGCCCGCGCCGAGCGGGACGGGAGGGACGGGAGGGAGCCGGACGGTTTCGCCGCCGTGCTAGCCGGAGTAATGGCCGACCGGGCCCGGAAGCTCCCGGCCACTGGCGGGCCCGCTGGCCAAAGGTCGCGGCCGCCGGGGCCGCCCCTCACTGGACTGTGGCGTAGGCCGGCCGCCGGTTGGCCGGAGGGGCGGCGTTCGTCGGCTCAGCATTTGTAGTCGAGGTAGTACTGGGCCATCTCCATGTCGAGGTCGGCCGCAGCCTCCACCCCCTGGACCTGCAACAGGTCGCAGATACTGGTCCGGGCATCGGTGCCGAGTCCGTCCCACGCCGTATCCCAAACGATCTGCTTCTCGGCACTTCCCGGGACCGGCTGGTCGACGTTCAGAGTATCGGCCGGCGGATCCGGCCGGGTGGTAGTGCTGTCATCGGGACTGTTGCTCCCACAGCCGGTGAGAGCGGCGAGGGCGAGTAACACAGCTGCGGATGTCATGCGGATACGCGTGCGCATAGTCCCCCCAAGGACGGTTGCCGAGGGGGCATCATCGCCTGCCGTGTGTGCGGCGTGAAGACAGCACGTCTGTTCTGTGGCGTGCGGTTCGCTGAACGCCACAGACGACGGACACTCTGCCCACTCTCACCCCGGCAACCCGGGCTTCCTCAGCAGCGCAGTGTCGAGGCGATCCGCCTCGCCGACACCCCCGGATGCCAGGCCGGGACAGTGCAGAGCACCGGGCCTGCTCCCCGACCCAACCCGGTCGGTACTTACAGACCGTCAGGAGCATCGTGCCGGGTTACCCCCGCGCCTGATGGGGACCCGGTGCTGTCCGGGCAGCAGCTGTAGGTCTTCGTGATGACGGACCAGCACCAACAGGCCATGGTGATGCCCTTGTGGGGGCAGCCGATGACGGTGTCGGTTCGTCGGCACGAGCGGGCCGGGCACGGCTGGCCTGCCCGGACCTGGGGGCCCGGCCGGCGAATTCCATGCCTTCTCCGCAGCGAGCCCTGCACCCGGAACGGGCCGGGAGCTACCGCGGCCCGGCCCGCGGGCGAGCGGGTGGCCAGCATCGTGCCGACTTCTCCGGACCCCCGGCCCGGGGCCGATGATCCAAGGGGGCAGCCTGCCGGCGTACCCGCCGTCGCCGCGGCCCGACGGCAGCCCGCAGCAAGGCTGGCCAGAGGGGAACACAGCGCCTGCCAGGAGCAGAGCATCGGGCCCCGGACAAGAGGCCCCGGCGGGTGCGCCCGTGACGGGCCGCCGGAGAGTCCGGCGGCCCGTCACGGCGTATTTCACCGGCCGGTCAGGAGGGGCGGCACAGAAGCGAATACCGTCTCGCCGGACTCCGCGACCACGCTCTTCCTCCAGAAAGCGGTGCATGCTTCCCGTACGACGTCGACTATCCCGCCGTACCGGGCCCCGAAATCGGCCAGAGCGGCGAAAGCCCTGTTCGCGTCGCCGAGTTCAGCGAAGTGCGCCGTGTAGAGAAAGTTGCCCGACTGCGAGATCTGCTCGTAATAGCCGAGCTCGCGAAGACATTGCCCCAACCTCATTTCGACCGGGCCGCGGGAGCTTTTGTGCCGGGCGATCCGCTGTTCCAGAGGCTCGCCCGAATACGGGCCGGCACGTCCCGCAATCTTGATGTGGACGTCCGCGGCCCGGCCGCAGTCAAGCCGAACACCGCTGAGCGCGGCCTCCCTGGCGGTGGTCGGCACCGCCACCTCACGGAAGGTGAGATTCCGGTACGGCAGACGGTCCGGGGCGTCGGGCGCCATACGCCGCGTCGGCAGTCTCCTGGAGTAGTCGCTGCGATACACCTCCGACTCGACGAATCCGAGTGCCCGGGGATGGTTCTCGACGAGTTCGCGGGCCCTGTCCGTCTTCTCCCGCAGGACGGCCGTCAGACGGCCTTCGCCGACGTGCGCCCGGTCCACCACGAACTGCAGGGTGAAGTTGTGGTGGTAGCCGGTCGGCTGGGCGCCGGCGAAGTTGTGCGGCTCGAAACCCAGGGCCACGAGCCCCGTCACGAGTTCCGCGTCCACCGCCGTCAGCCCGACGTGCGATTCGAACGTCGTGTGCTGTGCGGGGTCGGGCATACGCTGCCCGGTGATCCGCCGAACCGCGTCGGTGAGCCTCCCTCGCCTCTCAGGTGTGGTGAGAGCCTCCCTGGCGATCTGCGCGCAGAGTTCGTCGCTGAACGGTGAGAACGGCTGGCGTTCACTGCACAGCGGAAGTTCCTCCGCCGGATACGTGAACGATTTCATCTCGGCGACGACGGCGGAAAGAGATAATTCCGATCCGTCGACGGCCCACCCGCCGTCCGCTTTCCAAGAATTTGAACGAAGCATTCGTCACTCCTCTGCTCGACCTGGAAATACGAAGACTGGCAGAGGATCAAAGCCGGAACCAGATCGTTCCCGCGGCTGAAGACGTTTGAAGACGCTTCGCCTCTCATCCGCGGCCCGCCGGGCACCGACACTGCAACCATGGCAAAGACGAAGTTCACGAAGCGGCCGAAGCAATGGGAACGGTGCCGGACCACCTCGATGGCCGGCTGGGCGGCAGCCCTGGCCCTGCCGTGGTGGGACGCCCTGGCCGAAGCCTGTACCGGGCTGTCCGGAAACCTTCCCGGCCAGATACTCGGCGATCTGCTCCTGGCCGCGATCGCCCTGGAAAGGGGCCGCACGAACCGCGAGCCGGACCGGCACGGGAGCCGTACCTCCGGAAGGCGTGCCTCCCGTTACAGGTTCTGCCGGACGGTCAGGAAAGGCGCTCTACAACGAGAGAGGAACTCGCGGCTAGCATACGGAACACGGTCTGCACCACAACGCATCGGCGTCTTCACGCATAGGTGGCGGCATGGACTCCTTCGGCCAGTTGGCACGGCGGTTACGGGAGGAAGCAGGCCTGTCACTGGCAGCTCTCGCGGCCCGCTCCGACGTCTCCAAATCGCACATCGGGAACCTCGAATCAGGCGCGCGGCAACCCACACCCGCCGTCGCGCGGGCTCTGGACAACGCACTGGGGGCCGACGGCTTCCTGGTGGCGGTCGCGGCGGAAGGTGACCCGGTGCGACGCCGCACGATGCTGACGGGAATGGGACTCGCCCTGGGAGCGAAAGCGGCACGTCCGAGAGCTAACTCCCTCGCCGAGTACATACGCCAGACACTGATGGCGTCCCTCGACGCCACCGTCGAGGACTGGCACGAGACCGCCGAGGACCACGGCCGTGACTACATGACCGTCAGCGCCCCCGAACTCCAGACCCGCCTGCTCGGGGACCTGACAGCCTTGAGGACCGCCCTCCCCGACAACGGACAGCTGTGGCCCGTCGTCTGCCGCCTCTCCGCGCTGCAGGCGATGACCCTGACATCACTCGGAGACAAACCGGCCGCCGGCCGGTGGTGGCGCACCGCACGGCTCGCCGGATCCCACTCCCGCGACACGTCCGTACAGTCCTGGCTCCACGGGCGCGCCGCCTTCCGCGCCGCACACGAGGAAGCCGATCCCCTGACCGTGCTGCGGATGGCCGAGGACGTCGAAGCAACCGAAGCACACGCCGCCCGCGCGTGGGCGTACGCGCGTCTCGGGGACCGCACCGCCGCAACCAAGGCCATCACATCCGCCCACCGGGCTCTCGACCGGCTGCCCGTCACCTCACAGCCGACGATGTACCAGATACCGGCATGGCGCCTGGGCCTGGCCGAAAGCCGCGTCTTCGCCCTCCTCGGTGACACACGCTCCATGTGGTCCGCACTCGCCGACGTACCGCCCGACATGGCCGAATGGATCGCGCAACGCGAGATCTGCATAGCCCTGGCCGAGTCCGTGAGCGGCGATCTCCCCTCCGGGCGGGCACGGGCCGACGCAGCCCTCGCCACACTGCCCCAGGTAAGACAGGTCTCCGTAGTTCGCAGCCTGGCCCGGGAAGTGACACTCACCGAACACACCCAATAGCCCGGCACCCACACGCAGAACACCGGCACCCCGCCAGCCGCCCCTGCCGGCAAAGGACGTTCCACCCACCGCGCCCCGCCGGGACTGACAACCCCCGGCACAGAACTACCGATACACACCACCCACAGAACACACCGGCAGGCGGCCGGAGTTCGTCCGGACACCGGTTCCCCGCACGAACTCCGCCTCCATCGACCGGACTTCCGCTTCGTACCGTCAGGTCGCCAGGCCGCGCCGTGATCACCTCGGGCCGGTGCCGGCCTGCCAGCGCCGCAGGCGGTTCGCGAAGAACACCGTGCTGCCCTGAACGGCATCCTGGTGCCCTCTCGCATTCGCCGTAACAGGCCGAACGGCAACGTCCGCCCCTTCGGCTGAGCCTCCGCTACCAGGGCGGTGGCCGTGCCGGCGGGGGTGGTCCGTTCCGCTCAGCTGGTCAGGGCCGCGGTGATCACCGCTTCTGGGTTGTCGCGGTAGACGGAGTGGCCCGCTCCAGGGACAGTCGACCAGTGGAAGTCCGGTTTGGCCGCCGCGATACGCAGACCCTCAGCCGCTGTGAAACACGGGCCCAGGTCCGGGTCCGCGGCCAGGACCGTCGTCGGGCAGGTGGTCGCGGCGAGCGCCTTCTCGTACGACCAGGGGACGTTGTGGCGGAAGAAGCTGTCCACCACGTACGGGCTCGTCTGCCGGGCGGCCCGCGCTTTGAGGAAAGCGTCCTCCGGGTGCCAGAGCGGATTTCCGGCCAGCAGCGCCTCGGGAGGGACGTCCAGTTCGGCTTTCACCTCGGCGGCCAAGTCAGCGGTGACCGTGATCACGGGGTCCACCAGCAACAGCCGTGCCGCCCAGCCGGGCTCGATGCCCACGGCGGCTGTGGCGACCACACCCCCGAGCGAATGGCCGGCGACAAGGTCCCAAGGGCGCGGCGCCCCGTCCGCAAGCGGCGAGGTCAGGGCCACCACGTCGGCGGCGAAGCCGGCTATGTCGTACCGGACGGTGCGCGGAGCGTCCCCGTGCCCCCGCAGGTCGGGAGCCACGACCGCCCAGCCCGCCGCGGCCAGACCGTCCGCGACCCGCCACCAGCAGGCCGCCGAGGACGTCAGCCCGTGGAGCAGCAGGGCGTGCCGGGAGGCGTCGGGGCGGCCCCACCTGCGAAGAGGCAACTCGACGGTGACAGGGCTGGATATTTCACTGGTCATAGAGACATCGAATCACGCCCGGAAACCCGTCCCCCAAATGCCCTCCGGACACCCCCGTGCTGTGGACCGTCCTCCCCGCGCCCCGGCAGGGCGGCCCGCGAGCGCAGGCATGGTGGACCGTGAGCGGCGCACACCCGCCGCGCCCTCACCACCGGTGGCCCCGGCCTCGGCGCATGTCAGAGCGCGGGAACGCCTCTGATCAGGTCGGCCGCCTTCTCGGCGATCATGATCGTCGGAGCGTTGGTATTGCCGCTGGTCACAGCCGGCATCACCGAGGCGTCCACCACCCGCAGCCCGTCGATCCCCCGCACCCGCAGCTCGGGGTCCACGACGGCGTCCTCTCCCGCGCCCATCGCGCAGGTACCGACCGGGTGGTAAGAGGTACCGCTCCAGGTCCGGGCATGGTCGGCCAGCGCCGCGTCGTCCAGCGTCGCCAGGTCGGCGGCCGCCGGGAGATAGGGCCGGTCCAGGAACCCGGCCAGCGGCTCTTCCCCTCCGATCTCGATCACGGCGCGCAGACCGCGGACGATCGCGTCCACGTCCTGCGGATCGGTGAAATACCGCGGATCGATCAGCGGATACTCACGGGGATCCGCGGAGGCCAGCGAAATCCGCCCACGGCTGCCCGGGCGCAGATGCGTCGCGTTCGTCGTGAACAGAGGCCGCCCCGGCATCTCCTGTCCGCTCAGGATGAACGCGGTGGGTCCACCGGTCAGCTGCGTGTCCGGCCGGGGTTCGCCGGGTGTCACCGACAAGTAGCCGACCACCTCGGCGTAGTTGGAGGCGAACGGCCCCCCGCCCGTCGCCATCCACCGCTCCAGATTCTCCGGGGTCAGAAGATCGACGATCACATCGGTGGTGTCCCGCGTCTCCCAGGCGACCGGGGCAAGAACATGGTCATGGAGGTTCCCGCCCACCCCGGGAAGAGCCGCCGCGACATCAATGCCGTGCTGCCGCAACGCGTCGGGCGGGCCGATCCCGGAAAGCATCAGCAGCTGCGGCGAGTTGACGGCGCCCCCGCTCAGCAGGACCTCCGACCCGGCGCGTGCCATGTGCTCGGCCCCGTCGTGGAGGTAGGTCACCCCGGTGGCCCGGGTGCCATCCAGTACGACTCCGGTCACCAGGACATCGGTACGGACCGTCAGGTTCTTCCGGCCGAGCGCCGGCCGCAGATAGGCGTCGGCGGCGGACCAGCGCCGGCCGTCATGCGTGGTCACCTGGCTGAGCCCAGCACCCTGAGGGGACGGCCCGGCCAGGTCGTCGGCGCGCGGCAGCCCCCAGGCCCCGGCGGCCTCCACCCACGCGTAGGACAGTTCATGGGTGTAGGGACGGTCCTCCACACACAGAGGCCCCGACGTGCCATGCAGCGGAGAACCGTTACGGCTGTTCCGCTCGGACCGTACGAAGTACGGCTCCACGTCGTCGAAGCCCCAGCCGGTCGCGTGGTGGTCGTCCCGCCAAGCGTCGTAGTCCTCGCGCTGCCCCCGGGCGTAGATCATCATATTGGTGGAGGACGAGCCTCCGAGGGTCTTCCCGCGCGGCCAGTAGAAGGCCCGGCCCGCTTCCTCCTGCTCGACGGTCTCGTAGTCCCAGTCGACCTCGGAGTGGAACAGCAGCCCCACCCCCGCAGGCGCCTTGATGTTCTGATTCGTGTCCTCGCCGCCCGCTTCCAGAAGAAGCACCCGGGCCGCCGGATCCTCACTCAGACGTTCGGCAAGGACGGAACCCGCGCTGCCGGCGCCCACGATGACGTAATCGAATATTCCTGAGGCAACCATCACTTTCTCCTCGAACGTACTATTCATCGTCGCCCCCGGCGCCCACCGCTGCAAACGGTCCCGGGGAGGACACCCCCCAAGCGTCCGGGCTAAGCGTCCGGATGTGTGGCGTTCTGCCTGTCCGCGTAGTCCAGCAGGCCCTGGTACGTCTGCCCGGTGGGGCGGTAGAAGCGGTCGGGGTCCGACTCGGCTCCGATCGGCGACTCGGCGATCAACCGTGAGAACGTCAGCACCGCCGACAGCGGACGATGATTGACGACGACCGCGTCGATCTTTCCGGCCGCGTCACGGTGCATGGTCGCAGTGGCCCGGATCGGCCGCCCGGCGACAACCGCCTCGTACTCCTCCACGTGGTAGTCGCCCGAGTCGAAGCTGAAGTGGTCGACCCGCTCGCTGTAGAACCCGCTGACGACCGCGAGCTGCGCGAGCACGGCCTCACGGCCCTGGAGCACGCCGTTCATGACCGCCCCCTCAAGGGTGACGTTCTCGGCCAGATTGTCCTTGAACGATGCCATGGCAAGTCTCCTTCCCTTCACCACCCGGTCGACATAACCATAAGCTTTATGATTATGTCATCTGACCTGAACAACGCAAGCACAGAGGTACACCCATGTCAAAGCTGATAGCGGGCGCGCCCCTGACAGGGGTGCCCGGCCGCTTCCGCGTCCAGCTCGCACCGGACGGACTGCGGCTCGTACAGGAACTGCTCAATACCGCGGCCGTCCCCCGGACGGGCAAGCCGGACCTCCTCGCGGACCCGGTCACGGCGGACGTGTGGCTCCGCGACATGGGCGCCCTGGACGACACCCGGCCGCCCGCCGACACCGCCGGCGAACCCGCCGGGGAACTGCGCGCCCTCGTCGAACTGCGCGAGTACCTGCGCGAAACGCTGATCGCGCGCGCCGACGGAACCTCCCTCCCCACCAGGGAGCGTGAACACGAACTGACCCTGACAGCAAGGCTCTTCACCGACGGCTCGGTCAGCATCGAGGCCTCACCGCGCGGGGCCGCCGCGATTCGGGCCCTGCTGCCGATCGAGCTGTACGCGGCGCGGCTCACCGGGACGTGGCAGCGGCTGAAGGTGTGCAGCAATCCCGAGTGCCGGGTCGCCTTCTACGACCGGAGCCGCAACACCAGCGGCGTCTGGCACGACGTCCGCACCTGCGGCAACTCCGCGAACCTCAAGGCATCACGCGCCCGCCGCCGCGCCGGAGCCGATCGGCAGCCGTAACCGGCCGTAAGCGCGCCCACCCGGTCTCGAACCGGCCGGAGAAACGGCCTCCGACGATGAGCGGCCGGACGCAGGCTTCTCCACTACGGTCGCGGAACCACGCCAGGCCGGCGCCAGAGGCACCCTGGCATTCCCCCAAGCGGTACATGACGCCGTTCGGCGCCCCCGCACCGCTCGCATACAGGTCGGCCCGAGACCCATCCGGCCGACCGTCAGCCCCCTCGGCGAAACCCGCTGCCGACTGTCGTCTCGGGTACCGGGCACGGGCCCGCTCGCCCCGGTGACGTAGCGGGTCGCAGTGGGGCTGGCCCCCATCGGCACCACCCAGCTCCTCGTCTCACGCGGAGTCAGAACCTCCCTCCCACCCATCCGAGCCGGAGCCCCATCGGACATCACGGTGATCGAGCTGCCTAGCACCCGACAGACGGACAAGCACAGGGCGCCTGGCTGAGACCAACGCGCCTTCGCCACCCAACTCCTAGGCTCGTACCGCAAGTTGATCTCCGATGTCAGCGGAGTCCGTTGCGGGGGTGGTGCCCGGCGGTCGCCTCTCCAACACTGGTGGCGTACAGGCGACGGGGGGCACAGACATGGCGACGCACACAGAACCAGGACAGGCACCGCTGCCGGAGCGGCGGCCGGAGCTGGACGCGATCCGGATGCTGGTCGTGATCGGGCTGGTCTTCTTCCACTCTGCGCTCGTATTCGCTGCCGACGACGACTACTACGTCAAGAACGCCGAGACCACCGAAGCCATCATGATCATCGCCGGGTTCGGTGTCGTCTGGGCCATGCCGCTGCTGTTCCTCATCTCCGGCCTCGGTGCCTGGCACTCGCTTCAGCGCCGTGGCGCGGGCGGCTTCGCCGGCGAGCGGCTGCTGCGGCTCGGCGTTCCGCTGGTCTTCGCGACCCTCGCGCTGAACCCGCTGCCGCAGTGGCTGCGGCTGCGCTCGGCCGACGCCGGCTACCACGAGTCGTACCTCGGCTTCCTGCCCCGCTTCTACGACGTGCACCTGGCGCCCGAGGAGTTCCCCTTCCTCCTCCAGGGCGAGCACTTCGAGACCGGCCATCTCTGGTTCGTCGTGCTCCTCCTGGCGTTCTCCCTCATGCTGGTGCCGCTCCACCGGTGGCTACCGCGCGATCGTGTCCGCCGCATCGGCGACCGGGTGGCGGAGACGACCCTGCACCGGCGGGGCGCCATACTCCTGCCGGCCCTCGCCTTCGCGGCCATCTGTGCCTTCGCACGTCTTGAGGAGGAGTACGCGGGCTGGCACCGCTGGTCGTACCTGCTGTTCTTCGTTACCGGCTTCGCGCTCGCCGCCGACGGCCGCTTCCGCACCGTGATGCGGCGCGACGCGGGGGCGGCGGCCTGGCTCGGCGCCCTGTTGTTCGCGGCAGCCGGCCCCGGATTTGCCCTGGCCGACGAGCCCTTCACGGAGATGACCCCCCTGGCCACCGCCTCGCGGGCGCTGTTCGGTGCTGCCGGATGGTGCCTGGTGGTCGCCATCCCGGGCCTCCTCGACCGTCGGCGGCCACAGAAACCGCGTGCGGCACAGAACCCGACCCCGACGGCGCGTCGGCGCCTCTACGGCTATCTCGCGGCAGCCGTGCTGCCGCTGTACGTCCTGCACCAGCCGGTCGTGGTCGCCGTCGCGTACTTCGTGACCGGCTGGTCTGCGCCGATACTGGTTGAGTACGGCGTACTCGTGGTGATCGCCCTGATCCTCACCCTCGCCGCGTACGAACTGCTGGTCCGCCGTACGCGAGCGACTCGCTTCCTGTTCGGGATGCGCCCCTGAGAGTGTCCCGAATAAGCTGGTCACAGCGGCTCGTTGACAGCCGACACGAGGATGGCCGCCTTGTAGCAGACCGTTGAGCCTGCCGTACCTCCCCGCCGGGCGGCCGTAGCCAACTGTGCGTGCTCGTCGACGAGGGCGCCTCTACGGCGGCGGCCAGGCATGGCATGGCACTTGGGCTTCCGGCCGACCTACGACCCGCGCGGGCAACCCGACGAGAGCCGACACCCACCGACTAACGCGCCCAGTCTCACTGAAGTCTGAGTAGCGGCGGTCTCATTCCGGGTCCGAGTCCCCGGCGATGATGTCGGCCAGAAGCCTGCGGGCCTCCTCGATACGAGGGTGGGCCGGATGCAGGAACTCTTCACAGGCGGTCAGCGCTTGGCGGGCGGTGGTCTCCGCCTCGTCGCCACGGCCGAGGCCGTGCAGAGCCCTTGCTGTCACGAGCTCCAGAGTCCCACTCGCCGCGCGGCCCCGGACCGGTGTGTGCCGACGGGCCTCTGCCAATGCCTCCTCATACCTGCTCTGCCCGTTCAGGCTGTCTACCAGAGCGCGAAGCAGGAAGGCAGCGATGGGCGGGTCCGCCTGCGGCAGGTTCCCGCGGGCGATGGCTTCCGCTTCTTCGTAACGGCCTTGTCCGTTCAATGCGGCAGCCAGGCTGGTCAAGGCGTTCAGCTCGATCCTCCATATCTCGGCGAGATGTGCGATTCGGGTTGTGCCGCGCAGGATGTCGCGCGTCTCGGCCTCAGCCTCGGTGTGCCGGTCCTGTTGCACGAGGACCGCCGCACGGTTCGACCGGACCACAAGCAGCAGCTGCCGGTCGGCGCCGGCTGTCTGCTCCAACTCCGTGATCAGGGACTCGAGTTCGGGCAGCAGCTCCGCTCCCCGGCCGTGGGCGACGGCCGCCCCAGCAGCAAGGGATCGGGCGAGCCACGAGATCATTGGGGGATCGCCGCCCCGGTCCCGCAGCGAAGCCGCGAGAGCCCTCGCATCGGCCTCGGCCTGCTCGAATCTGCCCGTCTCAAGAAAGCCTTGGACACGCTCCAGGACCACCCGGTGCGACGAGACGCCCCTGGCCCGCCCGCGCCGGGCGCGTTCCCACTCCATACGTATGGATCTCACAAGCCGCAAGGCTACGGGCCCCGAGACAGCATGGAGCTCGCGGGTGTCGGCGGGAGGAGTCCCAGCCCATCCTGCCGGTACGTTGGCGCCAGCCGCCGCAGTCCGGAACTCACGCGGATCGGCGAGGGCGGACTCGACCATCTGCCGCCTCGCAGGGCAGGCCGACCGCTCGTCGTCGTGGCCTCATTCCGGTGACTTGAGCATCTCCAGGAGCATGCGCTGCAGCTCGGTACGGTCCCCCGGGGTGATCCTCGCCAGCCTGCGGTCGAACTCCGACGCGAGCGACGCAAGCGCGCGGTCCCGCGCCGCCTCCCCCTCCGCAGTCAGTACGAGCCGATGCCGCCGCAGATCCTCGTCGTCGATCTCGCGCCGCATGAACCCCTTTGCGACGAGGTTGCGGACGTAGACCGTCACACTCGCTTTAGGGATCATCAGCGCCGCCGCGAGCTCCGCGGGGTACGGCGACGCGGCCACCTCGGCCAGCACGAAGAACTCCTTCGTCTCCAGCCCGAGCCCGGCCAGTTCAGCGCTACAAGCGTCCATCACGACGCTGAGCAGACGCTGGTTCAGCGTCCACAACTGCGCCCCGTCAACCGCCACGCAAGCCCCTCCATCCACCCAAGTGGTACAGTCCTGAATTAGTTCGAAACTGTACCAGATCAGTTTCGTACTGACCGACTCTGGGACAAACGCCGACTCGAAAGGCGTCATCGGATGCTCAAGCACATCACGATCGCGCGCGGGGCGATCGATCTCGCAGCCGACCTCCACCTTCCCGACAGCTTCGACCAAGCAGCTCCACTCCGCGCCGTCGTGCTCTCCACGCCCGGCAGCAGCGTGAAGGAACAGATCGGCGCCAACTACGCTTCCCGCCTTGCCGCGCGCGGTATCGCGGCGCTCGTGTTCGACCCCGCGCACCAAGGTCAGAGCGGCGGAGAGCCTCGCGACCTCGAAGATCCCTACCGCCGCGGCGAGGACATCTCCTACGCGATCGACACGCTCAGCACGATCCCCGGCATCGCACCGGATCGGATCGGCGTCCTCGGAATCTGCGCCGGCGGAGGCTACGCGGTGCACACCGCCCGCACGGATCACCGCATCAAGGCGGTCGGCACCGTCGTCCCGGGCAACATGGGCACGTCCTTCCGCAGCTTCCAGCCTGACGGCCCGGCGACCGCGCTCGACACCATGGCCGACGCGCGCACCGAGGAGACCCGCTCCGGCGAGCTGACCCGTGTGAACTGGCTGCCCGACACCCTGGAAGAGGCCGCAGCGGCCGGTCTGACCGATCTCGACACGACCCAGGCGATCACCTACTACCGAACCGCGCGGGGCAGGAACGAACACTCCACGAACCGCCGCCTCTCACGCGGCGACTCGCTGCTGCTGGGCTACGACGCGTACCACCTGGCCGACCAGCTCATGACCCAGCCCTTGCAGGTCATCCTTGCCGGACGCATCGGCAACACCGGCTCCTACGAGTCCGGCATGCGGCTGTGGAAGCTCGCCCCCAATCCCGTCGACCTCATGGTGATCGACAGTGCCGGCCACTACGAGATGTACGACGAACCCGAGTACGTCGACGCCGCCGTCGACCGCCTCGCCAACTTCTACTCGAACAACCTGTAACTCGCGGAGCCTGAGGAGAGGTTCAGCAGGAGGGCCTGAGGTGCGGCCGTAGAGCCGACCTCCACCTAGGGCTTATCCGGTTGGTCATGTTGCTGGTTGGGCTGCAAGCGTGTCCGAGACGAGCGTGAGCAACGAGACCGGCGACATGGTCTGCCTGTGGGTCGAGCCGTGGGGGACCGATCACTGGATGCGCCCTGGTGATGAGTTCACCGTGGTGCCCGGGGCGGAGCCGGAGCGGTCGCCGTGCAATGTGATCGTGCATGACCAGGACATCACGGTGTGGGTGAACGGGGGCATGACGCCGAGGTCTTCGACAAGAACGGTGACACGGTGCCGTGCGGCCATCAGCGGCCCGCCGAGGCCGAGGACGCTGTCTGAGCGGTAACCGATCGTCAGGCGCGGAGCCGGACGACCAGGGCTGCCGCAGTTGTGGTGCCACGGTAGATATTGCCGCGCTTGGCGTAGCGGGGTGTCTTCATCACCGGCCAGAGCGACCGTCACTGACCCACACGAACGGGCTGCGACCGCTCCCATTCCGCATCCGTCAGATTGGGACCCAGTGCGGGAGCGGGCTCTGGCGCCCAGGCACGGTCGGTCTCGAAAAACCCGTAAAGCTGGTCGTAGACCTGCCAGGCCCTCGCCCTGGCCCGTCGACTCGGCGGCCGGATGTGGAGGGAAAGAAGCAGCCTCACCCGCGCCGGAGGTCGGTTCATGGTGCGTGCTGGCCTCGGCGGGGTGAGGATCAGGGGTGCGGTCGTCTCTTGCGTCTTCGCCGCCGCGATCCCGTGCGCGCCCGCTTACAGGAGGTACTGCCACTTGGTCATGCGGTCCTTCAGGTCGATGGTCGGTCCGTCGATGGTGAAGGTTCCGTCTCCGCGGTGGTGGAAGAGTTGTGGCTCGGGCTGTGAAGGGTCGGTCCATGCCCTCACCGGCTCCAGCAGGAAAAGGCTGTAAGCGTCCACGAGGCTGCTGTCGGCGATCCTGCACTCGATGTTGGCGAAGGATTCGGCCACGAGCGGGGCCTGGACCATTTCGGCGGCGACGGCCGTCAGGGCGAACTCCTCGAACTTGTCCACGTCGGCGCCGGAGCAGTTGCCAATGTCGACAACCGTGGCGGCCATGTCCGCCGTCGGGATCGAGATGACACACTCCCCGGTTTCGACGAGGGCCTGGTAGCTGTGGTCCCAGGGGCCGATGGTCGCCGCGATCAGGGGCGGGGCGTGGCGCACCATCATGTTGAACCCGTTGGTCATGACGTTGGGGACGCCGCGGTGCTGGGTGGTGACCAGGATGACGGGGCCGGGTTCGATGAGCCGGTGAACCTGGTCCAGGGGGTGGGGCTGAAGGTCTTTGACGGTGGTCATGTCTGCTCCTGGCGCCGTACGGGCTGCGCGCCGGTTCGTCGGCCGGCACATTGCTGTCGCCTTGAGTGTCGGCAGATTGGAGCACCATGATGAAGGCCGCTTTATTCCTGGGTGCGGCAGGACCAGCCTCCACCCGCGTTTACGTAGTGATGTGCGCCATTACTCCTCGTCCGCGGTGGGGCCCGCCATAGGTGCACCGGCCTGAGCGTGCTTCGGCTGGGTGGCCATGGATCTCAGTGTCTCGAAGGCGGCTGCCGTCGGGCTGGCGGGTTCGGCCTGGTAGACGACCAGTTGCTGGTGCGGGGCGCCATTGACGGTGAACGCTGCGAATTTGATGTGCAGGTCGCCGGCCTGAGGGTGTTTGAGGTGCTTGCCCTCTTGGGACTTGCCTTTGACGTCGTGAAGCTGCCAGATGTCGGCGAACTCCTCGCTCTGAGCTGACAGTTCGGCGACGACTTCCGCAATGCGGGCCGATGCGGGGTCGTGTCCGTACGCAGCTCTGATTTCGGCGACGCAGGAGTGCGCGGCACGCTCCCATTCCTGGTAGAAATCGCGCCCGGCGGGGTCCGCGAACACCATGCGGGCGAGGTTGTCGAACGTTCCGAACCCACTGTGGAGGGCCGTGGCGAGGGAGTTGCCCGCCAGGATGTCGAGGGCCGGGCCGACGACGAAAGCCGGAGTGTGTTCCCATGTGTCCATCAGCTGCAGCAACTGTTGGCTGACGCCCGTCTCACTCCAGTTCCGCGGGCGCTGCGAGGCAGTGAGGCAGAGACGATTGAGGTGGTCGGTTGCTTCCGCGTCGAGTTTCAGTGCCCGTGCCACGCCGTCGAGGACCTGTGGGGAGGGGCTCTTCTCCCGCCCCTGTTCCAGCCGGATGTAATAGTCGGAGCTGACACCGGCGAGCAGGGCCACTTCCTCTCTGCGCAGTCCGGGAACCCTGCGCCGTCCGTACTCGGGCAGACCGACGTCGTGTGGCTTCAGGGCTTCTCGGCGGGCTCGGAGAAATTCCCCCAAAGGTGTCCCATTGCTCATGCGGCCCAGACTAGATGTGACCGGCAGCCGATCGGAACGGCCGGTCACGCACTATTGCACCGCGTAGCGGCGGAGTCGCGAGGTGTAGTCACCCGCGTCTGCCTGCTGGATTCTCCGCCAGGGCGCGCCGCGGTCCGGCGCGACATTTCCCCTCCGGGGTAGCTGCATTCCTGGGTGTAATGCACCCAGCATCGGCGAAGCTGCGCGCGGCGATTTCCGCCTACCTTTGCTGCATGGACAAGCACACGCACCCTGACCCGGTTGGGGGGCTGGGCCAGTTCCTCCGATCCCGCAGAGAACGCCTCAGCCCCGCAGCAGCCGGATTGCCGGGCGTAGGCAGGCGGAGGGTGCCCGGCCTGCGGCGTGATGAGGTCGCGGCACTCTCAGGTGTCAGCGTCAGCTACTACAGCCGGCTCGAGCAGGGCCGTGAGATCGGCCCCTCGCCCGGGGTGCTGGAGGCCCTTGCCCGCGTGCTGCAACTCGGGGACGAGGACAGGGCGGAACTCTTCCGGCTGGCCCCGCCGGCAGCCCGTCGTACGAAGTCTCCCCAGCGTGTCGAGCGGGTCCGCCCGCACCTGCGCCACCTGATCGAGGACTGGACGCGGACGCCCGCCTTCGTCATCGGCCACGCCCAGGACCTGCTGGCCACAAACGCGTTGGCCGACGCTCTCTACCGTGACTTCGCGCAGAGCGACAACGTGCTCCGCATGCTCTTCCTGGATCCTGCGGCGAAGTCCTTCTACCGGAGCCCGGAGCGCGCCCGGCACCGTGCGGTGGCCGACCTTCAGCGGACTGCGGCCACCGCTCCGCAGGATCCCCGCATTCTGGAGCTCGTCGGTGAACTGTCGGTGCGCAGTGGGGAGTTCCGCACCCTTTGGGCCCGCCAGTTCAGCCGGGTCCCGCCGTACGAGGTCAAGCAGGTTCGCCACGCGGTCGTGGGAGACCTGGAACTGCGCCACGAGGCCTTCGACATCCGAAGCGTGCCGGGGCAACAACTCATCATCCTGCAGGCCGAGCCGGGTTCTCCGTCCGCTGACGGTCTGGCCCTTCTGGGCTCCCTGAACGCCCGCTCAGGGCGTGCGGATCCTTGACTCGTGGCTTTTCGTTCGGCGGTTGGCGCAGTCCTTCGGCCACGGCGGGATCGGAGCGGTTGCCCGTGCCGCCGGGTGTCGGAAGCCATGGTGTGTGCCGACCCTGCGGGAACTCAAGTCCGGAGGCTCTGTTGGGACGCATCCGCCGGCCCGGCGGTGGCCGCAAACGCGTCGTCGACCGGAACCCAGCCGTTCGGGAGGCACTCCTCACGCTGGTCGGGCCCGACGTCGGAGGGTTGGGGGTGCTGGGCTGAACGCCGCAAGCGGGCGTAAGCCGCACAAGATCGACCTGTCCGACACGCGGCGTCCGGGGGGTGTCATTGTGCTGTTCCAGCGCCCGCCGGTGGGCTGCTCTGTCTTGACGCTGTGTTCGGGGCCGGGGCTTGATCACAGACCTGGTCTGCTGGAACAGCCACAACTCATGGTCCCGGTCGGGGCATCAGGTCCGTGAGAGCTCAGCGCGGGTTTCCGCCTCGTCGCGCATCCGGTACCGGTAACGCTGCGGCGACTCCCCTACCTCCCGTTTGAACGCTGTACTGAACGTGCTTTCCGATGCGTATCCCAGGACGGAGGCGAGGGAGGCGATGCGGTCGTCCCCCTCGCGGAGGGCGCGCTGCGCCAGCAGCATCCGCCAGCGGCTGAGGTAGGTGAGCGGTGGTACTCCTGCCACGATCCGGAAACGCGCGGCGAAGGTTGTCCGGGACATCGACGCGGCGCGCGCCAGTTCCTCCAGCCGCCAGGGGTGCCCGGGTTTTGCATGCATGAGGTTGAGCGCCGGACGCAGCCGTTCGTCGGCCAGCAACCGCAGCCGTCCCGGGGGAAGTTCGGCCTGGTCGATGTAGGCGCGGAGCATGTCCAGCAGCAGGAGCTGACCGTGCTGTCGGATGGCGAACGCGGAGCCCATCAGGTTGCCGGTCACCTCGTCGAGGATCCGGTCGAGGCTTCTGCACAAGCGGGGTGCTGCGGCGGCCGACGCACGGACGTGCCCGACTCGTGGAAGCGCCTCCAGCAGTAGGGCCTCCCCTGCCGGGTTGAGATCGATGTGCCCGCCGAGGACGACGTCGTCGGTGTCGACCAGGTTGGCAGCATCATCGTGGAAAGAGGAGTAGCCGACCGGCATCTCGATCTCGCGGGACGGCCCCTCGCCCGTGCCGCCCTGGAGCTCCAGCCATGAGCGGCTGTTCAGGATCGCGATGTCACCCGGCTTCATGTCGAGCGGATCACCAATGCCGTCCGCGATGAGCCGGGCCCTGCCGCGCGCCATCGCGATGAACTTCAGCGGGTCGGCGAGGGTGGAACGCGCCACCCATGACCCTCGCGCGGTGAAGCCGCCCGACTTCAGCCCTCGGATTTCGACGACGTCGAACACCTCGGACAGCTGGTCACCGGTCATATCCGCACGCTCGCAAAGGGAAACCGGACTGTCAAACATTCAAAGTACGAGCAGTCGGGCACAGGATGGAGGCCATGAGCGACGAAGCGGTCGCTGATCGCGGCACGAGACCCGTGTCATCCCCTATGCCCTCACCCAGGACTCGGCACGGCGACCGTGCGAGTGGGAGCGACCGACTGTTCCAACGGTGCGTCAGCGGCTGACCTTCGCTGACGAACCGACGAGCCCCGCTGCTGTGGAGGGGAGCGATCGGGGCGGCAGGCCCTCCCGCCTGTCCGCGGACAGGCGGTACGGCAGACACCCGTGCCCGGATCGGTCGGCACGGCACAGAACACGGCGGGGCATCGCGCCCCGTCCACGACGCAGCAGGAGACCCTCATGAGCATCGAGCGGAACAAGGAGATCGCCCACCGGCTGGTGGCGGGCTTCTCCGTAGACGGCGACATCAACGCGACCTTCGCCCTGCTCCGGGAGGACGCTGTGTGGACCGTGATGGCGCACCCCGAATCGTTCCGTCTCTCCGGTGGCATGCCGAAGGAGCAGTTCGTCAAGCACATCACGGATTTCCGCAGATCGACTCCCGACGGACTCCGGATGATCGTCACCGGGGTGACGGCGGAGGGCGATCGGGTGGCTGTGGAGGCCGAATCGACGGGCACGCTGAGCAACGGCAAAGTCCTCAACCAGGTTTACCACTTCCTCTTCGAGATCAAGAATGACAAGATCGTTGCGGCCAGGGAGTACATCGACACGGCGCACGCGGTGGCCGTCTTCAGCGGCTGAACCCCCTCGTCCTGGGCTCCGAAACCGGATCAGGTCGTTGAATCGCCCGAGTTCCAGCGGGACCCGCCCCTCCGTCGTACTCATCATCACGCTGCGCCGTGAGCGAGCTCAAGCCGTGCACCAGCGAACTGTCCGACGCCCGACGGGCCCTGATTGAGCCGACGTTGACGGCCTGGAGAACGCCCGCCTCGAACGCCTACCGACGGGACAGCCGCTAAAGTCGAACTGCGCGAAGTGTTCAGCGCACTTCTCTACCTCAACTGCGCCGGAATTCCCCGGAAGTACCTCCCGCACGACTTCCCGGGCCACGGAACCGCCGACTTCTACTTCGCCGCCTGGCGCGACGAGGGAATCCTCGCCCAGCTCAACTACGACCTGACTGGCCAGGGAAGCGACGCCGCCAAGAAGGTCGTCGGCAGGAAACGAAGCATTCGCTGGATCAGGCTGCACCGGCGCCTCGCCCGAGACCACGAGACCCTGTCAGCCAGCTCCGAGGCCATGATCCACGTCGCCTCGATCGACAACCTCACCAAGCCCATACCCGACGAGGTGATGTGGGAGGACAGCTGGAGTTCGATCCGGTCCCACTCCGACGTGCCGGAGGGCAGGTGGCGGACGGTGATCGTCAAGCCCGACTCGGCTGCGAACCGGGCAAGTTCGGTTTCTCAGGTGCGGGTGCGGTAGCCGTCGGAGCCGCCTGTGTCGGCGCTCTGCGGGCTGAAGCCCTCCTCGCGCGGGAGGTCGCCCGCCGTGTCCGCGCAGATCCGGTGGCATTGCCGGGTCAGTTGCCCAGCGAGCCTGCGGGAGGGATCTCGTGGTCCAGCGGCCTGTTACCGAGGTGTCCTAGCGTCGTCGCATGCGGCGAAAGACGGCACTGGCGATCGGTGGAGTTGCAGTCCTGGCCTGGGGCGAGTGGTTGAACTGGCGCTGGTCTCGGGCTCTCGTCGGGAATAGCAGGGGCGCTTCCACAGCCGTGGTGGTGTGCGGTTACCGGAACCCCCAAGCGACTGCGAACCTGATCAACCGATGGCGCGTCCGCGCTGGAATCCGCTCCATTGCCGCTGGCGGTGCGAATTCGACCCGCGTGATCTTCAGCGGCGGTGCGAACGGCAGCGGCGCGACGGAGGCGCAGCTGATGGCTGACTATGCGAAGTCGGTTCTTGAGTTCGATGGCACGGTACTCCTCGAAGAGGAAAGCACGACAACGTGGGAGAACATCACGAACGTGATCCCACTGCTTGAAGACGTGGATCGCATCAAGATCGCCTCCCAGACGGCTCATGCACTCAAGGCTCGTGCGTACTTGCGGCGACAGCGCCCCGATCTCGCGGAGAGGCTGGTGCGCGCGGATGACTACCGCCCTGGCGAGTGGATGGTCGTCAAACCGCTGTTGGCTCTGTACGGGCTTTGGACACTGCGCGGCCTCAAGACGGAGGAGCGGAAGGTCTCGTCGTAGACACCCGCAGTCGCTGGGGCTCACAGGTGATGATTTCTGAGACAACGCCAGCAGGTGATGCTGCCTCACAAAGTGAGGAGAGCTTCGCGGATGTTGTCGGGGATTGCCCAACGGATCAGCAGGCCGCGGAAACTGCTACCCATCCCGCCCCGCTCAAGGGGGCTTCACGCCTGGCACGTACTGCGTCCAGAGCTCTTTGAGTATTCCTGTCGGCCACATCGGGAACTACATCCGGTAGCCCGTTGGTAGTTGACACGTCAGACCCGCTGCTCTGTCTTCATGCTTCGCCCCGGTGTGCAGTCGCTCTTCGTGGGTGTGGGACTCCCAGGAAAAGCGCAGCCTTCATATCACCGTAGCCGACGGACAGACTCGTTGACGTCAACAGGAAATCCCCCGCAGGGGAGACAACGAAAGGGATTCTCATGGCTACGTGGTTTGTCACCGGCGCTTCGCGTGGAATTGGTGCGGAAATCGCGCGTGCCGCGCTGGCAGGCGGTAACAATGTCGTGGTCGCCGTACGTAACCCGGGGCGTGTGCCGGACGATCTGAAGAAATCCGACCGGGTCTTCGCGGTCGCCCTGGATGTCGCGGACAACGACAGCATCCCGCCGGCGGTCGAGGCCGCGGTGGACAGGTTCGGCGGGATCGACGTTCTGGTGAACAACGCCGGGCGCGGTTTGCTCGGCGCGTTGGAGGAGATCACCGACGAGGAGGCCCGCTCGCTGTTCGACCTCAATGTGTTCGGCCTGATCAACGTCACCCGTGCCGTGCTGCCGGTGATGCGTAAGCAGGGTTCGGGTCGGCTGGTGCACATCGGCTCCCGGTCCGGTTTCGAGGGCGAGCCCGGTGTCAGCCTGTACAGCGCGTCGAAGTTCGCCGTCGCCGGCGTCAGCGAGGCGCTGTCCGTCGAAATGGCGCCCTTCGGGATCCAGTCGATGGTCGTCGAACCGGGCGTCTTCCGCACCGACTTCCTGGACGCCAGCTCCCTGTCGGTCGCCGCGAACCGTATCGCCGACTACGACGACACCCCCGCACACGTGACGCTGGACTGGATCGACCAGGCCAACCACGCGCAACTCGGCGACCCCGTCAAGGGCGCCGCTCTCATCGTCGAGGTGTCCTCCTCCGAGAAGCTGCCCACCCACCTCTACATCGGGCGCGACACCCTTGAGCGGCTGGACGTCAAGTACCAGCAGGTGCAGGACGACCTCGCCCCGTGGCGCGAGAAGTCGGCCGCCACCGCCCACGACGACGCCGCCTGACACCCCGGGGCGCCCCCGCCACTCGCCAGCACCCCGGCCGGTCGCAAGGACCCGGCCGGCCGGGCATCCGTTCCCCTCTCGGCTCCCCCTCTCCGAGCCGCCCGATCAAAGAGATTGAGGTTTTGTGATGTCTGCTGCCCTGATCACCGGCACCCCTCTCGCCGGCCGTGTCGCCATCGTCTCCGGCGCCTCCAGCGGCATGGGTGCCGTCACCGCCGAGCGTCTGGCCGAACTCGGCGCAACCGTGGTCGTACTGGCCCGGCGCAAGGAGCGCCTGGACGAGGTGGTCAAGAACATCGAGGCCGCCGGCGGCACCGCGCTCGCCCTGGCCGTCGACGTGACCGACCGCACCGCCGTCCAGCACGTCGCCGACCAGGTCGCCGAGCGCTTCGGCAAGGCCGACCTCGTCTTCAACAACGCCGGTGTCCAACTCGTCTCCGGCATCGAGGAGCTCAAGGTCGACGAATGGCAGCGCCAGATCGACCTCAACATCGGCGGCCTGATGAACGTGATCGCCGCGTTCGTGCCGCACCTGACGGAGTCCGCCGCCGTCGGCAAGCCCGCGGACCTGATCAACACCTCGTCGATCGCGGCCACCCGGATCCTGGCGAAGTTCTCCGTCTACTCCGGCACCAAGGCCTACATCAGCCACCTCACCCGGCTGCTGCGCGTCGAACTCGGCCAGAAGATGGTCCGCGTGGCCACCATCGAACCCGGCATGGTCGACACCGAACTCCCCGACCACGTCACCGACCCCGACGCCTCCAAACTGATGGCAGACCTCATCCACGACATCGACGTCCTGCAGAGTGCGGACGTCGCCGAGACCGTCGCCTTCATGGCCGCCGTCCCGCGTCACGTCAACCTCACCGAGATAACCATCCTGCCTACCGCGCAGGCCATCTGATCCGCGTCCTCGCGTGGCGGGGGAGAGCAGCCCAGCGCTGTTCTCCCCCGCCACGCCTATCACCGACATCGGACAAAGGTGGGTCGGCTCTGGCAGAAGGTCGGGCACGAGATCAGGACACCGGGGCAGCCCGACGGCGCCAGAACGCAAGCGGGCACCAACGTCTGGACCTCCACGGAGGACGCCAAGTGGTCCCCCGGCCGAAGAGAACGCGCGGGGGACCAAGAGACGGGCAGAATCGCTCCTAGACGGCCGGCGCGTTCAGTACGTACTCGCGCGAGGCGTGCACCTCTCCGCGCAGGGTGGTCAGGTCGACATCGAGGACGCGTCCGTCCCACTTACGGGGCTCGCCGTTGATGAGCACCGCGGTGATGTTACGGGGGTCGGAGCCCAGTACGACCGTACCGATCGGGTTGTTGAGGGGCATGTTGTTGAGGTCCTCGGCCCGGATGACCAGGAGGTCGGCCTTCTTGCCCGGGGTGAGTGAACCGGTCACGTCGGCCAGGCCGTTGGTGCGCGCTCCCTGGAGGGTGGCGAAGTCGAGGACGTCGTGGGTGGTGATGCGGGAAGGCTGACGCGCCGTGCCGTAGACGGCGTTGACCGCGCGCATCCGTTGGATGGCGTGCAGCGCCCGCATCTGGGTGAACATGTCACTGGCCAGGGCGACTTCGACGTCGATGCTCAGCCCCGGACGGATGCCTGCGGACAGCGCCTCGTCGACGGCGGGGATCGCGGTCTCCAAGCCGATCTGGGCGTCGGATGTCGGCGCGAGGGCCACGGTGGTCCCGGACCCGCCCATCGCCTTCCATGCCTCGGCGGTCAACCCGGTGGAGTGGATGAGAGTGACATCGGGGCCGAGGATGCCGTCCTTCGCCCAGCGCAGTACCGCGTCGGCGGAGGCGGTACCGAAGACGGCGTCCACGCTCACCCCGATGCCCAGCTCCCTTGCCGCGCGGGCGAGTTCGGGGCCGTACGCGATCGTGGGTCCTCCGATCTCGTCGGTGGCCAGGGCCGCCAGGCGCAGCGTGAGCAGTTGGTCGTCGCCGCTGAAGTACCGGTCCTTGAGCCGGGTCAGATCGCTCGGCCACTGCCGGTCCCAGTCGCCGAAGTGCGGGCCCATGGAGGCGTGCACGCCCCGGATGCCGGTGTCGATGAGCGCCTCGACGGCGGCGTCGGAGTGCTCGCGGGTACGGGAGTTGTGGGAGAAGTCGAGCATCGTCGTAATACCGCTGTCGATCGCGGTGAGGGCGGCCAGCCGGGTGCCGACGTACATGTCCTGGGGCCGGTAGACCGTGGCGTAGCCGGCGAGGGTGGCGATGACGTAGCCGCCGAGGTCGTCGACGTCCGGCATGATCCGGCGCAACTGGGTTTCCCAAGCGTGCCGGTGGGTGTCCACGAAGCCGGGGGTGAGGATCGTGCCGACGGCGTCCACGACCACGGCGTCGCCGACGTCGAGGTCGCGGCCGACAGCGGTGATCGTGTCGCCTTCGACGAGGAGATCTCCGCCGTCGATGATGCCGAGGCCGGCGTCCATGGTGACGATGGTCGCGCCGGTGAACAGGACGCGCCGCAGGTCGGCGGGCCGACGCCGGAGCTCTTCGAGCACGGCGGCGCTGGTGGTGTCGTTGATGCTCATGAGAGGTCTTCCTCCGATGCGGCGGACGGGGCCGCGAAGAGGGGCGCCGTCCGCGGGAAGGGGCTGGCGAAGGCGGGTCGCCGGGAGGCGGCCGAGGTGCTCGAACACCAGCGTCAGCTGCGGCGCTACGGCAACCACGGCGCCGTTTCCCCAGGTGCCGCTCACCCGGGGATCGGAACCGTGGAGTTGCTGGCCGGGGAGAATCAGCCGAGCTTCATGACGTAGCCCGCGTGGTGCAGCTCGTCGCCCTGGAACTCTCCGTAAGCCCAGAAGCCGAGGTCGTCCAGGTAGTCGACGCGGTCGCCGTCGATCCAGTAGCGGCCCTGGTAGGCGTGCGGGCGCCCGCCCCGGGTCTCGTCGTAGCGACCGTCGGCCGTGAGCTCCTGGTGCAGGAAGTCGTTCCTGTCGATCCAGACGCCGACGCGCGGGCTGCCGGTGAGATCCGCTGCGGCCGGGATCCCTTTCCCGGGTGCGGTGGCCCGGCCGGGGACGTCCATGCCTGCCCACTGGACCGGCCGGCCCGCCGCGACGAGCGCGCGGACCTGTTCCGGCACCGTCAGCAGGGCGGTCACCGCGCTCGGCACGTCGGCGGCGAGCGCGTCGGGCACCACCAGGAAGTCGGTGGTGTTGCCGGGGGTCAGCGTCGCGACGTACTCCGAGCGGTGGCCGCGGCCGCCGACCAGGGCGACGCTGTCGACGACGGCGGGGGCGACGGTCATACCGGTGCAGTCGACCACGATCGCGTTGTCATCCCCCGCAGCGGTGATGATCCCGGGGCCGACGCCCACGAGCAGCGAACCGACAGACAGGAGATCCGCGCCGGTCATGGTCCCGATCAGCGGGTCCATCGTCAGGATCCGGGCGTTGGTGAACAGGATGGGCCGACCCTCGTCATTCGCGAGGATCGCCCCGAGAGCCTCGGCATTCCAGCCGGCGGTGGCGGCGGCGGTGTCGGCGGTGACGTTGGTGTCGGTGATGCTCATGTGCCTACTCCTCAGTGGGGTCGCCCCATCCAGGTCCCGGCCGCGCGAGGTGAGCGCCGGTGCGGGTCCGAGGCGAGTGTTCGGCAGCCGCAGCGGCTGCCTGACCACGAGGTTTGTCGCGTGGCGGGGTCGGAACCAGGCCGCCGTTGTCCCAGGTGTCCGGCACCCACGATCCCTGGAGGCGATTTGGTCTCCGCCAGGTCCACCCGAGGACATGAGGGCTGGTACGAAACTGCAAGGTCCGAACTGGAAGAACTCACAGACGCCGGGCCACGCTGACCCGCGCATCCTCGCCCCCCATCTCCTGCGGCCAGCGGCCATCGATGAACACCGACCACCGCCACATCGCCCGTCCACACACATCACACTCCACGACCGGATCCTCACACGCCACGAATCCTGGCCCCAAGCCGCTGCACCACCGCACTTCCCAAGCACCCCCGCCGGGACACAGCTCCCTTAGTCGTCGACGTTCGGGCCGCTTGTTCCTGCTGTCGGAACGTTGTTCCGTTCGTCGTCGGCGCTCCAGCTGGCCAGGAGGCGGATCGCGTCGGCTTCGCGGCTGCCGGGTTGGGGCGTGTAGACACTGAGGACCTGGTTGGAAGCCGCGTCGACGCGGAGGGTCTCGTAGGGCAGTGTGACCTCGCCGATGAGTGGGTGCCGGAAGGTCTTCGCGCCGGATCGGGCCGTTCGTACGTCGTTGGCCGCCCAGCGAGTCCGGAATGCTGTGCTGCGGGTCGCGAGTTCCCCGATCAGTTCGGTCAGAGCGGGGTCGTGAGGGTGGCGACCTGCCTCGATGCGCAGTATCGCCACCGTGTCGGCCGCGATCCCGTCCCACTCGGGGAACAGTCCCCGGGCCCCGGGCTCGTCGAGGAACAGGAAGCGGGCGCTGTTCGTCCGCCCGGGCAGGTCGTACATGGGGGCGAGAAGTGCGCGCCCCAGCGCGTTGACCGCGAGGATGTCGAACAGGCCGTTGAAGACCACTGCGGGCAGGTGGTCCATGGAGTCCAGCAGCACTCGGATTCCGGGGGTGACCAGGTCGTTGGCGGCGCTGCGGCTCCGTGTGCGGGACGCGGGCGTCAGAGCGGCGAGCAGTCGGTCGAGGTGAGCGCGTTCGTCGTCGTCCAGACGCAGGACGTCGGCGACGGAGTCGACGACTCCCGCGGAGGGCCCGGTCGCCTTGCCGCGTTCGAGCCGTACGTAGTACTCCGGGCTGACCCCGGCAAGCAATGCGACCTCCTCTCTGCGCAGGCCCGTCACCCGACGACGAGTTCCCGGTGGAGGAAAGCCGACCTCGGAGGGGCTGACCCGGGCGCGGCGGGTGGTGAGGAACTCGCGGACGGCCGCCCGCGCGGCCTCCTTCTCTTCCATGAGATCCAGGATAGGCGCGGGCCACCTCCCCCATGGGGTCCCTGCGCGTACCCCTCTTCGCAGAGCCTGTCGGCATGTGGTGAACGGATGTTGGCTGGATGTCGGCGAGAGCGAGATCGGCGCCCGGTCGCCCCGGACGCCCTTCCTCGCTGCTCTGCTCTGTGCACCGCTCAGCGCTGATGCACCGTCCTTCGACAGTTTCAACGAGAAACGAGTTCTCTGATGCAGCACGCCATGCTGGGTAGCTTGCGGGTCTCCCGGATCGGTCTGGGTGCCATGTCCATGGCCGGCACCCTTCTCTCCGGCGGCGGCCTGGACGACGCCGAATCCATCCGCGCCGTCCATCGCGCCCTGGACCTCGGCGTCACTCACATCGACACCGCTGAAAGCTACGGCCCGTACCACAGCGAGGAGATCGTCGGTCAGGCGCTGGAGGGCCGGCGCGACCAGGTCGTCCTTGCTACGAAGTTCGGCATTCTGTCTCATGTCGGGGACGGAAGCGGCCTGTTCGACAGCAGTCCGGCCAACATCCGCAGCGCCGTCGACGGTTCCTTGAAGCGACTGCGCACCGACCGGATCGACCTCTACTACCAGCACCGGGTGGACCGGAGGATCCCCATAGAGGAGACTATCGGCACGGTGGCCGAGCTGGTCGCCGAAGGCAAGGTCCTGCACATCGGCCTGTCCGAGGCCTCTCCGGAGACGATTCGCCGCGCTCACGCCGTGCATCCGATTTCCGCGCTGCAGACCGAATACTCGCTGTGGACACGCGACGTCGAGACCGAGCTGCTGCCCCTGCTACGCGAGCTGGGCATCGGCCTGGTCCCTTACGCGCCACTCGGGCACGGGTTCCTGACGGGGCAGATCCGCACTCCGGAGGAGATCCCGGACGGCGACTGGCGCAAGACCAATCCGCGTTTCATCGGCGAGGCCTTCCACCAGAACTTGCGGCTGGTTGAGGAGGTACGGAACGTCGCCACCGAGGTCGGTGCCACCCCCGCGCAGATCGCGCTCACCTGGCTGGTGGCCCAGGGCGGGAACATCGCCCCGATCCCCGGCAGTCGTCGTGTCGCTCGCGTTGAGGAGAACAGCGCCGCCGACCGCGTCGTCCTGACCGCCGACCAGTTGCGGCGGCTCGACACCCTCATGCCGGCCACCGGTGCCCGGCATGACGATTTCAACGAGTCCACGATCGACCGCTGAGCCCGGCATCGACGGGTGTGCCGCAAGGGGCCCGAATACCGGACCGGGCCCCAACGGGGGTTGCACGCAACGCAAGCAGAGTTCGCCGCAGAGTGGGTCCGAGGATGTCCAGGTCATCAAGCCGACGTTAGCGACACGCTCACAAGGACCGATCGCCACAGTGGCCACGGTCTAAGAACGTCGGCGGGAACATCCGGCGAGTGACAGCCGCGGTTACGCCGTGAGCGGCAGCACGTGTGTGGTCCAGGTCCGGAACCTCCGCAGCCCCATCCGCTCGTAAAAGCCTCCGGCCGCCATGGGGTTCGTCGCGTCGACGTCCGCGACGGCCCACCGGTAGCCCTGGGCCTTCGCCTGGACGAGGGTGTGGGTGAAGACGGCGCGGTACAGGCCCCTGCCATGCAGGGCGGTCTGCGTACCGGCGTTGGCGAGGTAGAGCTCACGGTCCGTGCCTAGGTCCGCCGGCTCGGTGCACAGCAAGTAGCAGAGGATCTCGCGGCCGTGTTCCGAGAGGAGGAGGAATGAGGACTCGGGCCTGAAGTAGGGGCTTGCGGTGATCGTGTGGCGCCATGTCCGGGCCGTCATCGGGACGCTGCCCCAGTTGTCGGCGAAGATCGTGTTGCGGGCTGCCAGCAACTTCGTGTCGAACGCGTCCTCGAACGGCCGGATCTCCGTGCCGGTCGGCATCACCGGTGCGCCGATGGGCCGGTGTCTTTCCAGATCCAGCCGCATGCCCCAGTGACTTCGCTCGCGCCGGTACCCCGCGGCGTCCAGTGCGTCGGCGAGCCAGGCCTGGCCGTGATGGGTACGGACATGAAGCTCCAACGGGGTGCCGTCGTGCAGCTCGCTATGGCGTCGCGCACCGGTTGTCCGGCACCAGTCGAGTAGACGACGGATCGTGCGTGGAGTGCGGTGAACGGGGTGCACCGCGATGTCGAGAGTCAGTTGATGGGCAGGATCGGCGTACTCCCGGGTGAGCGTGGTCGCGTAGGCCACGGGCTCGCCGCCGGACCAACTGGATACGGTGCCGCCCCTCAGGTCGATGCCTGGAGCACTCAGGTCCGCCTGGATGTCTTCCGGAGCGCGGAAGGCCACTTCGATCCCGTCGGCCGCGTCGCCTACCGCGAGCAGCGCCGCCAAAAGGGGCGCGTCGGTGAGGGCGAGCGGCCGCCACAGCCGTTCAGCCACGTCCACGGGCCGTCATCCCACGGCCGCCGGGCACGACGACCTGCCCGTCGGTGACGAGCATGAACCGCTCAAGTCCCGGCACGAGTACGTTGACGACGGCGAGGTCCGCCGTGACGTGGTGGTCGCGTTGGTAGACGGACAAGTCGTGGCTCCGCAGGACGGCGAGGAGTCTGTCGAGGTGGCCCTGGGGCGTGTCCGGAGTCTCCGTGTCCTGATACGCCCTGAGTTCGGCAGAAAGCAGGGCGGTGGTGAAGTCCGACAGGTAGCAGGCGTGCAGCTTCGGGTACGGGCCGGTGTCGTCGCGCTGCTCGGGCAGGAGGTGTGCGTACTGCTCACGAAGGCCCATGGTGCTGTGGAGCTGTACGAGTTCGGTCACGGCGCGCGTGATGGCGTACCGACGGGACAGCGACGCGCCCCACCCGCAGATCCGGGCCGGCTGCCCCTGAGGGGCGGGCAGGTAGGCCGTGTACGCCGGGACGCCGAGGTCGGTGGTCATGTCGATCAGGTGGACCTGACGTCCCGTGTGCACCCTGGCGAAGGCGAGGAGCGCGGCCACATCGTCCGGCAGTGTCGCCGGGTCCACGACGGCAAGCCGCTCAGGCCGCTCGCGGAGGAACTGGCCGATCAGCAGCAGGGAGAGGGCGTCCCGCTCGATCAGCTCGTTGATCGCGTGTACGGCGGCCTCCACCGGATCGGCGCCGGCGGCCCAGCCGTTGTTGACCGAGTAGCGGCCGACCGCACGGTAGTCGTAGGTGTCACCGGCCTCCAGGCGGGCGCGCGCTCCCGCCCGCAGGTACTCGGGCATGGAAAGGAAGAGGGGGACGTAAGTGTCCGGTTCGCCGGTGAGCGACCGGTACGGCAGACAGCCCAGGTGCTCGTCCGGACCCTGGTCCAGGAGTTGGACGGCGATGTCGCGCGCCAGCGGGCCCTGGGCGAGTTCGTGGGCGCGGGTCGGCCGGATCTCCGCCGGGTCCAGTCCTTCCGTGCCGCAGAGGTAGTGTTCCAGCGCCTCGAACAGGGCGCCCGTTCGGGCTTCGTCCCGGCTGCCTTTGCCCAGACCGAGTCCGGTACGAAGGTCCTCGCCGTCGCGGCTCAGGATGCACCGCCAGGTGCCGGGGCTTCCGTCGAGGATGGGCCTCAGGTCGACTTCCACCGACAGCGCGGCGGCTGCGGACCGCGCGCGTTCGAAGGCCTCGGCCAGGGAGCGACCGCGCTCGCCCGACTGGGGAGCCGCGGTGTACGCGGGGTTGGTCACGACAGGTCCCGTCTGCTGGGCGGCCGCGTGCCGCGGCGGGTCTTCCCCACCGCGGCACGCGGTCAGCGAATCCTCTGGCTGCGGACAGTGTCAGCTCGCGTCGGCCGGCTCGGCGGCGCCGCCCTGATCCTTGTCGTCGAGTTCGGCGAGGGTCTCCTGCTCGGCCGGCGACAGCACTACCTCGTCCGGGTGGAACTTGACGCGATCCTGGAATCCGCCCATGAGTACAACCTCCTGAGACTGAGGAACCGGCCGCATGGCCAGCGGCCACGATCCGGGACGCGGATCCCGCCACGGGAGGCGCCCTGCACTCATCGTGACGACCGATGAACAGAATGTGAATGCTTGCCCGTTCGTGCGACTTGCGCGAAAGTCCGCACATGGCCGCACCGCTGTCCTCCGCACGCCACCCGACGTCTGCGACCTCGCGAGATCCCATCACCAAGACTCTCGAACTCACCGGCGCGCGCTGCGTCTTGTCCCGTGGCCTCACCGCCGCGGGGAGCTGGGCCCTGGCTTTTCCGGCGCCCGGCCAACTCAAGATCCAGGTCATACTCCAAGGCGTCATCTGGCTGGTGATGGAGGACATCGAGCACCCCGTCCGCCTGGCGGCCGGAGATGTCGCCGTCTTCGCCGGAGACCGCCGCTACACCCTCGCGAGCGACCCGGACGTGCCGCCGATCGACGTGCTGCCACTGCTTCGCGCGACCACCGAGACCTTCGTTCACGCCGGAGACGCGGGGCGGGACGCCGTCACCATCGGCGGCCACATCGACCTCAGCACCACCGGCAAGGACTTGCTGCTGAGCGCGCTTCCGCCCCTGATACACATCAGCGCAGCCACGGCCGAAGCATCCGCGACCTGCTGGCTCATGGACCAGACGCTGCGCGAAATACACTCCGACGCTCCCGGGTCGTCCTTCGCCGCAGAGCACCTCGCACAACTGCTTCTCGTCCAGGTCCTCCGCGTCTTCCTGACCAACGCTGAAGCCTGCGCCGACGCCGACGCCTTCCCGACAGGTTGGCTGCTCCCTGCTGCCGACGAGCGCATCTCCCTCGCACTGCGCCTGATGCACGAGCATCCTGGCCACCCCTGGACACTGGCCGAACTCGCCCGCGCCGCGGCCATGTCCCGTACCAGCTTCGCCCAGCGCTTCAAGGAGGTCGCGGGTGTTCCGCCCCTGGCCTACCTGTGTGCCTGGCGGATGCGGCTGGCCCAGCACATGCTGTGGCAGGAGGACACCCCCGTCTCGGCGATCGCCTCCGCACTGGGCTACAGGTCCGAGAGCGCCTTCAGCAACGCCTTCAAACGCACGACCGGGCTGGCGCCCCGCCGCTATCGGGAAGCGTCACGGGCGAGTTGAGCCGATCGCCGCGCGGCGGTGTGGAGGCTGTGGTCTCGGGTCGCTCGCAGGGACGCGAGGAGTTGGAGGCGTTCCTCGTCCGCCGTGCCGGGTTCCGCGGTGAAGACCAGGAGGACGGGACCGGGGTTGCCGGGCAGGGGATAGGTGTCCCAGTCGACGGTGATTCCGCCGACCTCGGGATGCAGGAACAGTGTGGTGCCGTGGACGTTCTCCCGGACGTCGTGCCGGGCCCACAGTCGCCGGAAGTCGGGGCTGTGGATGCTCAGTTCGCCAACGAGTTCCGTGGCACGCGGGTGGTCCGGGTCGTCGGCGACGGCGGCGTGCAGCATGGCCACGTACTGACGGGCCATGGTCTCCCAGCCCTGGCAGAGCCGGCGTGCTTCCGGGTCCCGGAAGAGGACGGCGACCATGTTGCGCTCCGCCGGCGGCCGGTCGGCGGGATCCCCCAGCAGTGCCTCCGCCAGCGGGTTCCAGGCCAGTACGTCGAGGTGCCGGCCGAGCACCAGCCCAGGCGTGCCCATGACGCGCAGCAGGCGCCGGGTGCTCTCCGGTACGCGCTCGGCGGCGCGGCGTGGGCGGGTGTGGACGGGCCGCCGGGCGGAGCGGGCCAGGTCGAAGAGGTGCCGGCGTTCGTCACCGTTCAGGTGAAGGGCGGTCGCGAGGGATTCGAGGGCGCCCTCTGAGGGCCGTACGTCCCGGCCTTGTTCCATACGCTGGTAGTAGTCCGTGCTGAGCCCGGCCAGCAGCGCGATCTCCTCGCGGCGCAGCCCGCTCACTCTTCGCCGGCCTCCCGGCTCCAGGCCGACGTCCTGCGGGCGCAGCCGGGCGCGCCGGGCACGGAGGAAATCCCCCAGTTCGCGTGCGTAGGGATGATCGGTTGCCATGGTGCAAGTGTGCGCGCCGGGCCGCGGGCCACGGTAGGTCTGCGGATCCCAGGCTAACGGCAACGACGAAATGTTGTCCCGGCGCTCCTACCGTCGCTGCCGAACGGTCCCCGAACTATCCAGGAGCGCCTGCCATGGCCGCGTGGAACACCCCCAGCATTCCCCACCAGCACGGCAGGGTCGCCGTCGTGACCGGCGGGAACTCAGGCCTCGGTCTTGTCACGGCGACCGAGCTCGCCCGGCGCGGCGCCAGGGTCGTACTCTCCGTGCGCGACGTCACGGCCGGTGGGCGGGCTCTCGACACGATCCGCGACACGGTACCCGGCGCTGATCTTCAGGTGCGCGAGCTCGACCTGGCCTCGCTCGCATCCGTCCATGCCTTCGCGAAAAGGTTGGCGAACGACTTCCCGGCGATCGACCTGCTGATCAACAACGCCGGTGTGATGATGCTGGGAACTGCCCGCACGACGGCCGACGGGTTCGAACTCCACATGGGGACCAACATGCTCGGCCACTTCGCCCTCACCGGACTGCTGCTCCCTTCTCTCGGCCGTGCCGACGCCCCGAGGGTGGTCAACGTCGGGTCGCTCACCCACAGGAACGCCCACCTCGACTTCGCCGACCTCATGTCTCGGGACGCCTACGACGCCTCTCGCGCGTACAACCGCTCCAAACTCGCCACGACCGTCTTCGGCCTCGAACTCGACCGCCGTCTGCGTGCCACCGGTTCACCCGTTCTGAGCGTGATCGCCCATCCCGGAATGAGCCGCAGCAACCTCAACCCAAGGGCCTATGAGGAGCGGGGCCGGGCCGAGCGGCTCATGGCCCGGACCGTCCTGTTGTTCCTCCAGTCGCCAAGCAGGCAAGGAGCGCTGCCCCAGCTCCACGCGGCGACGGCGCCTGCTGTGCGAGGAGGGCAGTACTTCGGACCCTCCGGCTTCGCGGAAGTGCGCGGCAGGGGGGTGAAGGAGGCTCGCCTCAGCATCGAAGCCGCGGACACCGGCACAGGTCAGCGTCTCTGGGCAGAGGCGGAGAACCTGACCGGCCTTACCTATCTTTCCGGCGGGTCTGTGTGATGGGCGACGGCGCCCCCACCTGTTGGGCGTCTGGATTCCGTCGCGCGCACCGTCTGTGCGGTGTGATGCCGACGAGCCGCAGAACTCTGCCGTCGGCTCCGCCCGGTGTTCGGCCCAGCCTTCGGTTGCGTCGGCTGTGGTGCCGATCGTGGTGGCGTAGAGGGCGAGGAACATCTTCACGCCGCCACGGATGTATGTCTCGGTGACATCCTGGGTGGGGGCGAAGTCGATGTTGAGCATCGCGATCTCGAACGGGGGGGGGGATCATTGTGCGGGCGTAGAAGGCGACGGTGAGTTAGGGGTCCGGGTCCAGGGGCATCAGGCCGCGTTCGGCCGGGACCCGGAAGCGGGGCTTCAGGATCTTGCGGACTTCGCCGGGGCCGTGTTCGTCCCAGGCGGTGGCCAGTTGCGGGAGCCGGGCGGCCTCGCCGATGACCAGCCGGCGCCAGGCCAGGACATCAGGCTGGAGCATGCGCATCCACGCGCGGCCGACTTCGACAAGGCCGGTCTCCAGGTCGTCGCTGTGATCCAGGTCGGCATCGCGCATAGCCTCGGTGCGGACGGCTTCAACGTGGCCGTCGTGCCAACCGCCAGGTGCTCAAGTCCGTGCCCGGGCCGGTGGTCCTGGTCGGCCACTCCTACGGCGGTGCGGTTATCACCGAGGCCGTCACACACGAGAAGCTCTCCGCGCTGGACTACATCTCGGCATTTGCCCCGGACAAGGGCGAGTCGGTGGCCACGCTGACAGCCGACCCAGCGCCGACGATCCTCCCGGTCCTGCCGCCGGTCACCGGATTCCTGGCACTGGACCGCGTCAAGTTCGCCGACTCCTTCACCGGTGATCTGCCGTGCGAGCAGGCCCAGTTCATGGCGGACTCACAGGTGACGTGAGGCCTCGACGCAATCAACGGCACCGTGAGCGAGGCAGCGTGGCACAGCAAGCCGGCCTGGTACCTCTTCGCCGGCGGCGACCGGATGATTCCTCCGGCCGCGCAGCGCGCTATGGCGGAGAGAATCGGCGCGCAGACCGCCGAGGTCCCGGGCGCCGGCCACTCCGTCTACGTTTCCCGGCCCACGGCGACCGCCGACCTCATCAAGCGGGCCGCACGCGGCTGATGGCAGCGCGGCGTCTGTCCGGGACAGCCGCCCGGGCCGATGCCGCCCCTGACTCTCCCGAGCCAAGCGCGACCCGGGTAAGTGGGGCGTTACTCAACTCCGGTTCGGGGCAGAGCGGTTCGTCTCCTCACCGGCTTGGCACGCTTCCGCAGCGGGCAACCGCGAAACTGACATCGCCGCCGGACCGTGGGCACCGAGCAGGGATGCTCGGTGCCCACGGTTGCGGCGGCCAGTGCGGCGGCGGACCCGGTTCGCCCGTCCCTACACCAGGAATCCGTCGAGGGTGCTGTACTGACCGGACAGCTTGGTCACCACGATGGTGTGTCTGCCCGAGGAGAGCAGACCGGATGTGTACACCGCGACGTTCGCATGCCGTACGCCGTCGGTCGGCAGTGTGCTGACGACCTGCTGCGGTCCGCCGTCGATGCTGATGCCGATGTTTCCCTGGTCGGTGTTCTGTTCGCCGTACACCGTGACTCTGGTGCCGGTGAAGGTCAGCGACGCGGTCGCCCCGTCCGACGTCGCGTAGTGGACGTCGTTCTGGTGGTCACCGTACGAGCGGCCTCCCGCGTAGGAGTATCCGCTGTACGTGATGGCGCCGTCGTCGTCGTTGAGCCGGATCGACCCGGGGACCTGCGGAGTGAGGGAGATCTGCCCCGCTGAGGTGCCGGCCGGAACCGGGACAACCATGAACCCGCTCGACAGGCGGGTCACATTGGCCACCTGCGTCGTGCCGATGTACACGCGCGTTGCCGGGCCGAAGCCCTCACCGGCGACAAGGACCTCCGTCGCGCCGGCCGTGGGCGACACGTAGAAGATCTTCGCGGGTACGGAGAGATTCGGCGTGAAGGAGCCGGAGCCCGTGCCCGCGCCGCGCAGCAGGGCGCTGGGAATGTCGGACGGCCTGGGGGCTGACGGGATGGTCGTGTTCCCGCTCGCGTGGGTGTCGACGGGCTGGGCACACGGGTACGACTGGATCCCGGCGGAGAAGTAGTTGCCGGTGATCCAGAAGTGGCCCGTCGGACTACAGCCGCCGTGTGCCTTGTCCCCGGCGCGGAAGGCTACGTTTCCCTGCCAGTTGATCCATTCCGAGCCGGCGTCGTTGTAGTAGGTGAAGTTGGTCGTAGGACCGTTGTAGGCGACGTTGCCGGTGACCTGAAGGCCCTTGGCCAGAGTCCGGACCGGATCGATCGTCGTCCCGTCCGACTGGTACACGTACTCCGCCTGGTGCCCCTCGACGTAGACGGCGCCGCCGTCGCTGCGGACGGACAGGTAGTCATGGAGGATGTTGTTGCTGATGGTGTTCGAGCTGTTGATGTTCGTGGTGTTCTGCGGGGTGGTCGCCTGATTGACATGGCCCTGGATGACTCCGGCCGTGATGCCGGTGTAGGGAAGGTCGTACAGGTTGTTCCTGGTGATGGTCGTGTTCCGGGAGAACAGCAGGGTGATGCCGCTGGCGGAGGAGTAGTCGGTACCGATGTGATGGATGACGTTGTCCGCCACGGTGGTACCGGTCAGGATCTCGTTCGTGCCGATCACGGCGGTCTCGCTGGCTCCGTTGGGGGTGCAGTTCCGCTTGATCCCCGCGGCGTCGGACGGATTGGTCGGCAGCGGGTCGTACGTGCAGCCGAGGAGGAGCGCGGTCGAGGCGATGTCGGTGAACTCGTTGCCCTGGATGAGGGTGTTGGTCGCTCCGTACATCACGCCGAGTCCCGCGCCGCCAAGCCCGCTGAACCGGTTGCCGGTGAGGGTGATGTTCTTGGAGGCGGTGAACGAGACGTTCGCCAGGGGTTGGGTCAGCGATCCCCACGGGCAGCTTCCGGCGGGGTTGGAGAACCCGCACATGCCCTGGTTGTTCGCGCCGGTCATCCGCAGATTGCTCTGCACGTCGGAGAACCCGACGCTGGTGGAGGGGGCGTTCCAGGTCGCGTAGGAGAACTGAAGGCCGCTGAAGGTGATGTCGTGAATGGGCGCGGCGAGAGTACCGGCGCCCTGAACCAGGGTCTCCAGACGGGGCAGTTCCACGTCGAGGGCGGACATCTGCTGGCCTGCGGACGGCTTGTAGTACAGCGTGCCGCCGGCGCCGTCCAGGAACCACTGCCCTGAACCGATCAAAGCCTGCGCGTTCTCGACGCGCGCGGGCATCGTGTTGGGTGACATGGACGGCAGACCGCCGCTGGCCTGCGCGTAGGACGCCCGGGCGGTCACATTGGTCCAGCACGGCTGGGTCATCCTCAACGTGCCAGCCGACGCGGAGAAGCTCGCCACACGGCATCTCGACTCGGTCCAGGGCCCGTTGCCACCGGGGTAGGCGAACTCGACCCCCGCCACCTGAGCTGCGGAAAGCGAGCCGAACCACGCCATCGCCGCCGGGTCGCCGGAGATCGTGTAGCCCGTGGACGTTCCCGTCCACGAGCCGCGGAATCCGAGTGTCGCGGGAGTCGACTGCGCTACCGGGACCTTACGGCCGTCGATGTACAGCTGCCGGCTGTCGCTCCCGGCGGGCACCGGAGCCGACCACACCCCGCTCGACCCGCGCTGCGTCCAACCGGTGACCCGCGAGGCCCCCGAGATCACCGGCCGCGCGCCCGGCGCGGCCTTCCACACCACCGGATGACCCGGCGTCCCCGAGTCGGCCGGAGTCAGGGACCAGGTCCTCGACAGACGGTACGCACCATCGGCCAGCAGGACGGTGACATCCGCGGACCCCCCGGCAAGGTGGGACCGGACGGCCTCCTGGGCACCGGACAGCGAACACGGCGCCGAGGCAGAACAGGCCGAACCCGTCCCGGACGGCGACGCGTAGAGCGTCACGGGAGGCGCGGCGGCGGCGGACTCGCCGACGAGCGCCGTCAGAATCAGACCGAGAGCTGCCGCGACCGAGCCGGCGCGGCGCAGCAGCCGCCGCGTGATCGAACCATCTGGTGACACGATCGGGTCCTTCCCCTGTACGGAGATGAGGTCATTACGGATGACCGGAGGGCTGGAGGGCTGGCATGGGGGGCCGGGCAGCGCGAACACCCGGCAAAGGGCCCCTCCGCGCCGGGAGTCCGGGCCCCGGGTGGTGACGAACGGACGGGTATCGCGTCCGCTGGAAGACTTACGCGCGTCGGAGCGGTACCTCGGGTGGACCGAGACCCCGAACCCACACGCTTACATCCGATGTCTGGTGAATAGTCGAGGCGCCCGCCCCTACCTGTCAAGACTCTGCGCAAGGCTGTCGCGTCAACGCGCTTGTACGGCAGGGGCATTGGGGCGTGGTTACCGCCGAACCCTCGCGGCACGGCCAGGAACGTCCACGGCTGGCTCCGGATTCATCGGGTGTCTGATCGGTCGGGAGCTCTGGTGCGGCGACCTGGGGCGCGCCCACGCGAAGCCGAAGCCACGTGGCGGGATCCACTGACTACGGCCACCGAGGTATCGCTGCTCACCCGGAGTTGAGTGGCGGGACCGGGGAAGTTCCAAAGGCGCCGTCTGATGCGTACGAGCCTCGGCAACCACCGGACGACCACAGTGCAAGCCGCATTGCGACCAGAGCGTCGGCGTCGCTCTCGGCCAGCGGCTTGCGGCTTTTGACCACGCGTTGTGGTTCTGGCTCACCCTCTGTGGTGAGAGCACGCTGAGGAACCGGTTGGGATGGGAGCCCAGGCTGGCTAGGCTCTCGTCATGAGCGGACCCGTGTTGGTGATTGAGTTGGCGGAGACCGTTCCAGCCATATCCATCCAGCGGCTCCGGGAACTCCTTGTCCGTTCCTCATCTCGCTTTGAAGAGAAGCGGGTCGGCGAGTACGACCTGAACATTCACGCGGAGAGCCTCGGCATCGCCGACACCGGGGGCATCGATGGACGCCGACCTGTCATGGTCTCTCTCATGGGACCTGGCGTCGGCGACGAGGGCATCTTCGAGGCCGAGCACGCCGACGAAGTCGACCAGGATCCCCTCATCGGCTTCACCCCGACCCACGCCGTCGACGTCATAGCGTTCTGCGACAGGCCGGTCGACCACGTCGCGACCGCCCTGCTGACCGCTGCCGTCATGGACGTGATCGGTGGCATCGCCAATGCCGAACTTCTTGAGGATCAAGTCCCGATTGTGACCGGTCTTCCAGGCATCATCGCGACGATGACCGAGCCGTGGCCTGCCGCCTACGGTTCAGGGGAATTCCTCAGAGCGTGGGCTCGGCAGCCCGGCTTCCGGCTCCTGCAGTAACGGCAGGCCAGCTAGTTCTCAGGTGAGAAGTGCACGCTTGCGTAACAGGGTGAAGCCAGCGCCGCCGAACATCTGGCGCTTGAGCCTCTTGATCCGGTTGGCGTGGCCTTCAGGCGGAGGTGTTCGGTCGCGGAGAAGGTTTCCGGAGGGCGGAGGATCCATCCGGCGGCTGTACGGGGGTGGCCCGGCTGTCACGGGCCGAGGCGAGGTGCGCTTCCGGCGGAGGTAAGTGCGAACTCGCTGGTAGCTGCCCTTGTAGCCGAGCGGGACGATCTCCCCCACAGCTTCGAGGCGTTCGTACGGCCCTCGTTCCAGCGGTCGTCGAGCTAGGTCTTGTACTCGTCGAGGACTGAGGTCCGTGCCTGCGGCTGATCGGGACTCCGACGAAGTGGGCCACGCGGGCGCCAGGCCCGGCCCGCGAAGGCGAGACCGATCGCAGCCGGTCCGCTGGCCGTGAAATCGGGTCAAGCCGGGTATCTGCTCGACGAACGTGCGACGTCCGCACTCGGCGTTCCGGCAGGTGAACCGAACGGACCCGCAGCTGGAGTACGACGCTTCGTCCCACACTCGGAACGTCAGCGCGAAACCGGAGGCACGAGCTGTGGACCCGACAGGACCACGTTCCGCAACCCTCACAAGGCACCTGCGGTGTGCACCGGAGCGAGACCCTTGTCGCCGTCCCGAACCGTCGCGTCAGTTTCACCGGCCACTGATCGTTTCGACGCAACTTCCGGAGATGCCAAAGGAAGTGCAGCAGTCACTCACCAGGTGAACGAAGCCAGGCTTGCGAGGACCGTCGTCCACGACGCACGACATCGACCGACCGGCCGCAGGCCGGTCACGCAACCTGTCCCCGCGTCCCGCCCCAGCGTCACTCCCGAGGATCACCACGCGTCGTGCGGTAGCTGTACACCAGCAGCGCGACAAGAAGCACGCTCGACAGGATCAACCCCGCCCCCGTAGGCCAGCCGCCCAGCGGTAGCTCGGGCATCAGTCCCCAGAACAGGCCGGCCACGAAAAGCGCCGCCGCGACGAGGGCGGCTCCCGCGATGCGGACCCATGAGGAGACGCTCTCCCTGGCCGCGAACATCGCTCGTTCCCGTACCGGATCGACAAAGCGGGCGACCGCAGGAAACTGATTGGAAAGAACCAGCAGCCCTGCCAGTACCAGCAGCAGACCCGGACCCGGCAGGACCAGCAGCGCGATACCGACGAGCAGAAGCAGCACTCCTCCTACGAGCGCGAGCCCCCGACGAAGAGCAGTTTGTCTATGCACCTCACTCTCCTTCTTATCTCTCCGGGCAGGACAGGGACGGCTCGCAGTCATCTACAGCGTCATCAGCGCGGGCCGGCATGGGTCACCTCGCTCATGACTCCTGTCTACGACGGGCCCGGACACACCGCCACCCCAGCACCCAGGCGGACCGGAAGCCTCACGCGCGGCTCGGGCCAGTGCCCCGTTCCGCACCTGGTACGCAAATGCCTCTCCAGGCAATAAGGAATCAGAGCGGGGAATCCCGGACCACAACTGGATGACGTAATGGTGGCCCTGATGTTTCCGCGGCTCGGCATGTCGGCTGCTCGGTCCGCGCATAAGGGACAGTCCGTAGGGCAAACGAGGCGATCTTCATCAATCAAATGCGGATCCAATTCTTCAGCTGACAGTCACCGATCCGAGGTGGATGCCTCCATGGGGAAATTCCTACGATCAACCCATGCGACGGCGACGAATACTCGTACTTGGTTTAGCTGGTCTGCTGGTGGCAGCGGCCGGCGTCGGGGTTTACTTCTACGGTTCCTTCTTCGGCTGGTGGGCGCGCCCGACTGTCCGCGACGCCCCGGTGGCGAAACCCGCCGCCGTGGAACCGGTCGTGAGCGGGCTGCGGTACCCCTTCGACCTGGCGTTCCTCCCCGACGGGTCGGCGCTGGTCACCGAGCGCGAGAGTGGCCGCCTGCGGAAGGTCGCCCCGAGCGGGCAGCTCACCGAGGTCCGGACGATCGACGAGATCGCGGAGCCTGTCGTCCAAGCCGGGTTGCAGGGGGTGGCGGTCTCCCCCACCTACGAGAAGGACGGCTGGATCTACGTCTACTACACGACCGAGCAGGACAGCCGGGTGAGCCGGCTGCGGCTGGATTCGTCGGCTCCGCCCGAGCCGATCCTGACCGGGATCCCCAGCGGCAAGATCCACAATGGCGGACGCATCAGGTTCGGTCCGGACGGCATGCTCTACGTGACCACCGGGGAAGCCGACGAGCGTTCCCGGGCCCAGGATCGCGAGGACCTGGGCGGCAAGATCCTCCGGATCACGGCGGCGGGCGAGCCCGCACCGGGCAATCCGATCGAGGGCTCGCCGGTGTACAGCTGGGGGTTCCGCGACCCGCAGGGGCTCGCCTGGGACGACAAGGGTCGGCTGTACGTCTCCGAGTTCGGCCACCACAACCTCGACGAGCTGAACCGGGTCGAACCCGGCGCCAACTACGGCTGGCCCGAGGTGGAGGGCACCGGTGGGGAGCCCGACTACACGGACCCGATCGCGACCTGGAAACCCGCCGACGCCTCCCCCAGCGGGATGACGTACCACGACGGGAAGATCTGGGTCGCGGGGCTGCGTGGGGAGCGGCTCTACCGGATCGCCACCGACGGCTCGTCGCCGGAGCAGTTGCTGACCGGGCAGTACGGCCGCCTGCGGCTCGTGGAGTCGGCCCCGGACGGCTCGCTGTGGGTGCTGACCAACGGCCGCAAGGGCCCCGACCACGACCTGATACTCAGGCTGACCCCGTGACGGCCTGAGAGGTCATTGGTTTTTTGAAGGTCGCCTGTTTGTCCTCATGGGTGCCTCGCCGGGCGGGTGTGATTCTGTCTGTTACCCGCTTGGCGAGGCCATCGGCAGCATGGGCTTTCCACGGCTGCGTTCTATCAACAAGCGCCTTTTGACGATTCGAGACCCGCGGACGGCGGGGTTCTTTTCGCGCTCCGTCGTTTCTTCGGGGTCCGAGGGGACGTCAGTTCGACCACAGCCGGGTGCCACCGCCCACGTACGCACCGAGGGGTGGGCGAGGCCCGCCGGCCGCGCGCACGGTAAGCCCCCGAGCATCGGGGTCGGAGGCCTTCGAATGCCCGATATCTAGTGGATTATCCGAAGTGTGAAATGGGCACCCAAGGTCCATGACTCCCTCGAATCCCGACCCCGATCCCGACAACACCCCCGGCCTGGAGCCTGGAGGTGGTGTGCCGCCCGGCGAGACGCCACCGGCAGAGGGAAGTACGTCCGAGGCCGGGCCGAGAAACGACCCGCCGAACGGGTGGGCCGCCGGCCCGCTGATCGCGATCGGTGTGGTGGTCCTGATGCTGGTCGTCGGCTTGGTGGGATACGCGGTACTCGTTCAGGACTAAGAACCCGCCGACCGACCTCGCCAGGACCGCGTCCCCGGCCGGTGGCCCGTCTCCGGGGTGCGTTCCCGTACGACTACACGGAGGCCGTACACCGGGGGCGTGGCGGACGCAGAGACACGGGCCCCTGGAAGCACCGCCCCGGCCCCGCGGTTGCCTCGACGAGGCCGGATTCACCCGGCTTGTATGCGCACTGACAAGTAATTTGCCATGGTTAAACCAATGGTGACCAGAACAGGGCTGTTCGGACGGGCTTGACGGTTCTTACCTTCGGTGGAGCGCCGGAAGCACCGGTGCGTTCCACAGGGGGAATCATGATTCGTTCACGCACGCTCCGTATGGGGGCCGCCGCCGCCTTGGCGGCCGGCGGGCTCACCGCCGCGTCCACGTCCACTGCGACAGCCGGGCCTCAGACGGCCCAGTCCTGTTACGGCAGCGCGAAGTCCTACTCCAAGCCGGCGGGCCAGCGGTGGGTCCCGAGCAACGGATCCTCGTCGCTCCTGACAACGGGCAACTGCAACGACATCAACATCAAGCCCAACACGACCACCACGATCGCGGTCTGTTTCCGTCCGTCCTCCGGTGGCTCGTCCTGCCAGACCTCGTGGAAGACCGCCCCGGCGGGCCAGTGGACTGTGGTCGCCACCGACGTCTTGGACGGCACCCGCTTCATCTTCGACTTCGGTCACACCTCGGCGAACTCCGGAGTCTGGGCCGGCTGACCACCGATCGCCGTACGCGCACCGCCGTACTCACACCGCGAGCCCGGACCGCATCGGTCCGGGCTCGCCAACGTTTGCCCGATCGTCGACGCGAGTGACCTCCCGCAGCGCAACAGCTGCCTCGGTCCAGCGGATCCAGAGGCGGCGAAGCCAGTGCGGGTTGGCGAACTTGCTGTACGACGCGCTGTTGGGTCCTTGAGGTCGGAGCCGGGCTCGGAACCGAGCGCATGCGGCGGGCATCGTGTTCAGGCTCGTGGAGCACATCGTTCGCACGGGATCATGGCCGGTGGACGCGCTCTGGGTGGTCGATCGCTGACCAGCGGCCCCTGCGCTCCCGTCCGAGCGACCGTGTCTCGCGTCAGCGGGCGAACTTCTCGATGGCCTCCGGAGTGACCGGGGTGAAGAAGTTGACGAGATTGCCGTCGGGGTCGCGGAAGAGCAGTGCCCGGTTGCCCCAGGGCATCGTGGTGGGCTCGTTGACGAAGTCGGTGACCGACTCGGTCAGGTTTCCGTACACGCGGTCCACGTCGTCCACGAGGAACTCGATGATCACGCTGCGGTCGTCCTCCGGGGTTGCGGAACCCGGCGCGAACAGCGGAACGGTCTTGGTGCTCGCGATCGCGAGAGTGCCTCTGGGGGTGCTGAGTTCGGCGAAGTCCTCGGTGGCCCACGTCGCCGATACCCCTGTGGCGTTCTCGTAGAACGAGACGAGGCGCGCGACGTCGTTCGTGATGATGCGGATCGAGACGAGGTCCATGGTGTTCTCCCGGGTTGATGAAGTCGGTGCACTGCGCAGGCTAGGACAGATAGTGGACAGAATCGGTCCACTATTCGCGCTAGGCTCGGACCATGTCTCGACCCACCGGGCGCGTGCTGACTCTCCTGGAGCTGCTGCAGTCGGGCGGCATCCGGACGATGGCCGAACTCGCCGAGCGGCTCGGCGTCGACGGGCGGACCGTGCGGCGGTACGTGGACCAGCTGACCGACCTCGACGTACCGGTGGAGGCGGTACGGGGTCGCCACGGCGGATACCGGCTCGGCTCCGGGTACCGCCTGCCGCCGCTCATGCTCAGCGACGACGAGGCGCTCGCCGTGCTGCTCGGGCTGGTCGCCGGCCGGCGGGCGGGGCTGATGACGACCGCGGACACGGCGAGCGAGACGGCGGCGGCCAAGATCCGCAGGGTGCTGCCGGAGCGCCTGACCCGCAAGCTCGACACGGTCCTGGAATCCCTCGCTTTCACCGCTCCTCCCGGCGAGTTCGCCACCCCCGACGCCGAGGTCCTGCTCACCCTCGCCGACGCGGTACGCCACCGACGACCCGTCTCGATCAGATACACCGACCGGGAGGGCCGGGGCAGCGAACGTCCGCTGCACGCGTACGGGATCGTCGCCCATTCGGGCCGGTGGTACGTCACGGGTACGGACCCCGACATCGGCGAGGACCGGACCTTCCGGCTCGACCGAATCGCCGGCGCGAGAACCCTGCCGGGCTCGTACGAAGTACCCGCAGGACTCGATCCCGCGCAGCGTGTCGTGTCGGGGTTCGCCACGGCCGAGTACCGGTACGCGGTGACCCTGCGGGTGCACGGGACGGTCGAGCAGATACGGGCCCGGCTGCCGGCCAGCGTCGCGAGCCTGGAGGAGTACGAGCCCACGGCGGGCGCGGATCCGGACACCGAGCGCTGGCTGCGGGTCGAGCTGCGGGCGGAAAGCCTCCACTGGCTGCCACCGGTGATCGCGTCACTCGACCGGCCGTTCGTCATCGAGCGCCCCGACGAACTGCGCGACCTCGTGGGCGCGTTCGCCGACCGCCTGGCATCCCGCGCCCGTCAAGCCTGAGCCGGAATTCTGGCCTCTGGCTGGTTGGGTGCCGAACCGTCAGGTGAACGGCCAGGCCATGCGCCGGCGTGTCGCGACGGGTGGCTCTGGGCAGACCTGGGGCTGCGCCGTACAGACAGTTCACCGACAACACCGCGTCTTCCGTCTTCCGCCTTCCGATCCACGGCCGGCGAGGACCGTCAGGAGAGAAGGACATCGACATGAGCAAGCGCATGCGAGTGGGAATGATCGCGGCTTTCGCCGCGACAGCGACACTGGCGGGTGTCACCACCGCGGAGGCGACACCGAGCGGCCCCGGGGTGACAGGCAAGATCATTTCGCAGACCACGGTCGGCGGCAAGGACTACATCCTGCGCCGGGTCACCATCCCTGCCGGTGAGAGCACTGGCTGGCACTTCCATCACGGCACTCTGTACGGCTACGTCGAGAGGGGAACCCTCAGCCACTTCGACTCGACCTGCGAGTCCAACGGTGTCCACGAAGCGGGAACTGCGCTGACAGAGCCTTCCGGCGCGCAGAACGTTCACATTGGGCGCAACCTCGGGACCACACCCGTCGTCCTGCATGTGTTGTATGTCCTCCCTCATGGCGCACCCCTGTCGGCCGATGCCCCCAACCCGGGCTGCGACTTCCAGTAGCCGGACCTCGGCCGGTCCTGACGCCCCCCGACGTCGGGACCGGGCACGGGGGCACCGCACCGCGCTATGTGCGGCGTGATCCATATGGTGGCAAATTGGTGCACGGACCTAAAAAGGGTCTGACTGGTTCGTCGGAGCCTCCCAGGAGAGGACCACTCATGCCGTTTGTCGAGATCTCGCTGGCTCGCGGCAAGTCCGCCGACTACCTCCAAGCCGTCTCCCGGGCCGCGCACGATGCCGTGGTCGCTGAGCTGAAGGTGGCTCCGGAGAACGACTTCCAGCTCATCCACCAGCACGATCCGAACGAGATGGTGTTCAGCCGCGCCTTCCACGGCGGTCCGCGCTCCGACGACTGGATCGTCTTCAGGATCACCGACAGCGCCGACCGTGGGGCTCGGGTCAAGCGAAGGCTGTGCAAGACCCTCGTCCGGTTGCTGCGGGAGGGGCCGGGGATCGATCCGGCCGATGTGTCGGTGCTGATCACCGTGGTCCCGCCGGAGAGTTTCTCGTTCGCCGGTGGTGTGCTCGGTACCGATGCCGTGGCCGCCGAGGCCCTGGAGGCGGCCCGCGACCAGTCCGCCGCCGGCAGGGCCTACACCAGGCCCGAGATGGCCTACGCGCTCTCCGGACTGTTCGAACGCCGCGATCTTGACCTGATTCTGCCGATGCTCAGCGACGATTTCCTGCTCAGTGTGCCCGCCTCTCTCCCCTACGGTGGCGAGTTCACCGGCCCCGATGCCTTCAGGAGCTTCTTCTCGGGTGTACCGGGCGGGGCGGAGGTCTGGGAGTCCTTCAAGTCCAGCGTGGACCAGATCCTCGAAGGCGACGATCACTTCACCGTGCAACTGACGAACACAGCCGTGCCGAAGGCGACCGGCAAGACACTGGTCTTCCACAACCTCTGGCTCTTCGAGACCGCCGACGGCACTCTCGTCAGCGCCCAGCTCTACGCCGACACCGCCGCCGTCACCACCATCCCCGGCTGACAGCCGGGAACCGATGCCATGTACGTAAGGTTCGCGCATGGCAGACGAGAACGAGCGGGCCGTTCAGGCGGCTGTAGCAGCGGAGATACGGCTTCTCGACCCCGTCGTACGCGCTTCGCCCGCCCTGGTCTCGGAGCTTCTGGACCCGGATTTCATCGAGATCGGAGCATCCGGGCGGCGCTGGGACGCGACGTCGATTCTCACGGTGACGAGTGCGGGGTCCGTGGTCCCGGAGGCGCCGATGACGGTCAGTGAGATGAGAGGGGCGGTGCTCGCTCCCGGCATCGTTCATCTGACGTACTTCGCGGACAACAGAGGGCGTCGCGCATGGCGGAGTTCTCTGTGGCGTTCGACGGAAGCGGGCTGGCGGATGTACTTCCACCAGGGCACTTTGACGAGCTGAGTGATTGAGCCCGCCGACCGTCAAGCGCGGAAGCGCAACCGGTCAACACGGCATCGTGGTGTCGCTCTCGAACGGCTTCCAGAGAAGACCACCCTACTTTTGAACGCGTTCAAAAGTAGGCGTAGGCTTTGTCCGAGCAGCCGGCGGAGGGGGCTTGGGCGCGATGAGGATTGTTCTTCCCGGGGGAACGGGACAGGTCGGCGGAGTCCTTGACCGTGCGCTGACGGCGGCAGGCCACGAGGTCGTGATCCTGACCAGGCGGCCGACGCGGAAACACGAGTTGGCGTGGGACGGCCGTACGCTCGGCCCCTGGGCGGCCGAGGCCGTCGACGGCGCCGACGCCGTGGTCAACTTGGCCGGACGCAGCGTCAGTTGTCGCTACACCGCGGCCAACCTGCGCGAGATGATGGCCTCGCGGGTCGACTCCGCCCGCGTCGTGGGCGAGGCGATCGCGGCGGCGGCGCGGCCACCGAAGGTCTGGCTGCAGATGAGCACGGCAACCGTCTACGCCCACCGGTTCGACGCCCCGAACGACGAGGCGACCGGCATCATCGGCGGCGCGGAGCAGGGCGTTCCGGACTACTGGGAGTACAGCGTCCGGATCGCCCGGAACTGGGAGCGCGAGCAGGAAATCGCCAACACGCCAGCGACCCGGAAGGTCGCGCTTCGCAGCGCGATGGTGATGAGCCCGGACCGCGGCGGGGTCTTCGACGCCCTGCTCGGCCTGACCCGTCTCGGCCTCGGCGGTGCGGTCGCCGGCGGGCGGCAGTACGTTTCGTGGATCCACGACGTCGACTTCGTGCGCTCGGTGCGGTTCCTGATCGAGCGCGAGGACATCGAGGGTCCGGTCAACCTTGCCGCACCCGAACCGCTCCCTCAGCGGGACTTCATGCGGGCGCTACGGGAGGCCTGGGGCATGCCGCTCGGCCTGCCGGCGACGCGGCGGATGGCCGAATTGGGCGCGTTCGCGCTTCGTACCGACACCGAACTGCTCCTGAAGAGCAGGCGGGTGACACCGGGCCGGCTGCTGGACGCGGGATTCGAGTTCGAGCACGGGCGCTGGCGGGAGGCGGCGGCCGACTTGGCCCACCGCGCGCGAGCGCGCCGGGAGAGCGCGACGAAAACTCTGCGGGCGGTGCGGAACTCGGCCTGACCAGGTGGCGGGCCTCGTGCCCTCTGGTGTGCGGGCGGGATCGGCGCTTCGGCGCGGTCGCGAGAGCGGGGAAGCCTCCAAGACGTACGACTAGGGCGCGTTCGGCCGGCGGGGTGCCGTCGCGCGGGCGGCCGGAAGGCCCGTCGGCTCTCCGGAGCGTTGCCGAGCATGGCAGAGGGCGGGAAGAGCGGCATCGGCGGTGCCCTCAGCCCTGGGCGGAGATCCGTACCCGCCGCCAGCACACCTCGCGTCGGTCGCACCAGCCCCATGCGGAGACCCTGCCCGCCCGGGGGGGGTGGGGCGCGTGGTGCTGGCGCCCCTGCGTGGCAGAAAAGTCCTGTTTATGGCGTTCCGTCCTGCATAGTGAGCACCTGACACACGCAGCAGAGGTCCACTGCGAAGGAAGCCAGCGATGAGTGATCCGTCGATTCCCGACCCGCCGGGCGGAACAGGAAGCGGGAGACCGGGCGACTCACCGCCCGACGCCGCCGGCCCCACGGGAGGCCACCCCGCCGACCCGACGGCGGACACGACGGTCGACGAACCCGATCCCCATCGCTGGTGGGCCCTGGCCGTCATCGCGACCGCGCAGCTCATGGTGGTGCTCGACGCGACGATCGTGAACATCGCGCTTCCCTCCGCACAGCGCGACCTGGACATCAGCAACGGAAACCGCCAATGGGTGATCACCGCGTACACCCTGGCTTTCGGCGGACTGCTGCTGCTCGGCGGCCGGGTCGCCGACCTGGTCGGCCGTAAACGCACGTTCATCATCGGCCTCATCGGTTTCGCCGGCGCCTCCGCCCTCGGCGGCGCGTCCTTCGGCCAGGAGATGCTCTACCTCTCGCGCGCGCTCCAGGGCGTCTTCGCCGCCCTCCTCGCGCCCTCCGCTCTCTCCCTGCTCACCACGACCTTCCCGTCGGGCAAGGAACGCGCCCAGGCCTTCGGTGTCTTCAGCGCCATCGCGGGCGGCGGCTCCGCGATCGGCCTTCTGCTCGGCGGCATCCTCACCGAATGGCTCAGCTGGCGCTGGTGCCTGTACGTGAACGTCTTCATCGCCCTTCTCGCCGTCATCGGCGCACTCACCCTCCTGAAAGACCGCGCGGGAGCGAAGGGAGCGCACCTCGACATCCCGGGGGTCGTCCTCGGCAGCGGGGGTCTCGTCGCGATCGTGTACGGGTTCAGCCGGGCCGAGTCGAACGGGTGGACCTCTTCGGAAGTCCTCGCCGTCCTGAGCATCGGTATCTTCCTGCTGGCCACGTTCACCTGGTGGCAGACGAGGTCATCCGATCCGCTGCTGCCGTTGCACATCATCGGGGACCGCAACCGTGGCGGCTCGGTCATCGTGATGGCGCTGACGACGATCGGTCTGTTCGGCGCGTTCCTGTTCCTCACGTTCTTTTTGCAGAACGTCCTCGGGTACTCGCCGCTCAGCGCCGGTCTCGCCTTCCTTCCGCTGTCCGCCGGGATCATCATCGGCTCGACCCAGATCTCCGCCCGGCTGCTCCCCCTCGTGGCGCCGCGCCTCCTGCTGGTCCCCGGCCTGCTGCTGAGCGCGGGGGGCATGTACTCGCTGACGTTCCTGGACATCCACTCCAGCTACGCGGGGCACATCCTGCCCGGCACGATCCTGCTGGGCTTCGGGCTCGGGCTGACCTTCCTGCCCGTCGTCTCGACAGCCACCATGGGAGTTGCCCCACGGGACTCGGGAGTCACCTCCGCGTCGGTCAACACCGCGCAGCAGGTGGGCGGTTCGATCGGTACGTCCCTGCTGAACACGATCGCGACCACGGCCACGGCGACGTATCTGACCAGCCATCTGGCCGCGGCGGCGCGCGAGGGGCCTCTGACCCGTGCGGAGCGCACACGCATCGTGAACATGGGCACGGTCCACGGTTTCACCGTCGCCATCACCTGGGCGGCGATCATCCTCCTCGCCGCGGCGGTCATCGGCGCCGTCATGGTCAACAGAGCGTCACCCCGCGCCCACCCGCCGGACGAAGGGGCTGCAACGGAGGCCCTCCCCGACCCGCGTTGAAGGCGGTCGGGTGGACGCCCTCGTCGGGCCGGGACCCGCGCGGGACGGCGCGACGGAGAAAAGAAAAAGAATCTTCCCCGGCTGTGTCGAGAAGGTGTCATCGGCTCCGACGTTCTTGGTGAGCGTCAGTTGTGAGCCCGCACCCCGCGGGTTCGGACAGAAGGAGACAGAGATGACCACCACCGGTTTCGACTACACCCTCACCCGCACCCTGGAGGCTCCGGTCGAGCAGGTCTGGGCGGCCTGGACCCGTGCCGACCAGTACGGGCAGTGGGCCAGCGCCGAGGACGTCGTCCTCGACGTCCGGCCCGGCGGCGGCTGGAGCTCCGTCATGGTCATCCCCGGCGGCACCCGCGTCCCGCTGTCCGGCCGCTACACCGAGGTCGTCGAGAACAAGCGACTGGTGATCGGCATGAACGTGCCGGACCGCGAGGAGCTGGTCCTGATGACCCTCGACCTGGCCCCCGAGGGCGACCGGACCCGGATCACCCTGTCCCAGACCTTCGACACCGTCGAGAACCGGGACCAGTCCGAGTTCGGCAGCAACATGCTCCTGGACGGCCTCACCGCCTTCCTCGCAGCAGCCTGAAGCCGCTGTCGACGTCCTTTTCCGGAAGGGCGGTCGAGTACGTACCGGCCGGTGAACGGCCGGTGTGACAGGGGTGCGGCCTTGGTGTGGTCGTGTGCGTTGCCCGGACGCCGCGATCGCGCCAAGGCCGGCCGCGAGAGTCGGTCTGCCGCGGTCGCCGGTACGCGAGGGTGCCGCGCCGCCTATTTCTGAAACCCCGGAAAGGCCGTCAGGCGCGCAGCCCCGCGCGGACGACCGCGAGCATGCGGGCGCGGGCGGTCGGGTCCGGGGCGTGGCGTTCCCGGTCGAGGCAGCCTGCCAGCAGCGCCTTCACGTCGGCGATGTCGACGTCGGCGCGAATCGCGCCGGCGTGCTGGGCGCGCTCAAGAAGGCGTCGCCAGGCCTCCATGACGTCGTACTTGCTCTCGACGGCGTCCGCCTGGAAGTCGTATCCCGCTCCCGCGAGCGCGTCGACCACGCCGCGGTTCGCCGCGCCTTCGTCGACCATGACGGTGAAGAAGGCGAAGAACGCGTCGCCGGGGTCCTCGCCACCCGCCAGCGCGTTCGCCCGTAGCACGACCTGTTCCATGCGGTCGAGCAGCACGGCCCGGAAGAGGGCCTCCTTGGTCGGGAAGTGCCTGCTGACCGTGCCGGTCCCCACCCCCGCGCGGCGGGCGATCTCGTGGACAGACACCGAGAGACCCTCCGAGGCGAAGGTCTCCGCCGCGACCGCCAGGACCCGTGCCCTGTTGCGCTGGGCATCGGCGCGCATCGGCCTGCTCATCAAGCGACATCTCCAGCCGTGTAGGCAAGCGGGACAGCCGTCCCGTATAGTTTCACCAACCGGGACGCCCGTCCCGATTCTATGTCATGCCCGACGGAGACCTGCCATGCGTACCCTGAAACTCGGCGGCACCGGACTCGAAGTACCCGCCCTCGGCCTTGGTTGTGTGGGGCTGAGCGAGTTCTACGGTCCGACGCACCGTGACGAGGCCTTCGCCACGCTACGGACCGCCGCCGAACTCGGCATGGCCTTCCTGGACACGTCGGACTACTACGGCGTCGACTCCGCCAACGAACGTCTGATCGGCGAGTTCCTGGCGCAGGGCGAAGGCGTCCGGAGCAGGTTCGCCGTCGCCACCAAGTTCGGACCCGTCCGCGCGCCCGGGACCGGTGAACTCGTCGGGGTGCGCAGCGATCCCGCGTACGTCCGTGCCGCGTGCGACGCCAGCCTGCGACGCCTCGGCACCGACCACATCGATCTCTACTACCTGCACCACCCCGACTTCGTCACTCCCGTCGAGGAGACCGTCGGGGCCATGGCCGAACTCGTCGCCGCCGGGAAGGTACGGCACCTGGGCCTGTCCAACGTGTCCGCCGAGGAGCTGCACGCCGGCCATCAGGTGCACCCGATCACGGCCGTGCAGAACGAGTGGTCGCTGTTCACCCGCGAGTACGAGGACTCGGTGGTGCCGCTCTGCGCCGAGCTGGGCATCGGCTTCGTCGCCTACTCGCCCTTCAGCCGCGGCTTCCTGACCGGACGCCACACCTCGACCGAAGGGCTGGCCGAGGACGACATACGACGCGGCATGCCCCGCTTCAACGCCTCGAACGCCCAGCACAACGCCGCCCTGCTGGCGCCGGTCCGCCGCATCGCCGAGGCCCGCGGAGCGACCCTGGCCCAGATCGCCCTCGCCTGGCTGCTCCACCGCCCCGAAGCGCACGGCATCGCCGTCGTCCCGATCCCCGGAACGCGCAGCCCCGCCAGGCTCCGGGAGAACGCGGAGGCTCTCCACCTCACCCTGACGGACGACGAACTCTCCGCGCTCGACCCCATCGCGGAACAGGTCAAGGGGGAGCGGATGCCCCCGGCGCCCGACCTCGACCGAGGCCACGACGCCATCGGCGACGCCGCGGGGAGCCGGTGATACGGGTTCGGGACCTGGCATCTACTCCGCCGGCGGTGCGGTGGAACGCCGGATCGTGACCATGGCCACGTCATCCTCAAGGTGGGCAAACTCGCGCACGTCGTCCTGGAGGGCGTCGAGCATGGCGGCCGGCGGCCGGCCGGCCCAGGCGCCGATGCGATCGGCGAGCGGATAGAAGACACCGGCGTTGTCACGGGCCTCGATGAGACCGTCCGTGTAGAGCAGCAGCGTGTCGCCCTGCTCCAAGCGGTGGGTGTCGACCGGCACGGGGGCGGGGTCGAGGCTGAGCAGCCCGACCGGCAGTGCGGGCCTGGACGACGGCAGTTCCCGGGCGACGCCCTCATGGAGGAGCAGGGGTGCCGGATGGCCGCAGTTGACCATCCGCACCTCCTCGCCCTCGCCATGGATCTCGACGACGACCACCGTGACGAAGCACTCCCGCATCCGCTGCCCCGCTTCGGGCTCCTGCTCGGCGTCGCCGCTCTCCAGCACCATGTCCCTGGCCCGTGCCAGATCCCGGCGTACCGCCTCGTCGAGGAAGGTCGGCAGATCGGGCAGGGCCACATGCTGCCGGGCGGCCTGCCGGAAGGCGGCCAGCAGGAACAGCACCACCTCCAGGGTGGAGAGTCCCTTGCCCTGGACATCCCCCACGATCACCCGCGGGCGACCGTCCACCACCGCGCAGGCGTACAGGTCGCCACCGAGCGTCGACTCCGCGTCGGACGCCAGATACGCCGACGAGATGTCCACCGGGCCGAGCCTCGACGGCAGCGGTCGCAGCAGTGTCCGCTGCGTCTGGGCGGTCACCCGTCGCGACTGCGCGAGCTCCTTCTCCCGGCGCTCCCTCAGCGCGGCCGCGCCAACCGACGCCATGCTGATGACCACCGCCGTCGCGAGTGCCACCGGCGCGTCCGTCCAGGTAAGACGTCGGTTCACCGAAAGGGCGACGACGTACGCGGGCAGCATCACACCGGCGACGATCAGCACCGGCCAGGGGCGGGTGAAAACCGCCGCCAGCGCCGGCAGGGCCAGCATGATCCCGCCCAGCCGTACGGTCGAGCCGCCGAACACATCAGCGGCCAGGACCACCAGCAGAATCATGAACGCCACGCTCACGACCGCGCGCGGGCCCCGCCACAACGTCTCTGAATCGCGCTGCCTCGCGCCGTCGGACGGCATGAACTCACCGTACAGCCAGGAACCGATCCCGCCCGGTGAGAGCTGCCCCGGCCACCCCGACGGCCCCCACTACCGCCGAACCAACACCAGCGGGTGTGTGGTGTGCGGACAGGACTCACCTGTCCGCACACCACACAGCACCGGCCGCCCTACAGGCGGGCACCCGGACCGGCCGCCGAAACACCGCACACGCACGCCCGTTGCCGGACGGACGCGCCCGATCGTGTGAGCCTCCCCCGCGACATCACCCGGCCCTGCCCGTGGGGCTGTTTCATGTCGGCCCGGGGCGAGGGCCCGGCGGCCGAGTGGCGCCCGGGGCGGTTCTTCGTAGGGTCGGTAGGAGCCGACCCGTCATACGCCCGGCGCCGTGCCCGCCGTCACCCGTCCCCCAGAGGAGAGCCGTCATGACCGCTTCCGCCGCCCCCGGGTCCTCCCGGCGATCCGATGAGGACATCACCGGGTTCAAGGCATCCCCTCAGTTCGCCCGGGCGATGCAGCAGATCGTGGTCGACCTGATCGAGCTGAACATCCAGGGCAAGCAGGCCCACTGGAACGTGGTCGGGCACAACTTCCGGGACCTGCATCTGCAACTCGACGAGATCGTCGATGACTCACGTGAGGCGGCCGACACCATCGCCGAACGTATGCGGGCCCTCGGAACGGTCCCGGACGGTCGGTCCGACACCGTCTCGGCCACCACCACGCTGCCGCAGTATCCGACCGGCGAACAGAGCGTCAGCACCGTGGTCGACCTCGTCACCGTGCGCCTGCGGGCCGCCGTCGACACCGTGCGTACCTACCACGACCAGATCGACGGCGAGGACCCCTCTACGGCCGACCTTCTGCACAGCATCATCGACACCTTCGAGAAGCACGCGTGGATGGTCAGCGCGGAGAACCGAACCGTCTGAACGCCACTCCCCCGGAGCCTGCGACCGTAAGGCGTACGGGCACAAGGCCATGAAGCCGTAGGCGCCGTAAGGCCGTTCAAGCGGTCCAGGTCCCGCGCGCCCGCCGCAGGGGCACCAGCGCGATCGCCACGGCGGCCGCCGCAATCGCGGCGCACAGCAGAGGAACGTCCCTGTTCCCGTTGACGATGAGCGCGGCGCCGGCCAGGGCGCCCACGAACATGGCCAACGCCGACAGGACCCGTACACCGGCCCTGGACCCACTTCCGCCGCCCGCACGGCCGTCCGCCGCGATGCCGGTGACGGTCATCGTCAGCACCGTCGTCGTCAGATCCGGCACGGCCAGGGACCTCACCACGGCGTTCTGTGCGCCCATCGCGAGGGCGAGCAGCACGATGAGGGCCCACCGGACTCCACCGGCGGCCGGCAGATCCGCCACGAGGCCGACAACCCACGCGGCCAGCAGCAGCGCGGTCTGCACCACGGTGACGGACAGCAGCAGCCTGCCGCGGTGTCTCGGCTCCCGGTGAGCCAGCCGCCCACCGGCCACCGCGCCCGCCACGAACGCCGCCAGCGCGAGAACGGACGCGACCACCGAGAAACCGGAAGCACCCGCGAGGGCGAACCCGAGAAAGACGATGTTGCCCGTCATGTTCGCCACGAACACCCGGCCCAGCACGAGGTAACTGAAGGCGTCGACCAGGCCGGTGACGACGGTAAGCACGAGAAGCAGCGGCGGCAACGGGCCGTGCCGACCCGACAGGTCGGGGATCAGCACCTCCCGGATCTCGTTCACCGTGGTTCGCATCAGCTGTGCCTCTCCCCATGCCGTTCCCGACGAATGCGCACGACCGGTGGGAACGGTCACGAGAAGGTCCGAACCGCCGGCCACGATCACCCTGACCGACACCCATGGACATGACCGGCTCCGACACGAGCCGACCGGTTCCCCAGCAGCGGAGGGCGCGGCTCCACCACGCGAACACCAGCGGAGGCCGGCTCGTCGCCCTCCCTCGGCGCCCTCCCTCGTCGCGTTCCACGACACCGGGCCCTACCACCGGCCCTCCCCCACCCCGTCGTTCGGGTGAACGACGGACGGGTTGCCTCGGTGGAACGGCCGCCGGCAGGAGGCGTCGGTGATGCTGAGGGCGAATCAGCCCCTCCGCGTCCCCCTCCGTCCGCTGAGGACCGGCCCCGCCCAGCGGGCCCGACCGCCACCCCTCCGGGAGCCCGACCTGACGATCCTCTGCGTCCTCTTCGCACTGTTGGGAGCCGCGAGCAACGCGACGGGCACGGTGTTGCAACGCAAAGCCGCCCTCGTCGTGCCGCGCGGTGACGCGTTCCGTCTGCGGCTCCTGATGGACATGGTCCGTCAGCCCGTATGGCTGCTCGGTATCTGCGCCGTCGCCTGCGCGGCTCTGTTCCAGGCGCTCGCGCTCGTCGAGGGGCCGCTGTCCCTCGCTCAGCCGGTGTTCATTCTTGAACTGCCGTTCGCGCTGCTGATCGCCCTGCCCGTGCTGCATCGTTCGCTGCCGGCCAGCGGCTGGTACGCGATCGGCTGCCTGGTCCTCGGACTCGCCGTGGCCGTGGCTGCCGCGGACCCCAGCGTCGGCACGACGCACGCGCCGATGGGCTGGTGGATCGTCGCCATCATCCTGTGCCTGGGTGCGATGGGACTCGCCTCGCTCCTCGCCGCCCGACTCCCGTCCGGCGCGCGCAGGGCCGCGCTCCTCGGATCGGCGGCGGCCGTCGGCAACGCGCTGACCGCGGCGCTGATCAAATCCGCGGCCAACACCTTCTCGGAGGACGGCCTGGTCGCGTTCCTCACCACCTGGCAGACGTACGGGTTCGTCGCGTGCGGGATCGCCGCGGTGTTCCTCCTCGAGAACGCCCTCCAGGCCGGTCCCATCGCCGCCTCGCAACCGGCCCTGACCATCGGCGACGCGACGGTCAGCCTCATCCTCGGCATCGTGCTCTACTCCGAGCACATCCGGACCGGTTGGTGGGTCTTCCCCCAGCTCGCCGGGATCGCGCTGATCATCGTCAGCACCTTCTATCTCTCCCGGGCCATCCCCCTCACCCGTGAAGTCTCCGGCTGAGCGGGAGCGTGGCGAGCGACCTCGGTGCCACCCGGCCGACGCGTACGGACGGGTCGGCCCCGAGGCCTCCGCGACCGGCTTGGTCCACGGTCGGACGGTCTGCCATCATGAGAGTGAAACGGAACATCACTCCGAAACTGTCACGGATCTTGGTTCCGGTCTGTCACACGGGAGGGGTGTCGCGGTGAACGCCGACGGCGAAGGAACGGGAAGCCCGGCGGGGTCCAAGCGCAAGGACGCCCGGCGCAACCACCAGGCCCTGCTGGAAGCGGCCGCCGCGGTCTTCGTCACCTCGGGGGTGGAAGCGCCGGTACGCGACATCGCGACCAGGGCCGGCGTCGGGATGGGCACGATCTACCGCCACTTCCCCACCCGCGCGGACCTCGTCATCGCCGTCTACCGCCACCAGGTCGAGGCCTGCGCCGAAGCCGGTCCCGTCCTCCTGGCGACCAGCCCGACGCCGTATGCCGCCCTCGAACGGTGGGTCGACCTCTTCGTCGACTTCCTGGTCACCAAACACGGTCTCGCCGCCGCGATGCAGACCGACAACGCCGGCTTCGAAACCTTGCACACGTACTTCCTCGACCGTCTCCTGCCGGTGTGCGGCGAGCTGCTGGACGCCGCTGTCGCCTCCGGTGAGATCCGCTCGGGCATCGGCGCCCCCCCACTCATGCGTGGCATCGGCAACCTCTGCATCGGCGCGGACAGCGACCCCGGCTACGACGCGCGCCTGCTCGTCGCCCTTCTCGTCGCGGGACTGCGCTGGCCGTCCTGACCGGAGGGTCTGGCACATCAATACCGATCCGGCTGTGAACCGGCCTGTGAACCCAGCCGCATCCGGGGAGGTCGGGTTGCCGGTCCGGCAAGGATTTTTGCCAGGGGGACGGGGCATGGGCATCGTCGTGTCCCGCAGGACCTACTGAACTGGCCCCCTGAGGAGGGATCCGGATGACCGACACGAAGCCCCCGCGCGTCGACGCCGACGAGAGGACGACTCTGGTCGGTTTTCTCGACTATCTGCGGAGCGCGATCGCGGGCAAGGTGACGGGGGTGCCGGAACCGCAGGTCCGCACGCCCGGAGTGCCCTCGGGCACCAGCCTTCTGGGACTGGTCAAACACCTCACGGCCGTCGAACGCTTCCATTTCCTGGGCGAGGATTCCGCCGACTGGGCGGCCAGCATGCGTCCCGCCGCCGAGGAGACGGCGGAGCAGGTGCTCGCCGGATACCGAGAGGCGATCGAGCAGGCGAACCGCGTGATCGCGGACTGCCCGGACCTGAGCCTGCCCATCCCGAACCCCCCGCGTCCGGCATCCGCACCGACCATGCGGTGGGTCCTGGTCCATATGATCGAGGAAACCGGACGGCACGCGGGCCACGCCGACATCCTCCGTGAGCAGGCCGACGGCTCCGTCGGCCGCTGAGGGCCCGCTGAGGTTCCCTTCTCCGTGGTCATGGGCGCGCCATGAGATCTGTCATGTGCACCCATGACAGACGGCACTGCCGCTCGCCCCGTATTGAGGGGAGTGTGGAGCGCATGAACACAGTCATCGGGACCGCCGGACCGCGGCGCGGTTACCGGAGGTTCGACGCCGTACATGGCCGGGCCACCACCGGACGGGTGGCCGACACGGTCGCCGAGAGGCCCTCGCGGATCAGCTTCGAGTTGCCGTACGGGCTTCTCCTCGGCGATCTGCCGCCGCTCGCCCCGATGGGAGTGACCCGCCACGAGATCGCGGGCCGGACGGTCCGCCTGGAGACCCGGGATCTCCAGCGCACCGCGACCGAAGTCCTGTCCTGGGCGGAGCGGACCGGGGTGGCCCTGTACGCATTGAACGCGCGATCGGCCTCGCTGGAACGGGCGTTCAAGAAGATCGCCGAGGAGCTGGGCGACGAGGGGACCCGTCGATGACGGCGTCGAGCGTCACGCGACCGGACGCCGGGGCCGAGGCCGGCGGGGACGCGCCTCCCCGGACCCGCACGGCGGAGCGGCTGGCCGCGCTCGGCCGCGCGGAGCTGACACTGCTGATGCGCAACAAGGCCGCGCTGGTCACCGCGCTCTTCGTGCCTGCCCTCACGGCCTTCTCCTTGCGGGGTATGGTCAGGGACCTGGATCTCGGCGACACCGGCCTGTCCATGGCCACCGTCCTGCTGCCCGGTGCGCTGGGGCTGGCACTGATCTTCTCCGTCTACGCGAATCTGGTCACTGTGTACGTCACGCGGCGCGAGAGCCTGGTGCTCAAGCGGTTGCGGACGGGCGAGGTGCGCGACTGGGAGATCTTCGCCGCCGGAGCCATCCCCGCCCTGCTGCTGGCGGTCGTGCAGTGTGTGCTGCTGATCCTCCTCATGACCGTGGCGCTGGACGCGCCCGCGCCCGCGGCCCCGCATCTGGTGGTCGTCGCGGTGCTGACGGGCGCGGCACTGCTCATGGCCGGAGGGGCGCTGACGGCCGCGGTCACGAGGACGGCGGAGAGCGCGCAGCTGACGTTCCTGCCCTTCTGGCTGCTGAGCATGGCCGGTTCGGGGATGTTCCTGCCGCGTGAGGTCCTGCCGGGCAGGGCGGCCGACATCAGTGCGTGGCTGCCGTTCTCGCCCGTCATGGATCTTCTGCGGGGTGGCTGGACGGGCGACCTGGGCGCCGTGGACCAGGGCCGCCTGGTGCTCGCCACTCTGGCCTGGACCGGTGTGGCGGCTCTCGGTGTACGGCGATGGTTCCGCTGGAGCCCACGCAACTGAGCACCCCGACCCGAGGACAGGAGAGCTGGACCATGAGCGTGAACGACTGGGTGGAGCGGCTCGGTGGCCCGGACGGACCCGAGCAGTACCGCCGCTCCGCGCTGGGCGGTGTCGGGTTCTTCGCCGTCTGCGAGGCGGGTCTGTGGGCGCTCTGGGTGGCGACGACGGACACCGGCGCACCCGTACGGGTCTCGGTCGCCCTGCTCGGCGTGGCGCACGCGGCGATCCAGATCCTGCTCAGCCGCGCCGCCCTGCGCCGCTATCTCGCCGCGGGACCGCGCCCCGGTGGTCTGTTGGTGGCGTACACGACCCTGACGGCGGTGATGGCGGCTCTGGGATGCGTACTGCTGTCGTCGGGCCGGATCGACGACCGCGCGCTGGTCTCCTACCTGCTGTGGCTGCTGATGTTCTTCTCCGGGCCCTCGGTCCTGGCGCTGCCGCCCCGGCTCGGAGCGTCTCTCGTGGGGGCGGTGACGGTCGCGTCCCTGGCGGGGGCGGCCGCGGCAGGGCTGACCGGCTCGCTGGTGGTTGTGGTCACCGTCGCGAGTGCGCTCATCGTGCCGTTCATGGGCCTCGCGTTCCGGGCCTCGGGATGGGGTGTGCGGCTCGTCGAGGAGCTGGCCGCCGCGCGCGGGACGCAGGCACGGCTGGCCGTCGCAGAGGAGCGGCTGCGTTTCGGCCGCGATCTGCACGACGTACTGGGGCGCAACCTCGCGGTCGTGGCGTTCAAGAGTGAACTCGCGGCGCAGCTCGGGCGGCGCGGCCGGCCCGAGGCGGTCGAGCACATGGAGGAGGTGCAGCGCATCGCGCAGGAGTCGCAGCGGGAGATCCGGTCGGTGGTACGCGGGTACCGCACGGCCGACCTGCACACCGAACTCGCCGGAGCGCGCTCCGTCCTGGAGGCGGCCGGGATCACCTGCCGTATCGAGTACGCAGCGGCGGAGCGGCTGCCCGACGAGGTGCAGGCGGCCCTCGGCTGGGTGGTCCGCGAGGCGACGACGAACGTGCTCCGGCACGCACAGGGGGCGTCCCGCTGCACGATGTCGCTGCGGGCCGCGGGTCCTTCCTCGGCCGTGCTGGTGATGGAGAACGACGGCGTGCCCGACGCGCCGCGAGACACCGGCAGCGATACGGGCTCCGGTACCGGTCTCGCCGGGCTGCGGGAGCGACTGGCCGCGCTGGGCGGCACACTGACGACGGAACAGAAACCGGGCGGGATCTTCCGCCTCACCGCGCACATCCCGTGGGGGGAAGGCGAATGATCACGGTCCTGCTGGCGGACGACGAACACCTCATCCGGGGCGCTGTCGCCTCTCTTCTCACCCTGGAGGACGACATCACCGTCGTCGCGCAGGCCGGAACCGGCGACGAGGCCCTGGCCATGGCGCGAGCGCACCGCCCCGACGTCGCCGTGCTCGACCTCCAGATGCCCGGCCCCGACGGTCTGACGGTCGCCTCACGACTTCGCGAGTCCGTGCCGGAGTGCGCCTCGCTGATCGTTACCAGCCACGCACGGGCCGGCGCGCTGAAGCGTGCGCTGAGCCTCGGTGTACGCGGCTTCGTACCCAAGACGGTGTCGGCGCACCGCCTCGCGCAGATCATCCGTACCGTCCACTCCGGCGGCCGGTACGTCGATCCGGAGCTGGCCGCCGACGCCATCACCGCGGGGGAATCGCCGCTGACGCCCCGGGAGACGGAACTCCTCGCGTACGCCGAGTACGGGGCGCCGGTCGCGGACATCGCCGCCCGCGCCTCGCTGTCCGTCGGAACGGTCCGGAACTACCTGTCGTCCGCCGCGATGAAGCTGGGCGCGGAGAACCGCCACGTGGCCGCCCGTCTCGCCCGCGAGAACGGCTGGCTCTGAGCGGGCCGGGCACCCCCTCCGCGTACGCCGGCCTGACCCCCCGCACGACCGTAGAACCCTCCGTGCCGGCCGAAACCCTTACGCGGCCAGGAGGTCTGCCAGCCTGTCGCGTACACCGTCGTCGCCGCCCGCGTTCGTCGGCACCAGTTTGTCGCGGTGCGCCGGGTCCGGCGAGAGGAGGTGCAGCCGCCCCTCGTTGCGGGCCAGGATCAGATCCGTACTGTCCCCCGCCGTCTCGGCCGATCCCACCGCGGTGTACTCGGTCACGGTGACCAGCGCGGAGCGCTCGGCCCCGTTGAGCAGGGCGTCGGTGTCGGCCGACGGATCGGCGTCCGCCGACGGTCCTCGGGGAAGCCACTCGGTGAGCGTACGGAGCGCCTCGTCGAGCTTGTACAGGCCGATCTGGTGGACGCCGAGCGCGTCGATGCTGACCATCAGACAGATGCGCTCGGGCTGGGGAAGGAGCAGGATCCGCCAGGGCTCGCCCGGCTCGGTTCCGGTCGTACGGGCGTCGAGCACCTTCCTGGCACGCTGCTGGAACGCGACGGCGATGCCCAGGTCCCCCCGCACCTGGACCTCCTCGCCCGAGGAGCCCGCCAGGAGCAGTTGGCGTGCGGCCAACGAGCGTACGGCCTCGGTGAGTTCGTCGTCCGACGGCCGGGCCTCCAGGAAGTCCACGATCGCGTCCACGGCGGTGAGTTCGGCGATGGTGTAGGCACCGAGCAGCACCGGTCCGGTGTTCACCAGATCCACCACGGCCGTGACAAGACCCTGGGGAACGGACGCCTCGCCGGGCCCCGGCGACGACGCCGGAGGGGTGCCGTTCTGATCCTCGCTCATGACGTACCTCCCTTGGCCCACCCGTCCACGGCGGGTGCCGCGCGGCTCTCACGGAGTACGGACGCGGCGGTACGGGACGGGGTCTGCGTCACCCATACGTCGGAGTTGCCGAACAGGCCCCGGCCGGCCCTGGGGGACAGCGCCCGGCCCAGCTCGCCGGCCAGATCCGGTCGGTCGGGTGGCGGGAAATGGGCCGCGAGTTCCTGGGACGCGGACGTGACGTCGTCGTTCGCCTCGATACGGCGCAGGGCGAGGGTGAGGGACCGCGCGATCGGCGGCGTCAGGGAGGTGGGCACCGCCAGCACCGGCGCGAGGTAGAGCGGGCGCCGCTCGGTCATCCGGGACAGTCCCCAGGGGCCGACGTTGCTGTCGGTGAGCCTGTACACCACGTAGTCCATCAGATGCCGCAGGTCGCTCGGACGCGGCAGTTTGGGCCCGCCGAACGCGGCCGGGGTCTTCTCCAGCTGCACCCAGGTGCCCTGCGCCGTACGGCCGTGCAGTTTCTCCCGTACGACGTGTCCGTGCATCCCGATGTCCGGGTAGAGCTTCTTGTCGATGTCGCGATGGTGGCTGGACAGCCGCGAGTGACTGCCCTTGGAGAGCCGCCACTTCTCGTACAGCCGTGGGTCGTCCACCAGTACGTGCCCACCGCGCAGCACGTCGCGGAGCTGCGGTACCTGGAGCCCGTGGGACTCCAGATCGGCGAGGATCTCCGCTTCCTCGGGGCTGAGGCGCCCGGCGGCCTTGACCAGGCCTCTCCGGTAGGAACCGGCCCGCGCCGTGATCTCGATCATGAGCCGCACCCTGGCGCGAATCTGTTCGGCCTGCTCGGCGCCGACCGTGCCGGAAGCCGCCCTACGGTGCCGCTCTGCGCGCGCGACGAACGCCCGCGTGTGCTTGGCATTCATCTGGCCAGTACAGCACGGCGGGCAGGAAGGCGCAGGTCCAGCCGGTGGCGCCCTGGTGGAGCGCGGCCGGGGCCCGGTCGGCGGCTCGGGGCGTGTGCCCTCACGGCCGGTGTTCGGGGTTCACCGCCCACGGGGGGAGAGTGCCGGGTGCTCGTCCCGGCTTGGCGGTGGGCACGACGGTCTGTTTCAGATGCTCGACGTGCTGATCGAGTCCGGTCCACAGTGCGGCTTCCTCGGGGTGCCAGATCCGCATCCCCCAGTCCTGCTCAAGCCCGTCGAGCAGCCAGGTCGCATACCGCCGCACCACATCCTTGCGCTCCGCGACGCGCTCGAATCGGGCTGACTGTGCTTCGTCGCCGTGCTGCCGGGCCATGACGGCAAACAGGTCCGTCACCGCGTAGAAGCAGAGCATGGCTCCGACGGCCCGGCTGATACACGCGCGCAGACGCGTGACCTCGTCGAGGGCGCGCTGCTGTCGGCGCCGCTTCCCGGACAGCAGCGAGGGACGACCCGACGGAAGGTCCCTCGCCAGTGCCGCGAAGTCCGGCACGTGAGGACGGTCCTCGTCGCTGAACTCCCTGACGATCGCCGTGTTCATGGTCAGGGTGAACGCCGCGCAGTCGGCTTCCACCTCGCGCAGGACGTCCTCCGGCAGGTCCGCCATGAAGGGAGGGAAGGCGGCGACCGAGTCGGCCGAGAGGAAGTGTCCGCCCTCGATGTGCTGGAGCTCGTGCGAGAGAAGAAAGGCCGTGCAGGCGGCGTACGTCTCCCCCACCCGCCCGCGTTCCGACAAGGGCAGGGAACCGGCGCGGGGCAGGAACGACTTCGGCGCGACCGCCCCCTTGGTCGTCCACGTGCGTACGTACGACTCGACGCAGGCATCGAACTCGTTGACGGCCCGTTTGCCCTGGATGTAGTCGCTCTCCTCCATCGCCCGGCTGCCGAGGCCGTGGACCTCGATGAGCTCACGCAGATGCTCCTGGGCCAGCTTCTCCCGCAGCCTCGCGTAGTGCTGGAGCACTGTGGGCAGCGCCCAGGAGACGTTGGCCATGACCTCGCCGCAGAAACCGGACAGGGCGATGAGGTACGCCGGCTCCCCGCCGTCCGACTCCTGCTCGACGACCTGGCACTCCACGGCCGTGGAGGGGAGGACGAAAGCCTCGACGCGGCCCGCCAGTCGGCCGGCCTCGGCCCACTCCCTCGGTGTGCCGTCCTGGCGCGGCGAAACTGCGTAGGCCAGAAGAACGCCGTCCAGCGTGTGCCGGAGCCGATCGTTCATCGCGACGAACCGCGACCAGTCCCGCAGGATTTTTCCCTCGGGGTCGGCGGCCCGGAGGAAGTCCGTGTCCGCGAACACCCGGGCCAGGCTGATCGCCTCTCTGGCCAGTTCGGCGTTCTGGTACGTCGCGAACAGCAGGCTGCGGCTGTAGGGCCTCTCAGACACCGGGACCCCCTGGGGGTGGCGGTGCGGGTGCCCCCGGGGCGGGACCCTGGGTGCCGATCGCGCCCAGCAGCGCCTGTCCGATGCCCTCGGCGTCACGCACCTCGATCTCGCCGCCGGCGTGACGAACGATCACCAGCCCGCGCGGCAGCGATCCGTCGGCCTTCACGACGACACCGTCCGCGCCGAGCGCGTCGACCATCACCCCCCGTTTGAAGTGGCGCCTGAGCACGGTGATGAGGTGCGCCAGCGCGGTGACGGACGCGGAAGCGGCGAACAGCACCTCAGCGAGCGGCACACTGCCGTGCGCGGCCAGTCGGCGTCCCTGGATTCCTGCGTCGGCGAGCGCGCTCTCGACCTCGGCGGCGGCGGCGGAGCCACTGAACACATGCAGCCGAACCGCTTCTTGCCCGTCTGCCACGGTGTGCCCTCCGCCGAGTCGACTCGTCCCTCTTCACTCTTCGCGGGTCAATTACCCGGCGCACCTGGTGGAACACCGAATTCCCGTCGCGTCGCTCGACAAGATCGTCGCGGCGCACGGACACACACCGGCGCGGGTGTGGGCAGTGGTGGGACGATGCGCGGCGAGGGGCTCGGTCCGGTCTCGGGGGAGCCGATCAGGCTTCGGCGGGCGCGAGTTCCTTGTCCGACGCAGCGGAGGCGGTGGCGGAATCGTCCTGCTGGGCTGCCGTGTAGTGCACGGTGACGCCCTGCTTGGTCCGTTCCACACGGCTGCGTCCGACCAGTCGCTCCGTCGTGGTGCGCACCAGGTTGTCGTTGATGTTGCGGTGCGGGTGGACGGCGATGAGCGCCGCCGCGATCTCGCCGGCCGTACGCGGCTCCGACTGGTCCTTCAGATACTCGTGGATCAGCTCGGTGAGCGGGGCGGCCTTCTCCCCCGCCGGCGCGGCCTTCCTCCCGCTCTTCGCCGCGGTCTTCTTCCGTGCGGTCTTCCTGGCCGACGGGCTCGACGAACTCCCGGCCTTGGCCGATGACTTCCCGCCGCTCGCGCCGACGGTGGCGCCGCCGAGTGCCGCGCGCACACCGACCAGCAGCTCGTGGTCCTGCTCCAGACCGCTCAACTGCGCCTGTAGAGAGGCGACTTCCGCACGGATACGCTCCTGCTCCGCGGTGTTCCGCTCAAGGTCCACGGCGACCTGCTCCGCGTACTGGGTCTTGAGGGTGTTGTTCTCCTGTGTGGGCATGAGGGCTCCTCGGCTGGGGTGTTGGGTGTGGACTCTACCCAGATGAACCCGTGCCGCTGTGGTGTGGGTGATGAGGAACACATGGACAGCACACACCCTTGGCCCCGGTGGTCCCCGCCAACTCATCTGTGGGCCTCGTCTTTTCGCCCCTTCCGGATGGATCTGTTCACCGGTCGGTCAGCGGCAGGGCCGGGAAGACATGGTGTTCCCAGAGAACACGGGACCGCTCCTCCGGGTACGGGGCCAAGACCGGTTGTGTGTCGAAGAGTTGGGTCAGTCGCCGCGTGGTGTCGTACGCGGGCCAGCCGGGGTCGCCGTGGGTCGCGAACGCCGTCCACGCGGTGCGGAGGTGCGCCGACAGCGTCTCCGCCTCCCTGGCGGGGTCGTCACCGATCAGACCTGCGGCTTGGCCGACGTCCGGATTGCCGAAGACGAGCGGCACGTCCAGGCCGTGGCAGGCTCCGAGCGCACCGCCCATGCCGGGTGCGGGCCAGGTCAGCTCGTAGAGGTGGGCGCGGCCTCCGCCGGCGAGCTGGGCGTGCGCGAGGTGGAGGGACGGCATGCGGAACAGCCAGTCCCCGTGGACCAGTTCGTACAGCTCGTTCGGGTCGGACGACGGGTAGGCCTCGCGGTAGCGCCGGGGACCGTCGGGGCCGGGGGCGTACATCCGCAGGGCCTCCGAGGCCTGCTCCTCGGTCACCTGGCCGAGCGTGCCGTCGATGAGTCCGAACAGTCGGTGTTCGTGGCGTGTGTGGCCCGCGATGAGTGGGATGCCCCGGCCGGCGCCGTCGGCCAGTGCGCGCCAGGGGGTGGCGGGCAGGACATCGCCGTCGACGACGGGCGCGAACGGAATCTGCCGGTGCGCGGGTCGACCCCAACGCTCCACCCGCTGTGCCAGCTTGGCCGTGAGGGCGTCACCGGCGCCGGACAGCCGGATCGGGTCCACGGCCGACAGGTCGGCCGTCGTGGGCCGCAGCCCCAGTTCGGCGGCGCAGGCGACGGCGATGTCGGCGGCGAGTTCCGGCGAGAAGAAGGTGCCCGGCACGCTCTGGGCGACGGCCCGGTGGAAGAGCCCCCGCGCCCGGCCCATCGCCATCAGCGCGGCAACCGAGCCCGCGCCCGCCGACTGGCCGAAGACGGTGACCCGGTCCGGGTCCCCGCCGAAGGCGCGGATGTTGTCGCGTACCCACTCCAGTGCGGCGACCTGGTCGAGCAGTCCCCGGTTCGCCGGTGCCCCCTCGATCTGGGCGAAACCCTCTACACCCACGCGGTAGTTGAACGTGACCAGTACGACGCCGCCCTCCCCCGCCAGGCGACCGCCGTCGTACTCGGGCAGCCCGGACATGCCGATCACGTACCCGCCGCCCTGGATCCACACCATCACCGGCAGGCCCGCGCCGGGCCCCGGGTCGGGCGACCAGACATTGACCGTCAGCCAGTCGTGTCCTGCCGCCTCCCGCGCCCGTCCGTCCATTCCGAAGAACCCGGCCTGCGGTGGCGGCGGTCCGAACCCGACCGCCTCCCGCTCGCCGTCCCACGCGCGGACCGCCCGTGGCGCCGCGAACCGAAGTGGGCCGACAGGCGGTTCGGCGAACGGGATCCCCCGGAACACCGCCACGTTCCCCTCGCGAGTGCCGCGGACCGCTCCGGCCGCCGTGCGGACCACGGGATCGGTCGGGGAATCGGACGGCTGGGGCGCGGCAACGGTCATAACACCGGATGGTCCCACCGAGGGGTGCCCTGGGCGAACGATTTACTCCGTGGCCGGCCGTCCCGTCGCCGGTGCCCGACAGCGAGCCATGAACCTCCGGCCACGGACGAGGGCGCGACCGCCGGCTCCGTTCCCGCGTCGTTCCGCCGGGCGTTCCCCTCCAGGGAGGTAACGGCACGTCAGATGGGGTGGAACTGTCCCAGGCGTTCCGTACGTGGGGGAATGTCTTGTTGCGCCGGTCCGGGCCCGCCGATGCTGGTCAGGCGTTTCACCAGCAACCATCAACGGGGGAGCCCGACCAATGAACATGAACGCGATCCGCACCGCCGTCCTGACCGCGACGGTGACGGGCCTGACCCTCGCCTCGCTCGCGACGGCCACGGCCGCCGCTCCGCCGGCGCCCAAGTTCCTGGCGGCGTCGCAACTGCCCGCCGCCAGCACGCCGTGGACCGCCGAGCCTGTGCGGACGGGTCTTCCGGAGTACGGCTCCGTGTGCACCGCCGGAGTGGTCCCGGCGAGCGGTTCCTCCTACCGGGAGTTCCGCACCGAGCTGGACACGACCGGCCGCCAGACCACCACCGTCGCCGCCACCACGGCCAAGGCGAAGACACTGGTGACCAAGCTCAACCAGCGGATAGCCGGATGCCTCGACCGGCTCGCGGAGAACGGCATCGTCGGCGAGGCCTTCTACCACGGCAGGATCGCTGTCGAAGAAGGCGCCGACGTCTACAACGTGGACACGTCCCACCCCGAGGTCGGGACCGCCGACGCGCATCTGATCTCCGTGGGTCGCGACGGCCGTACGGTCACGGTCCTGGAGGTCGGCCACCTCGGCTGGACGCTCTCGGAGGAACTCGCCCCGTTCCGCACGAGCACCCGCACCGCCGTCGCCAAGCTCTACTAGGCGCCCTCTAGAGTCCGTCTTCACGGTTCGTCCGGTGGTCGACCAAACCGGCCACCGGACGACAACGGCCACGGGACGACGGTGCGTGCCATCCCTGCATGGGCCTGTCTTCAGAGTTATGCCGTCCGTCGGCGGGCCGGGCGGCACTTGAAGACAGGCCAGGCCCCTCAGAAGCGGTCCAGACGGCAGCCCGCCAGCAACGGCTCGGCCGTGTCGTCGATCAGTTCCCGTGCGACCAGGCGGCCCACGGCCGCCGCGAGCGTGACCGCGGCGTGCAGCACCGCCACGTAGAGGCCGGGCACTCCGGTGACCGGGCCGATGATCGGCTCGCCGTCGGCCGGCATGGGGCGTAGGCCGACCCGGGCGCTGAGCAGCTCGACGTTCGCAGCGCCGTGGAACGTGGACCGGACGGCGGCGAGTGTCCGTTCGGGCGAGTCCGCGGCGGCGATCAGCCGGTCCGCGGCGACCTGCCGGAGATCGAAGTCCAGGTTGTTGACCACGGTGCGGACCAGACCGACCGGAGCGCTGAAGCGGAAGAGCGTCGCCGGCGACGGGTCGACCGGGATGCGTACGCCGAGCGGCGCGCCCAGCGCCGCCGTGGCCGCCGCCGCGGCGAGGACCACGGTCCCACCAGAGAGCGGCCCCGCTGCCGTCTCGACTCCGACAACCCGGCCCGTGGCATCCCGCTTGACCGCGGTGACCGGGGTGTCCGGACAGACCCGGGCGCCGTGGGCGCGGGCACCCGCGACCAGCCGCTCGGTCACGCCCACCGAGTCGGCGGCGCCGTCATCAGGTGCCCAGACGGCCCATTCCGGGGGCTGCCGCAGGGCGGGCTCAAGCGCCGCCACCCTGGCCGCGTCCACGATCTCCTGCCCGGGGCCCGCTTCCGGCGCCACGTCCGTGGTGCCCCAGGACAGCGAGCCGGACCAGGTAACCGGGAGTCCTGGCAGCTCGGCCTCCAGCCGGTGGTACTCGTCCGTCGCCGTCGCCCGCAGCGCGGCCGCCGGCCCGCTGCGTACGCCGGACGCTCCGATCCAGGCGAACGAGTCCGCCGTCACGCCCGCACCCGGGCGCCCGGCGTCGACAAGTGTCACGTCGGCACCGGCCCGGGCCGCGTGATAGGCCACGGAGGCGCCGACGATGCCGGCGCCGACGACCACCAGGCCGCCGCTCACCGCTCGCTCACCAGGTTGACGACGTTCCCGTCCGGGCCGACCAAGGCCACGGTCCCCCCGCGATTGATCAGAAGCTCCCAACCGGGCTGGTAGAACCCCTGGTTGCGCCCGGCAGCCACAGTCCGCCACGTACGTCGCACGCTCATCCGCGGAACGCTACCGCAGGGCCTCGCCATGCCCCACGGATTTACGAGCGCGCATCGCGCCGTTCCCTGGTGGGCGGATCCGGGCTCCAGGTGCGGGTCCTAGTCGACCGGCCAGTCCCCGCGGCCCGCCAGATCGAGCACCAGCGCGGCGATGTTCCACGCGTCGTCGTCGCCCCGGTGGTGGCGGCCCTCAAGTGGGAGGCCGGCCACCGTCAGGGCCTGGGCCATTCCGGGGCGGCGCCGCAGGCCGTACGAGGCGGTGAAGGAGACCTTCGCGTTCGTGTGACGGTGACCGAAGGGGTACTCCGTACCTGTCTGCCCGCACTGGCGGGTGAACTGGTTACGGTCGTAGTCGCCCCAACTCGCCCACGGCAGCAGTGCGGTTCGGTGCCGGACGGCCAGTGCCCGGCACGCCTCGGCGAACGGCAGGCCTCCGTCGACCTCGGTCTGCGTCAGTCCGGTCAGCTCCGTACAGAACGGGCTCACCTTCGACCTGTCCGGCCGCACCAACAGCCGGTGTTTGGCGAGGCGTTCGCCCGCGCGGAGGTCGACGACCGTGAGTCCGATCTCGATGATCTCGCTCACCTGGCCGGGCGGCGGTGACCCCTCCCAGCATGTCGCCTCGACATCAACCACGTTGAGCATGTGCTCGTCGGCTTCCATGAGCGGTGAGCCTAGGGTCCGCCCCGTAGCGGGTCATCCGGATTTCGGCGGGGCCGCACGGTCATGTGTTACGTGCCGCTCGCCCGTTCCTTCTCACTGCCCCACCCGTCCGTCGACGCACTCGCGCAGCAGATCGGCGTGTCCGCAGTGGCGGGCGTACTCGTCGATCCGGTGCACCATCAGCTCCCGGACCGCGATGCCGTCCTTGCCGAGGCGCGTGCCCAGATCGGGGTGCTCGGCGAGCTTGGCGTCGGTCGCCGCCTGTTCCTCCGCCAGAACGGAGTACGCAGCCTCCACGTCGGCCTCCTCGGCGACGGCTCCGTGGAAGTCCCCGCCGGCGTCGCCGTAGATCTTCGGCAGCGGATCGCCGTCGGTGATCCAGTTCCGCCAGTCCCGTTCCACCTCGGCGAGGTGGCGGAGCAGACCGAGCAGCGACATCGTCGAAGGCGGAACGGAGCGACGGGCGAGTTGCTCCGCGTCCAGGCCCTCGCACTTCATCCGCAGGGTCATGCGGTAGTCCGTCAGGAACTCCTTCAGCGTCGCCAGCTCACCGTCCGGACCGACCCCTTCGCTGTTGCGGGGGTCGTCGTCCGGGTCGGCCCACATGTCGGGGTAGATGTTCGCCTGGGTCCATCGTGCGGGTCGGTCACTCATAGGTTCCATGTTCGTCGGTGACGGCCCGGACCCGCGAGCCATTTCGGTATTGGTCGAACGGGTGTGCGCGACTGTGCCGGGGTGGGCGGGCCTGACTCCTCAGACACCCGCCCTCGCCACCTTTCGCCCAGTTAGTGACGGTTTGACCGTCGAGTGTGTGTCATCCGGAGGACACGGCGAGTGATGTTTACGGTGGGGCGATGCGACGTGCCCCCTGGTGGGTCCTGCTCTCTTCGGCAGGCGCCCCTGTGTTTCTGGTCGGCGGTTCGACAATTGCACAACGGCTTCAGGGACCGACCTACGACCCCGCCCGAGACACGCTCAGCATCCTGGCGTCCTACGGTGCCCGCGGCTACTGGCTGATGACCGGCGTCCTCATCGTGCTGGGGGCCTCCTATCTGGCCACGGCGCACGGGCTGCGCGAGGCCGCGTTCCCCGGGCGGCTCGCCCTGGCCGGTGGCGGGCTGTCCGCCGTGGCCCTGACGCTGGTGCCCGCGCCCGTCAGTGGTGGGGCGCTGAAGCACGGGCTGGTGGCGGGTACGGGCTTCGTACTGCTCGCGATCTGGCCCGCGCTCGCCGCGAGGCGGGGCGGGAAGAACGTCCCGTGGGGGCTGAACTTCAAGGTGGCGGTCGTGGCGACCGTCCTGATGTGCGCCGCCGCCGTGTGGTTCGCGGTGGAGTTGCAGAACGGGCAGGCGCCGGGCGTCGCGGAGCGGGTGGTGACCTTCGTTCAGGCTGTGTGGCCGCTGGTGGTGGCGATCTCCTGCCGGGTCTGGTCCGGGGCACCCGCGCCGGCTCGGGAACGGTCGACAGGTCCGGAGCAGCCGGCGGGCGACGAGGGGCGCTGATTCTGCGCCGGAGGTTCAGGCGGCGCGCCCGTCGCCGTCGGTGGGCCGCGTGCCGAACACCTCCTCGACGAGTCGCCGCTTCGCCTTCTCGAACGCCTCCGACAGGCCCGCCAGGTCGAGTTCGGCCTCGCCGGAGGTCAGGGAGCCGGTCAGGGTCCTGCCGCCGTCGGGCGTGCTGTACATGAGCGACGCCCAGCCCCAGAAGCCGCCGTTGTGCTGGAGGATGGTGCCGCCGTCGTCCGTCCTCTCCACGAACACACCCAGGCCGTATCCCATCGCGGGGAGCGGCGTGGGGCGCGGCGTGCACATCTCCGCCAGCAACGGGGCGGGCAGGAGCCCCCCGCCTACCAGGGTGGAGAAGAAGGTGTGCAGGTCCCGGCTGGTCGAGATCATGTCGCCGGCGGCGGAGATCCAGGACGGGTTGAAGAGGGTGGTGTCCCCCACCTTCCACCGGCCGCCGTCCTCGTACCCGTAATAACCGTGGGCGTGCGGCTCGGGGATCTCCGGCGAGGCGCCCGGCAGCACGGTGCCGGTGAGCCCGAGCGGTTCCAGGATCAGCCGGCGCATCTCGTCGGCGTACGGGCGGGCGGTGGCCTTCTCGATGAGCAGCCTGGCCAGTACGTAGTTGGTGTTGGAGTAGCTCCAGTCCGTCCCGGGTTCGAAGCGCGCGGGCTCGGTGAGCGCCATCCGTACGAGCTCCTCGGGCAGGTAGGTGCGGAACTGGTTGTCCATCCACCCCTGGCCCATTCCGGCGATTCCTCCGGGCACGATCGTCCCGTCCTCGTACATCTCGCCGGTGAAGCTGAACAGTCCGCTGGTGTGCTGGAGCAGCATCCGGACCGTGATCCGCCGGTCGAGGCCGAATTCGGGCAGATAGTCGTCCGCCGGGGTGTCCAGCCCGATCCTGTCCTCGGCGACCAGTCGCAGGACCAGGGCGGCGGTGAAGGTCTTGGTGATGCTGCCGACCCGGAAGTGCCCGTCGGTCGGCGGCTCGGCGGACTCACCCAGCTTGCTCACCCCGGCGCTGCCGACCCACGTGCCGCGCTCGTCGTGCACGCGCAGCTGAATCCCGGCGAAGCCGGAATCGACGATCTCCTGGATGGCCTTCCTCAGCTCCGGGCGGTCCGGCGCTGTGGTGGTGGTGTTCGCATCGGTCCGGAGGGGCTCGCTCATGGTCATTCCTGTCTCGCGATGGTGGGGTGCACGGCACGGCTCGGAAGCACGACGACGGGGGCGGCCTGATGGCTGCCGGCCTTTCGTCGCGGCCGTGCGGCGAGCCTGCACCCTGACCCAAGGTCAAGCTCAAGCCCTGTCGTGATCATGAGCCGAGGACGCGCGTTACCCTCACCCCTGTGATCGACTGCGAGCCGTACCTCAAGCCGGGCGCCGAGGCCGGAAGCGACCGTGGCCCGACCGGGCACGAGGACTTCCGCACCTGGCGCGAGGACTTCCGTGCCGGCCCCGACGCGGTTCGCCGGGGTGTGGCCGGACACCGTCCGGAGGTGGGCTGAGGCGATGGCGGACGGGCTGACGATCGGTCAGGCGGCGGCGTTCGTCGGCGTCACGGTCAAGACGGTGCGGCACTATCACCGGCTCGGTCTGGTCGCCGAGCCGGAGCGCGACAGCTCCGGCTACCGGCGTTACCGATCGACCGACCTGCTCCGGCTGGTCCAGGTCCGGACCCTGGCCGGGGCGGGCGTGCCGCTGGCCGAGATCGGTGAGCTGCTCGACACCGGTCCCGAGCGGTTCGCCGCCGCCCTGGACGATGTCCGGCGCCGGCTCACCGAGCGTATCGAAGACCTCGTGGCGCGCCGGGACACGCTGCTCCGGCTCGCCCAGGGCGACCGCGCCCTGCTGCCCGACCGGGCCTGTGCGGTCCTGGACCGGCTCGCCGATCTCGGCTTCACGGACGACTATCTGGCCACTCAGCGGGAGGCTCTGGTACTGACCCGGGCGCTGGTTCCGGAGGTCTTCGACAGCTTCCTGAGCGTGCTTGAGCACTGGATCGACGATCCCGAGTTCGTCGAGCTGACCAAGCGCGGCTGGGAAGCGCGGTTCCGGGATCCGGACGATCCCCGGATCGAGGAGCTGGCGTCCGCGATGGCCGAGAGGCTGCTGGCGAATCGTGCGCTGCTGGCGATGCCGAACGGCTTTCTGAACCGGTCCGACACCGCCTCCCGGTACGGACTGGTCAACCACCACCGGGAGGAGCAGGTACCGGCCGTCGCCAGGCTGAACGCGCTGATCGAGGCGAAGCTGCGCGCGGCTGGCGTCGACTTCCCGTGTCGTTGACGGCCGCTCCGGGGGTCGGACAGCCGCAATCAGATCCCGTGGCCGTCAGTGTCCCCCGCACGGGTCACGATCTCCGTCGCCCTTCCTGACAACAACAGGTCGGGAAGGGCGACGTTGTGTGTCGCGATACGGTCCGTCGGACCGTGGATCTCTCGCGTTTACGACGCCGGGACACCGTCACCGATCGTGGCCGGCGGGCCGGTCGCCGGATCGGTCGAGGGGTCCGTCGACGGATCCTCCGGTGCGTCCATGAGCTGTTCGCGTACGTACGTCCAGAGCACCCCGATCAACGCGGCGGCCGGTACGGCGAGCAGGCTGCCCACAATGCCCGCCAGGCTGGCGCCCAGCGTGACCGCCAGCAGGATCACCGCCGCGTGGAGGCCGAGCCCGCGGCTCTGGACCATGGGCTGGAACACGTTGCCTTCGAGCTGCTGCACCACGATGATGATCGCCAGCACTATCAGCGCGTCGGTCGGGCCGTTCGACACCAGCGCGATGAGCACCGCGACCAGTCCGGCGAACAGGGCGCCGACGACGGGTACGAACGCGGAGATGAACGTCAGTACGGCCAGCGGGAGTACGAGTGGTACGCCCACGATCCAGAGCCCCAGGCCGATGAAGACGGCGTCGAGCAGGCCCACGAACGCCTGGGAACGGACGAACGCGCCGAGGGTGTCCCAACTGCGCGCGAACACCACCGGGACGTCGGTGGCGAGCTGGCCGGGCAGCTGACGAGTGAGCCAGGGCAGGAACTTCGGCCCGTCCTTGAGGAAGAAGAACATCAGGAAGAGGGCCAGAACGGCGGTGACGACGCCGTTGACCACCGTGCTCACGCCGGTGACGACGCCGTTGACCACGGTGCCGACACTGCCCTGGACTCGGGCCGCCGCGCTGTCGAGGGCGCCGGTGATCTCGTCCTCCCCGATGTTCAGCGGCGGCCCCGCCGCCCAGTCGCGCACCTTCTCGATGCCGTCGCTCACTCCGCTCGCCAGCTCGCCCGACTGGGACGCGACCGGAACGGCGATCAGCGCCAGGACGCCGGCGGCGACCGCGAAGAACAGCACCATCACCACCGATGCGGCCAGCGCGGGATGCCATCCGTGCCGGCGCAGGAAGCGGGCCACGGGCCAGGTCAGCGTGGTCAGGAGCAGACCGACGATGAGCGGCCACACGACCGACCACATCTGCCCCAGGACCCAGAGAGCCGCTGAGGCCATCACGAGGATGACCAGCAATTCGACGGAGATCAGGGCCGACGTCCGGAGCGCGGCGCGAGATTTTGCGGAGCTAAGCGTGGCAGACATGGGCATCACCCTATGGGCACCCCCACCACGCCTCGCGACCGCCGTCATCCGCGGCGAGTGTGTGGCGGGCCTGGCTCCTGTAGGTGCTGCCGGATGCGCGAATTGCCTTACGGGGGCTCTGGTTGAGGACGGCGGGTCTCCGTCGCGGGACGGGGTGGGGGCCAGGGCCCTCGTTCGGATCAGCCTCGCAAGATCCGGACGAGGGACCCTAACTCGCGCTCAGCGCGGTCACCAGTGCGTCCAAGCCGTCGAACCGGCCGTCGAAGACGTCCTCGCCCGTCGGTGAGTCCCCTATCGGTCGGTGGACGTACGCCGTCCGCATGCCGCTCGCCCGCGCGCCCCGCAGATCCCAGGCATGGGCCGCCACCATGAGTACGCGCTCCGGTGGGCATCCGGCGGTGTCGATGGCGAGCCGGTAGACCTCCGGCGCCGGTTTGTAGGCCTGGGCGGCTTCGCCGGAGAGGGCTTGATGCCAGCGCAGCCCGGCGTGTGCGCTCAGACGCAGGAGGGCGGTGCGGCCGGCGTTGGAGAGCCCGAGTACCGGGAACCGCTGCGCGAGTCGTTCGAGACCGGCTGCCGAGTCGTTCCAGGGCGGCAGACGCTGCCCCGCCGTCGCCAGCCGTGCGAGGGCCGCCGGATCCGTGAGTCCGGCGTGCTCGGCCACCCGTCGGGCGGCCTCCGCGTCGATGGTCCCGCTGTTCGCGTACGGGCGCAGGCCCTGCGCGATGCGTCGCTGTTCGGCTTCGACGTGGCGTTGCCAGAGAACGAGCAGTTCATCGACGGCCGCGTCGGCTGCCTCGGGCAGTGCCGCGCGGATCTCGGTACGGAGCCCGGACGGTTCGTCGACGAGTGTGCCGAGGACGTCGAAGACGACGACGTCGATGTCACGGATCTCGGGCATACGGTCTCCTCGCTGGTGGCCGACTTGCTGGTGGTCGACGTGCTCGTGGTCGACCTGCCGATGGTCGACGTCACTGGTTCAGCAGGTGACGACCTTGCCACCGGCCTCGTCACCGGTCAAGATGGTGACGTGGATTTCGCGTACGTGAGCGGCGACCCGGCCCTCGATCTGGCGGGCACGGTGGTCTCGCGCCGGGACCTGCCCCTCGACGGTCTGGGCGCGCCGGGAGACCTTGAGCGATGGGTCGCCGAATGTGAGGGGCTCCCGGACCGCGTAACCGCCGACCACGCGACCTTCCTGTCCGCGCTGTCACTGCGTGAGGCGGTCTATCGACTCGCCCTCGACCGCCTGCTCGACCGGCCCTTCGACCCGGACAGCCTCAGGATCGTCAACGGCACGGCGGCCGGGCCGGTGCCGACGATCAGCCTCGGCGATGACGGTCTGCGTATGTCGGGGAGCCTCGGCGAGGTCCTCTCCCACATAGCCAGAGGGGCGGTAGCCGTGCTTTCTGACCCTGACGCCCATCTCAAGGAGTGCGGTCGTCCCACCTGCACCCGCGTCTATCTCGACCGCTCACGCGGCGCCCGCCGCACCTGGTGCGGGATGGACGAGTGCGGCAACCGGGTCAAGGCGGCGGCCTACCGAGCCCGCAGACGCGCGTCGACGACGGCAAACGGCCACGACCCAACCGCCTGACGGCCAACGGGGGTTCGACCAGGGCCCGGCCGGACATCCCCGCTACGGTCCCAACCTCGTGGAACGGCGGCTTCTCGTAGCGGACGCCACCCCGGCTCAGGAGCGAAGGAACGCCGACAAGCCCGCCATGAGCCGTTCGACGTCGTCCGCGCTGTTGTACGGGGACAGGCCCACGCGCAGGCCGCCGTCGTCTCCCAGGCCGAGACGGCGGGACGCTTCGAGCGCGTAGAACGATCCCGCCGGCGCGTGGACCTGCGAGCGGGCGAGGAAGTGGTAGGCGTCCGACGCGCCGCGGTCGTTGAAGGTGAGCAGCATCGTGGGTGTTCGCAGCGCGGCGCGTGAGTGCCGTGTCACGCCGTCGAGTTGGGACAGTCCCTCTTCCATGCGCGCGCACAGCGCCCTCTCGTGGAGCTCGATCGACGCGAAGGCGGACCGGAGGCGCTCGCGCCGGTCCCCCGCCGTCGCGGAGGCGAGAGCGGCGATGAAGTCCACCGCAGCGCGGGTGCCCGCGAGGGACTCGTACGGCAGGGTGCCGAGTTCGAACCGCTCCGGTACGGCGTCGGTCGACGGCGCCAGTTTGTCCGGTCGCAGGGTTTCCAGCAGGCGGGGCGAGGCGGCCAGGACACCGTGGTGGGGGCCGAAGAACTTGTACGGCGAGCAGACGAAGAGATCCGCGCCGAGCGCCTCGACATCCACGAAGGCGTGCGCGGCGAGGTGCACCCCGTCGACGTACAGCAGCGCGCCCGCGCGGTGGGTGAGCTCGGCGATGGCGGCCACGTCCGGACGGGTCCCGATCAGGTTTGACGCGGCGGTCACCGCGACCAGCCGTGTGCGGTCGGTCAGCAGGGCGCCGACGGACGCGGGCGGCAGTTCACCCGTGGCCGGATCGAAGTCCGCCCAGCGCACCACGGCACCGGCCCGGTCGGCGGCCTGTATCCAGGGGCGGATGTTGGAGTCGTGGTCGAGCCGGCTCACCACCACCTCGTCGCCCGGCGCCCAACTCCGGGCCAGCACACGGGAGAAGTCGTACGTGAGCTGGGTGGCGCTGCGCCCGACGACGATCCCCGTCTCCGGCGCGCCCAGCAGGTCGGCCATCGCCCGCCAGAAATCGCGGACGATCGTCTCGGCGTTGATCTCGCCCGGCGCGACGGACCCTCTGACCGACAGGGGACTGCTCAGCGCGTCGGTGATGGCCTCGATCACCGGCGTGGGCATCTGCGTGCCGCCGGGGCCGTCGAAGCGCGCGATTCCCGCTCGCAGGCCGGGAAACAGGGCACGCACCGCGTCGATGTCGTACGTCACGAATCCCTCACCGCTCCTGGTCCCGGCACGCACTCCGGCCGCTCCGGGCTCGCGCTCGTGGCCGATCATCGCAGACGCCTCCGACATCGGCTCTCCCAGCTCTGGGGGCATCTGGCACCGACGCATGCGGCTCGTGGGGCCGGGCTCCGGACTCAAAGGTCCGGGGTCCGGGGTCCGGGGTCCGGGGTCCGCCAACTTACGGCGCCAGCCCCACTCCGTAGAAGGTCTCCGCGTTGCCCCGCCAGAACGCCTCCGCCTCCGTGGGCGACAGCTCGGCCACGAGGTGGTCCGTGAAGTCCACGACGTCCGGGTATTCGAGACGCTGCCGGGAGACGGGCCAGTCGCTGCCGAACATCACGTGGTCCGTCCCGAACGTCTCGAAGAGGAAGTCGACGTACGGCTGGAAGTCGTTGGTGTGCCAGACCGGGCCGACCTCCGTGAGCATGCCGGAGAGCTTGCAGTAGGTGGCGGGGCGTTGGGCGCAGCGGGCCATCCACGTACGCCACGGTTCGTCCTCGTCCCACCGGTAGTGCGGCTTGGAGAGGTGGTCGATCACGACGGGCAGTTCCGGAACGGCGTCGATGGCCTCGCAGAGGGCCGGCAGGTGTTTGGGGCGCGTGAGTGCCTCGAAGCGGCGGCCGAGGTTGCTCAGCGTGCCGAGGCTGGTGCGGACCTCCGGCCTGATCACCCATCTCGGGTCCTGGATGTCGTGGATCATCGGCCGGACGGCGAGCAGGTTGGGGTCGGCGGCGAGGTCTTCGAGTGTGTCGGCCGCGTCCGGACTGGCGAGGTCCGCCCATCCCGTCACGCCGAGTACGAACGGGGTGGTCCGGGCGATGTCGAGAAGCGCCTGGGTCTCCTCGGGATTCGCGGCCGCCTGGACGGCGACGGTGCCGCGTACGTCCGTGGCCCTGACGTGCGGTTCCAGACGTTCGGGAGAGTGGTCCTCGCGCAGCACGCCGTCGGGGGGCATCCACGGGAAGTGGCCGCGCGCGATCTGGTCGAGGCTCCAGAAGTGCTGGTGGGCGTCGAGCCTGGAGGTGACGGCCGGCCGGTCCTGGGTGCTGGCTGCCATGACGGGCCGCCCTTTCGTTCACGTCGTTGTCCGCTCGTGGCGGACGGTCGGCGGTTTCCGCGAGGCCCGCTCCCCCGGCCCGGGGCCGCCGCCCCCTGTCCCCCGGTCAGCTCATTGCTCGTACGACTCGACCTCGGAGACAGGGCGCGGTTCGACCTGCTGCGGGTCCTCGCCGGCGTCCGCCCCCGCCCTCCGCCGCCGTAGCAGGTCCCAGCACTGGTCCAGCCGCTCCTCCAGCACCTGGAGTCGCGCGCGTTCATCGGGGGCGAGCCCCTTGCCGGGGGACTGTTCACGGAGGTGGCGTTCCTCCGCGACCAGCGTGTCGATCGTCCGCAGTATGTCGTCGGCCATCACAACCTCCGTCGGTCTCCGGCGCCGGAAGCCCGGACGGGCCGCCGCGCGGCCCGCCGGTGTCCGCCGCCGCTCACAGCATCTCCAGCGGGACCGGGCCCCTGGCGGGCGGGAAAGCCTGGTCGAGGTCCGCCAGTTCGTCATCGGTCAGGGTGAGTGCGAGCGCGGCGTGGTTCTCGCGTACGTGCTCCGTTCGGCCGGCCCTGAGGACCGCGATCACATCGCTCCGGCGGAGAACCCAGGCGAGGGCGATCTGCGCCGGCGTGACCCCGCGGCGCTCCGCCACGGTTTCGAGGGCCGGGGCCGTCAGCAGCCGTCCCTGCTCGACCGGTGAGTAGACGGTGAACGGGACTCCGCTGCCCTCCCATCCGGGCAGGAGGTCGTACTCGATACCGCGCCGGGTGAGGTTGTAGAGGACCTGGTTGGTCGCCATCGCGTCGGCGCCGGGCACCTCCGCGAGATCCCGCAGGTCGGCGGGGTCGAAGTTGCTGACTCCCCAGTGGCGGATCTTGCCCGCGCGCAGCAGTTCCTCGAAGGCGGCGATGGTCTCCTCCAGCGGCACGGAGCCGCGCCAGTGCAGCAGGAAGAGGTCGATGCGGTCGGTACGCAGGCGCTTCAGGCTGCGCTCACAGGCGTTGACGGTGTCCGCCCGGCTCGCGTTGTAGGGCAGCACCTTGGTGACCAGGAAAGCCTCGTCGCGGCGGCCGACGAGGGTCTCGCCCACCAGTTCCTCCGCAGCGCCCTGGCCGTACATCTCGGCGGTGTCGACCAGCGTCAGTCCCAGCTCGAGTCCCAGCAGCAGGGACTCCTTCTCACTGGCGCGGCGCGTCGGGTCCTGTGCCCAGCCCCAGGTGCCCTGCCCCAGCACGGGGACGGGTTCTCCCGAGGGGAGCTGGACGGTGCGGACGTCCGGTGTCGGTCCCATCTGGGGCCCCTCCTCTCGGTCGAGCCGTTCCGGTCCCCGCCGACTGCCCTCGCATCCCGGACCCCGCCTCCGCCGTCGGCGGGATGGTCATCTTTCAGCCACGCGGACCGTTCGTCGTCCCGTACCCCTTCAAGGCTCTCACCAGGAAGCCCCCTGTCAACCGCGGCGGGCACCGGCCGGCGCCCGTGGATCCGTCGGGTGGGGTGTCCGGTCGGGTCCGGCCGCGGCCGGAATGGGGTAGGCCGAGACACAACCTTCCGGGCGGGAGGTCCCTTGCACCACGCAGTGGTCTAGACCTAGCGTGTGCCACTTGCGGCACGTCCGTTCCGTACAGAGGACCGATCCTGTGATCGACATCGTTGTTGTGCTCCGCGCCGAAGACGCCGTACTCGACTTCCTGTCCGTTCTCGCCGACGGAGAGGCCGCCCTCGTCCTCGCCGATCACGGCCGGACTCTCGCCTTCCCCGCCGAGCGGAGTGCCGCCGAGCGGCTCGCCGACATCGCCCGGCACGTACGTCCGGCCGACGACGGAGCCGGTTCGCCCGGTCCCGTGGCGCTCGCGGAGCTCGTACGCGGCGCCGTAAGCGCGGCCGGCGGTGACCGCGACGCACGCCTATGGACCCACTCGCCGGCGGACAACCGGCGGAGCCGGGGCAAGGTCGGCCGCGACACGGCGATCCGCTGCGCGGACCGCGATGTGCGGCACGCCGTCGGCTACTCCCCGTTCCTCCAGGTCGTGAGCGACTTCGACCGCTCGCTGGACCGCGAACTGATAGCCACCAAGCTCGACTTCGTCAACCGGGCCTGCGAGCACCTGCTCTCCGCCGATTCGGCGGAGTACGTGGTCCAGACACCCCGTATCCCCGCCACCGAGCGCTTCTTCCACGCCGACGCCGATGAGCGCGAACGGCTCTTCGCCCTGCTGGCGAGCCTGGACGACGAGGCCGCGTCCATCGCGGATCCCTGGGAGTTCGGCAGTTCCCCGTACGAGAAGGACCGGCTGGACGCCACGGCCGCCTGGGTATTGGGGCACCGCGCCGAGACCGGCGAGTCGCTCGTCGAAGTGGGCGCGTGCGAGGGCGCCCTGACACACCGTCTGGTGGCGGCCGGCGGCCACGTGCACGCCACGGAGCCCAACCCGCTGTTCAGGACGCGGCTCGCGGAGGCGGTGAGGGGCACGGGCAATGTGCGGGTCTCCGCCGCCGACCTCGCGGATCTCACCGGGGAGGGCCACGAGCGCGCGGGAGCCCATCTGCTCATCGAGATGCTCTACTACGGCCAGGACCTCGCCCTGCTGGACCGGCTGCCCACCGACCATGTCTTCGTCGCCCTCGAACCGGACGCGATGGACAGCCGCGTACGGCCCTGGCTCGCGGCGTCCGCGACCTGGCGGGAGGCGGAGAGCGTCCGGCTGGTCCCACCGCGTGTGGAGACCGTCTGCGCGGGCCGCGCCTATCTCATCAAACGCGGCAGCGAGGGCCTCCTGCTCCGGCGCGTCGCCGGCTGAGGGCCGCCATGACGCAGACGGAACCGGCTGCCCCGGCACGTGGCGCGCGCGGGGCCGGGCTCGGCACGGACCTCGTGGGAGCCCCGGCCGGGCCGGCCGAGTCCGACGCGTACGACGTGTGCGTGGGGCTCGGGTACCACTGTGAGTCGACCTACCAGATCCGCCGGATCACCGGGAACGACTCGGCGCACTTCTTCGACTGGCTCGACCTCGACTTCGATGCGGTGGTCGAGACCATCGCGGACGACTTCGCCCACGTACTGCGGCCGGGCATGGTGGAGCCCTTCAGCGACGGGCTCTGCGCGCTCGACCGCGGCTCGGACATCCGGTTCTTCCACAACTTCAGGCCGACCGCCGGGCAGCCCCTCACCCAGGACGACATCGACCGCCAACTCGACGGTGTCCGGGCCAAGTTCGCCGCGCTCGCAAAGCGCTGGCGCGCACTGGCCGAATCTCCCGCCCATGTGCTCTACGTCCACCACGACGCTTTCGACGAATGCGCCGCGAGGGATCTGCGCCGGCTGCGTCATGTGATCGCCACGGCGCACCCCGCTCAGCGGTTCTCGCTGCTGTGGCTGCGCCGTACACCGCCCGCCGACGCCGCTGATCTCCCGCCGGGAATCGCCTGGGGGACGGTGGCGGAGGCCCCCGGCCGCTGGGAGGGCGACGACGCCCAGTGGGACCGGGTGTTCAGCGCCGTACAGATGTCGCCCGAACCTCTTTGGCCCACCCCACACCCGAGGAGACACCCCGCATGACGCCCCCGCACCCCGCCACCGTGATCCTCTCGCCGCACTTCGACGACGCCGTGCTCTCACTGGCGGGGCTCATTCCCCAACTCCCGGCCCCGGTGAGGGTCGTCACGGTGTACGGCGGCGAGCCCGCGTCCCACCACCCCGTCTCCTGGTGGGACAGTGTCTGCGGATTCTCCACCGCGCGGGAGGCGTACCGCGCCCGCCGTGTGGAGGACGAGCGGGCATGCGCTCTCCTCGGCGTCGAGAGCGTGGCCCTGGAGCACCCCGACGGGCCCTACGGGGACGGGACGGAACTCACCGGGATCGACACCTGCCTGGCCGAACTGCCCCTTGAGACCCTGCTGTTGATACCCATGGGCACCAATCAGCGGGACCACGAGAGGGTCCGCGACCGCGCGCTGGCGGTGGCCGCGAAGCTCGGCCGCGCGGTGCCGCTGGTGTACGCGGACCTCCCGTACACCGGGCACTTGGACGAATGGGGATCCGCCTCGGTGGACGAGGCGCTCAGCGTCAGTCATCTGTACGGGCTCGCCTACCAGGACATGACGAGCCGTCACACCCTGCGGGTGGAGCACGACTTCACGCTGACGGACGATCAGTGGTCCCTGAAACGCGACGCGGTGGTCTGTTACGGGTCCCAACTGGCCGCGCTGGCCTCGGACCACGGCATGGTGCTCGCGCGCAACGGGCCGCTGCGTGCCGAGCGCGTCTGGGCGGTGGAGGAGTCGGCCGAGGACATCGGGAACGGCTGACGGAACCGCCGGCGGGGATCGCCGGTTATACCTACGGCTGACGGGAGAGGCCGGCGGGGATCGCCGGTCGTCCTTACGGCTGACGGGAGAGGTCGGCGCGCACAGCCGAGAAGCGCACAAGGGCGACGGGTCGGCCGTCCCGCTACCCGGCGGGTCCGGGACGGGGCGGCCACTCGCAGGGAGAGCCCATCGAGTCGCGGATGACGGTGGAGATCTTTCCGAGCGCGGCGAGCTGGTCCGCGTCGATCGGGTCGAGGACGAGCCGGCGGACGGCCTCCACATGGCCGGGCGCGGTGGCGACGATCTTGGCGTAACCGGCGTCGGTGAGGGTCGCGACCGTCACCCGCCCGTTCTCCGGCGAGGGGCTGCGGCGGACCCAGCCGCGCTTCTCCAGCGTGGACACGGCGTGCGAGAGACGTGACAGGGAGCCGTGGGCGAGGACCGCCAGATCGCTCATGGGCAGAGTGCGCTCCGGCGCCTCGGAGAGGCCCGCCAGGACCAGATAGCCGAAGAAGCTGATCTTGGCGTCACTCTGGAGCTGCGCGTCCAGCGCGCTGACAAGACCGAGGAGCATCCCGCTGAACGGCACCCATGACTCCCGCTCGGCGGCGGAGAGCCACGGCGTGTCGTCTGCCGGGGAGATCTCATCGCTCATGGGACCATCGTAGCCGCTTGACTTGAGACTTCAAGCGTGAGCAGACTGGGCACCGTCGGTTGACATCTCAAGTCAGGAGCACGTCATGGCGTTGAAGATCGCGGTCATTCTGGGCAGCACCCGCCCGGGCCGCAACGGCGAGGCCGTCGCCAAGTGGGCACAGGAGATCGCCTCGCAGCGGAGCGACGCGGAGTTCGAGCTCGTCGACATCGCGGACTTCAAGCTGCCGCACCTGGACGAGGCCATCCCGCCGTCCCTGGGTCAGTACGCGAACGCGCACACCCTCGCGTGGGCCGAGAAGATCGCCTCCTTCGACGGCTATCTCTTCGTCACCCCCGAGTACAACCACTCGACCTCCGGCGCCCTGAAGAACGCCATCGACTTCCTCTACGGCGAGTGGAACAACAAGGCCGCGGCCTTCATCAGCTACGGCAGCGTCGGCGGTACGCGCGCGGTCGAGCACCTGCGCCTGATCATGTCCGAGCTCCAGGTCGCCACCGTGCGGGCGCAGGTCGCGCTCACGCTCGCCACCGACTTCGAGAACTACTCGGTGTTCACGCCCGGTGACCACCAGAAGGCCGCCCTGGACACCACGCTGGACCAGCTCGTGAGCTGGTCGAAGGCGCTCCAGACGGTCCGTACCGCCGCCTGAGCCCCGCAGCCGGCCCAGCCCCGGACCGAGTCCGGCAGACACCCGGTGGTCTGCCGGACTCATCGCCGCCCGCGCTCGTCAGGCGCCCGGCAGCCGGTCCAGGAAGCCGCTCACCGAGCTGATCCGGCCGTCGTCGGCCAGGGTGATCACGTCGAAGCCCGCGGCGGGCGCGGAGCCGTCGGCGCGGGAGACCAGTTCCCAGGTGAAGCGGACCAGACGGTGGTGGGCGTCCGGAGTGCCCGACAGCTTGAAGTCGAACCCCGGGAACTGCTCGTGGGCCCCATGGATGGCCGCCGCGATCTCGGCGTGGCCGCCGACCTCCACCATCGGGTCGGTGTAGGTGCCGTCCTCGGTGAAGGCGGCGGCCACGGCCTTCGCGAGGTCGTCGCCGGTGGCGTTCCAGGCGGCGAAGTAGCGGGTGACAGCGTCGTTCTGAGTGGACACGTGAGTTCCTTCCGTCGTCTGATCACCACTCTTCCGTGGGGTCGCGGGGGCGTCGATTACCCGCGAGGTAATGCCGGTGACGGCGGGCGGGCGTGGTCCGACCACTGGTGTCCCGGTCGCGTGGCTCTACGATCGCGCCATGACGGTCACGTACGAGTGGCGGGGCGACGTGGATGGCGCGGCGCTCGCCGCGCTGCACGCCGAGGGCTTCGGCGGCCCGCCTGCGCCCGCTCCCGACCGGGTGGAACGGCTGCGCCGGCACAGCCTCGGGTGGGTCTGCGCGAGGGAAGCCGGCCACCTCGTGGGTTTCGTCAATGTCGCCTGGGACGGCGGGGTGCACGCCTTTCTCCTGGACACGGTCGTCTCCCGGCGCTGCCGGGGGCGCGGAGTCGGTACGGCGCTGGTCGCGCGGGCGACCGAAGGGGCGCGGGCGGCCGGCTGCGAGTGGCTGCATGTCGACTACGAGGACCCTCTGCACGCCTTCTACGCCGACGCCTGCGGCTTCCGGCCGACCCGCGCGGGGCTGATCCCGCTCTGAACCCCTCTGAAACCCCGCAGCGCCCGGCCCGGAGCCGTACACCCCGGCCAAATCCGTACACCCCGGCTCATCCGGCGCGGCAGCCCGTCAGATCCGGCGCGGCGGCCGGTCAGTAGGACTGGGCCGGGGCCGCGGACCTGCGGCGCTGTGCCGGGTCGGCGACCGAGGGAGGCGTGTAACCGGCGTCCCGTGCCGACAGGTTGGTGCCCGGCGGCACGATCTCGTCGATCCGGTCCAGCACGTCGCGGGTGAGGCGCACCTTGTCGGCCGCCAGCTGGCTCTCCAACTGCTCGTACGTCCGGGGCCCGATGATCGCGGACGTGACCGCGGGGTGTTCGAGGACGAACGCGACCGCCAGTTCCACCAGTGTCAGGCCCGCCTCCTCGGCCAGCAGCGCGAGGCTCTCGGCCGCGTCCAGCTTGGCCGCGTTCTCCTTGGACGTGATGTCGAAGCGCTCGGTCTGCTGCGCCGAGCGGCTGGACGCGGGCTGCGCGACGCCCTTGCGGAAGCGCCCGGACAGCCAGCCTCCCGCCAGCGGACCCCAGGTGAGCACCCCGAGCCCGTAACGCTGTGCCACGGGCAGCGTCTCGCGCTCGATGCCGCGCGCGAGCAGGGAGTACGGGGGCTGCTCCGTCGCCACCCGTTCCCGGCCGCGCCGCTCCGCTATCCACTGCCCCTCGACGATCGCCGACGGCTCGAACGTGGACGTACCGATGTGGCGGATCTTGCCCTGGTGGACGAGATCGCTGAGAGCGCCGAGTGTCTCGTCGAAGTCGGTGTCCGGCTCGGGCCGGTGCACCTGGTAGAGGTCGATCCAGTCGGTGTTCAGCCTGCGCAGGCTGTTCTCGACCTCCTGGATGATCCAACGCCGGGAGTTGCCGCGCTGGTTGGGGCCGTCGCCGAAGGCGCCGTGGAACTTCGTCGCGAGGACGACATCGTCCCGGCGACCGCCGGACAGCGCCTTGCCGACGATGGTCTCCGACTCGCCCGCCGAGTAGACGTCCGCGGTGTCGACGAAGTTGATGCCCGAGTCGAGCGCCCGGTGGATGATCCGGACGCTGTCGTCGTGGTCGGTGTTGCCGCGGGCCCCGAACATCATCGCGCCGAGGCAGAGAGGGCTGACCCTCACACCTGTGCGGCCGAGGTTCCGGTACTCCGTCATCGTGCGCTCCCTGGCAGAAGTCGGTGGCTGAAGCCGATCGATGAAGCGGACCGGCACGATCAGTCTGCCCCGGACCGCCGAACATCCACGAGATCCACGGGGTTGGTAACAAGACTGCCATCTGATGCACGACTGCCACCGCGCCCTTTCTGACCTGCCGGTTAGCGGGTCGGGATGCATGCGGCGGCATCTCTGGTGCGTCGGCGCGGCCGGGCGCCGACGCGACGGCCCCGGAGCATCGTCCGGCCCGCGACCTGTTTTTCACAATCGCGCAATGTAGCGCGCAGTGCGCCACATTCACGACCCGGATCCCCTGTGAGGTCCGGCTCGGCAGCGGTGTACTGGCAGTTGTAGCCGGAGTCCGCCCGCCCCGCGACACCCCGCACGGCGTGTACGGGAGACAGGTCAACGGACCGTTGGAGGCCGCCATGTCGCGCGGGATTCCGGCAGTTGCCGTAGACGCCCCGCCGGTGAATCCGGTGGTCCCTTTCGCGGAGGTGCGTGAATGGTCAGCGAGGTCGACACCGATCCGAAACCGACGGTCGTGCTGGTGGGTGGTCCTCCCGAGCTTGGAACTCTTTTCCAGATACCGGCGGGAGTTCTGATGGATGCGTCGCGGCTCGTCGTCAAGTTCTACGGACAGCATCAGCATTTCGAGCCCACCGGTGAAACCCATCTGATCGACGGCCGACTAGTGCCGGTCTTCTCCTTCACCTACAGCACGGCCATAGCCGAGTAGCGGCGACTGAAGTACCCACAAATCTCGTAGGAGGAATCACGATGTACACAGCAGTGCAGTTCCCGGGCCTGGGCGGCTACGCACCAGGTGTTCTCAAAAGCATTTCCGCGGACAGCGCGGTCTCCGGCATGCTGCGTGAGGTGGACCAGGCCGCGCGCGAGTACGGCGTTCCACCGGTCTCTGTGCTGCTCAACGACCCTGAGGGCCCCGGAATCGAGGAGTTGGCCCGCACCCCGACCCGGTTACATCTCGCCTGTATGGCGACGGGTCTTGCTCTGTACGGTCAACTGGTGGCGCGGGACCGCCCGGGCGATGTCCTGGTCGGTCACAGTACGGGCGAGCTCACGGCCCTGGCAGCGGCCGGCAGTCTGTCGGTGTACGACGCGGCCCGCGTTGTCTGCGAGCGCGAGGTCGCGCTCGCGGAGGGGAGCTACAAGGGCGGGCTGACCGCGTTGCGGATCAGCGCCGGGCGTGCCGGGCACCTCTGCGCGGCGGTCGGCTGGACGCTGCAACCGTCCCTCTTCAACGCGCCGTTGCAGACTGTGGTCTCCGGGAATGCCGAAGAGCTGCCGCGTCTGGAGAAGGCCGCCCGGGCGCTGGGAATCCAGGCCACTCGCCTGCTCGTGGGGTATCCGCACCACCACCCCATGCTCGCCGGAGCGGCCGACCAGGTGGCGGCGGCGACCGCCACTTACCGGCTCAAGGCTCCGCGGATTCCGGTCTGGTCCCCGCTGCTGGGGCACCTGGTGCGAGATGTCGACGCTGTACGGGGAATCGTCGACCGGCATCTCACCGATTCCGTTCATTACCTCGCCGCCGTCCGTGAATTGCACGCGGAATTCGGTATCGGCACGTTCCTGGAAGCCGGGCCCCGTGCGCTTCTGACCGAGTGCGCGGCGGAATCCCTGCCTCCAGGCGTCGAATTGCTGGGGCCTCCGCCCGGTGTCACCGATGCGCGCAGGATCGTCGACGCGTTGCTGCTCTCCGGAAAGGAGCCGTCGCGGCCCGCGGCTTCCGTACCTGAAGCCCAGGTCCGGGCCCCCGAGCCTTCCCGGCCGGTCCCGGCTCCCGCGCCGGACCCGACCTCGCACCTGGCACCCGCCCGCGCGGAGGAACGGACTCCCGCACCCGCCGATGCGCCGGAGGCGCGACCGTCCTCCTCGGCGTCCTCCCCGTCGGCGCTGCCCGAGCGCGACCAGTTGCTCTCCGAGCTGCGCAAGGTGTTCGCGAGTGTCCTCGGCTACCCGGAAGAGGTCTTCACCGCGGACGCCCACCTTGAAGCCGACCTCGGCATCTCCTCGGTCAAGAAGACCGAACTCCTGGTCAGGATTCTGGACCGCTACAGCTTGCCCACCCCGCCCGCCGACCTGCGGATCAGGGAGTACAACACCCTGCCCAAGCTGGCCGATCTGCTCCTGTTGCTGGCCGACGGAGAAAAGTCGAAAGCCACGTCCGAAGGAGCGGCGGCATGACGCCCGGCGACACCGGCTCGTCCGTCGCCGTTGTCGGCATGGGCATCGTCGTCCCCCAGGCCAGCACCCCGGAGGAGTTCTGGCAGCTCCTCCACGGTGATCAGAACATCTTCGACGAGCCGGAGCATTTCTCCCTCGACAACTGGTTCTCCACCGACGTCAAGGCCGAGGACAAGTCCTACGTGCGCGCCGCCGGGTTCATCGGCGACTTCACTCCGCACCCCCGACTCGCGGCGGAGGAGCGGGAACACGGGACGCGAGGGGGCCGCACCACCCGTCTTCTGCGCCACTGTCTGTTGCAGGCTCTCGACCACGTGGTGCGCGCCGGCGACGACCGCACGGCCTGCTACGTGGGCACTCCGCCGAGCAGTCTTGAGCTCGAGGAAGCCACTCTGCTCGCCGCCGTCACCGACGCGGAGCGGGGCGCACCACGGCCGGGGGCGCTGCGCGAACGCCTGGAGCCCCGCTACCGGCACGCCCCCGCGGACCCTCGCTCGGTCTTCCCGGACGTCGTGATCCGAGCCGCCTGCGAGGGCATCCTCTCCTCGGCGGCCGAGTGCCAGGCCGTCGACACGGCCTGTTCGTCCGCCCTGTACGCCATCGACCTCGGGGTCAAGAGTCTGCTGTCGGGCGAACGGGACCTGGTGCTCTGCGGCGGCACCAACACCGGGCCCCGCCGTGACCTCGTCCTCTTCTCAAAGGCACAGGGTTTCTCCCGTAGCGGGCAGGTACGCGCCTACGACGCCGAGGCCGATGGCAGCCTCTTCTCGGACGCCGCCGCCATCGTCGCCCTCAAGCGTCTGGATCGTGCTCTCGCCGACGGAGACGAGATCCTCGGTCTTCTGGGGGGCTTCGGCGCGTCCGTGGACGGCGTCGGCAGCATCGTCGCCCCCGACCTCGAAGGACAGAAGCGTGCGGTTCGGCGTGCCCGCGCCGTCAACGCCACCCGTCCCGAAACCGTGGACTGGATCGTCGGACATGGCACGGCGACGCGCGCCGGCGACACCACCGAGCTGGAAGGGCTGGCCGAACTCGCCGGAGACAGCCCGCAGTTGATTACCTCGAACAAGTGCCTGGTCGGACATGGTGCCTGGGCCGCAGGCGCGATCTCGGTGGTTCACGCGCTGCTCGCCCTGCGCCACCAGTCCATCCCGGGCGAGCGCTACTTCAAGGAACTGCGCGAGGGTGTCAGGGCCGGGCGGCTCACCGTACCGGTGCACGACACCCCGTGGCCGCGCCGTGACGGCCGGGTCCGTACGGCCGGAGTCTGCGCCTACGGCCTGGGAGGCAGCAACGCCCATCTCCTCGTGCACGGGGCCGAGGCTCGGGAGGGACCCGTCCCGCGCGCGCTCCCGGCCGATGCCGCTCTGGACGACACGTCCACGGCGCGCGACCCCGTGGTCCTGGTGGGGTGGCACGCCCAACTGCCGGGTCACACCGGTCGTGAGGACACCATCGCGTGGTTGCGTGGCGAAGGCGCGGGCCCGCAGCCCACCTTCGGCGCGAGCTATCCTCTGCCGCCGTTCAAGCAGCTGCGGATGCCTCCCGTCACCGCGCGGAGCATCGACCGTACGCACTTGATGGCGATCGCGGCGACTTCTAAATTCGTCGAGGAGTATGGGGAGTTGTGGGCGCCCTACGGTGAGACCACGGGCGTGTTCACCGGGCACATGGGTCCCACGCGTGCCATGAGCGAGTACACGGTCAGGGTCGCCGCCGACGATCTGATCGCGGCCAGCGCCGAGGACACGGAGGGCGGTCACCAGGGCCCGGAGCGACTGTCGGCCTACGTGGACGCTCTGCGCGAGCGGCTTCCCGCGGCCAACGACGCCAGCATGCCGGGCCAGTTGCCCAATGTGATCGCCTGCCAGGTCGCCAACCGGCACCGCCTGGGAGGCATGGCGGTTGCCCTGGACGCCGGCCGCGCCTCCACCCAGGCCGCACTGCACACCGCTTCCCGGTACCTGGCCTCGGGCGAGCTGGACTTGGCCCTGGTCTTCGGGGTCAACGGCGACAGCGGCCCGATCGCCCGGGAACTCACCGGCGCCGGTGAGGAACCCATCAACGAGGGCGCCGTCCTCCTCGTACTCACGCGTCGGTCGCTGGCCGACAAGCACGGCTGGGACGTCCTCGCGCACATACGCAGTGTGTCCCGGGACGAGCGCACCGATAAGCGGATACCGGAACTTGAACCGTCCAAGGAGGCGTACGACTTCCTGGGCGCCGAAGGTGCCGTGGCGGTCCTGCGCGCGCTGTACGCCGAGGAGCCGACCCTGGCTCTGGGCAACCGGGACACCGGCCCCCGGATCGTGGTGGCACGGAGCCCCTCCACCTCCCGGCAGTCGGAGAGCGGCGCGGTGGAGAACCGCGCGGTGGTGGCCATGCGACGGCTCGACGCGGAGCCGGCCGACCCGGCCGCGCCCGCGATCCGTCCCTTCTCGCTCATCCTGACCGACAGCGCGGCTACCGCACAGGACATGGCGGATCAGGCGGGCTCCTGCGGCTCGTACATCCTCAGTACCGACCCCGGCACACTCCCGGGCGATTACGTCTCCTTCGTACCGCCGGGACGTGAACACCGAGCCGTGGAAGGGGCGCTGGCCCGCATACCGAACACCCCGCTCGATCTGCTGGTGATCGGGTCCGCCCGCCTGCCGGACAACTCCTGGCCCGCGCCGCCTCCCCCGAGGCTGTTGAGCCTCCAGGAGTGCCTCCTGATCGCCGTCCAGCGCATGACCCCGCCCCCCGACGGATCGGTGGCCGCGCTGCTGCTGGACCCGCTGCGGGGTCACACCACCCACCCGCATCTGACGCTGGTCACCGGACTGCTGCGCAGCCTGGCCCTCGAACTGCCCTGTCCGGTCCACGCCGTGGTCACCGACGCCGCCCCGGAGCCCGCGCTCGCACAGCTGGCCGCCGAGCGCACCGCTCACCGCGATCGGACCGTGGTGCAGTACCGACAGGGCGTGCGCTACGTGGAGCAGGTGTGTCCGGCGCCGCTGCCGTCAAGCCGCCGGGATGCCTCGCCGTCCCTGGACGGGAACAGTGTCGTCGTCGCCACCGGCGGCGCGCGCGGGGCCACCGCGGCCTGCCTGACCGCGCTGGCTCGCCGGGCGCGTCCCCGGGTCTGGCTTCTCGGCACCACTCCGGTGGACGAGGTCCCGGCCGATCTGCTCGACACACGCGACGATCAACTGGGCAAGGCGCGAAACACCTATCTCGCCGGCGAACTGAAGACCCACCCCGGCACCTCGGTCGCCTCTGCGAACCGGCGCTTCGACGCACTGCTGCGCGGTCGGGAGATCCACTCCACACTGCGCACGCTGCGTGAACTCTGCGGAGAGGACCAGGTCCACTACGTGGTGTGCGATGTCCGCGACGCGGCCCAGGTCGAGCGGGCGGCCAGGCAGGTGTACGACCACGAGGGCCGAGTGGACCTCCTGGTGCACGGCGCCGGAGTGATCCGTTCGGCCCCCGTCGAGGAGAAGTCCGAGGCCGACTTCCGGGCGGTACGCGACGTCAAGGTCCTCGGCTACCACCATCTGAAGCGGGCCTTCGCCGACCCGGCCCCGCGCCTGTGGTGCAACTTCGGCTCGATCAGCGGGCTCACCGGATGCGCGGGCGACACCGACTACTCACCCGCGAACGAGTATCTCGCCGCTGCCGCACGGGCCGAGCACCTGGACCGAGGGGCCGAGTTCACCGTCAACTGGGGCCTGTGGGCGCAGACAGGCATGGTCAAGCACCTCGCCGACCACCTCGCCCGCACCCTCGGGGTCACCGGCATGAGCAGCGCGGACGGGGCCGCCGCCTTCCTGTCCGAACTCAACACCCCCCATCCGCCCGAACCCGTTCCGCTGTACGGGCTCGGCGACAGCCGGCACGGCACCGGCAGCGAGGGCTGGACAGCGGCACCACTGCCTCCCGGCGGGCTCCTCGGCGAAGCCGGTGCGGGGCCCGGCCACTGGTCCTGGACCCCGGACGCACGCCGCGACAGCTATCTCGGGGAGCACCTGGTGGACGGCCGGCCCCTGCTGCCCGCCGTGATGATGCTGGAGCTGGCCGCGGAGGCCGCGCTGCGACTGCGCCCCGGCACCTCCGTCCAGGGCTTCCGGAACTTCACGATCGAAGCGCCGCTGTACGTCGAGCCCTCGGACGCCACGGCCGGCTGCCGAGTCGTATGCGCGGCAGGGACGGACGACGGGCGGGTACAGGTCGAGCTGCGCTCCGATCTGACCACCCCCGACGGTGTGGTGCTGGCACGCGATCGTAGGCACTGCTCGGTCGACGTCGTCCTCGGCACACGACAGCCGGCCCCCCACCAGCAACCCCCGCCGCCGCGCCCCGCGCTGCCGGAATGCCCTTCCGTACGGCCCGACACCTCCGTACAGCTCTCCGGTGTCTGGCGCACCCTGACCCGGCCGGGCGCGGACCCGGCCGGTGCCGACGCCCTGTGGACTCCGCGCTTGGAACCCGACGGGATCTTCGCCCGTCTCGCGATCCCGGCCCTCCTCCTGGACTCCCTCTCCCGGCTCTTCGGCTACCCGCCCCAGCCCAGCGGGGCGCAGGGCATGGGCGTGCCCCTGTCGGTCGCGGGCATCGACCTGTTCACCCGCGAGACCGATGTCGGGCTGGCCCAGGCGCACCCCGAGGGGCTTCGGCTGTGGTACACGACCGCAACGAAGCAGGCGGTGGCGGCCACCCCGGAGGGGCAGGTGCTCGTCAGCATCAGCGACCTCGTATTCGCCGTGATCGACGAGGTCGCACCCCATGAGGTCGACCATCGGGCGTGGACGCCGTGAAGCGGCGCACTCCTTCGGCGGTCCGCTCCACCCGGCACGGTGCGGGATACGCGCGGGGGTGGCTCCGCCCCGTCCGCGACTCTCGCACCCCTGACCGCGTCCGGACCGTCGCGCGCCCCGCCGTACCGCGAGCCGGGACAGGCCGCTGCCTTGATCGTCATTGCCCCGAAGCCACGTAGCGAGAGGAAAGCAATGCAGCATTTAGCAGCCGCCGAAGGCGCCTCCTCCTTCGGCAATACCGTCATCCTGCCCGTGGGTGCCGCCTTGACCATGGCCATGACCGTGCTGGCGGTGCGCGAGTGGCGACGTGGTGACGTGGCGCTCGCTCTGCTGATGGGCGCGGGCCTGCTGTCCTGCTTCGGAGAATCCGCGGCCCGCATGCTCAGCGGCCTCGACCTGTGGCCCCACGAGGAACAGCCGGTGCTGTACGAGGCGTTCGGGGTGGCCACGCCGGTGTGGGCGTTCGCCGCCGCCTCCGTGTTCGTCGGCAGCCTGCTGCACGTCCTGGGGGACGGGCTCACGGTGGCGCGGAAGCTTCTGCTGTTGCCGGTGCTCATCAGCGGGTACGGGTTCTCCTTCCTGCTGGCCTGGCCCACCGTGAGCGCCCCGCACTCCTCGATGTCGTCGGGCGGAGTCACGGTGGTGGCCACGGCGAACATCATCGCCGTCGGGATGAGTCTGCATGTACTCCACCTGGCGAGTGCTCCCGCTCCTCCGGCGGATCCGGCGGCCTTGGGCGAGGGAATGCCTCGACCGGTCGGCACCGAGGAGCCGAGGTCATGAGGCGGCGTCCCTCGGCCGTCTCTCCCGGACACGCGGTCGTTGTCGGCGGCGGGATCTCCGGGCTGTTCACGGCCCGGGTCCTCGCCGATTTCGTCAGCCGCGTCACGGTTGTCGAGCGTGACGCCCCCGACGCCGAGCGCGCCTTTCGCAGCGGCACCCCCCAGGCCCGGCATCCGCACCTCCTGCTGGCTCGCAGCCAGCGCGTGATGGAGGAGCTGTTCCCCGGCATCTGGGACGGCCTCGCCGATGTGGACGCCCCGGTCTTCGACTTCGGGTTGCGCTCCAGGATGCTGTTCGGCGAGGGATTCGCCGCGCCGATCCCTACCGGCATCATGTGCCGCTCCGTCAGCAGGCCCATGTTGGAGGCGGCCGTACGCCGCGAGGTGCTCGCGCTGCCGGGTGTCGTCCACCGGCCGGGATACGCGGTCACGGGGCTCGTGCACGACGCCGCGCGGGACTTGGTGACCGGCGTACGTGTCGCACCGCACCGGCACAGTGGCGGCGAAGGCCCTCATGTGATCGACGCCGATCTCGTGATCGACGCCGGCGGACGTGGTTCGCACCTGGCCGAGTGGATGGCGGCCTGCGGGCTGCCCCGGCCCCGTACCCGCACGGTGGACCCCCGCCTGGGCTACGCCACACGCAGGTACGCGATCCCGGACGATGTGAAGCTGGACTGGAACGTGCTGGTCGAGTTCACCCGTCCCCCCACGGCGTCTCGCGGTTGTGTGTGCCTGACCATTGAGAACCGGCAGCTCCTGTGCACCCTCCAGGGCGCCGGCGGTGACCTCCCGCCGGGCGACGAGGAGGGGTTCCTGCGGTTCGCCGACTCCCTGCGGATCGGGCTCACCGACGTCGTCAAGAACCTGCCTCCGCTGTCCCCGATCTACTGCTACCGCAACACCGTCAATGCCTGGCGCATGTACCACCGTCTGGCGCGCTGGCCTCGCGGTCTTCTTGTCGTCGGGGACGCAAACTGCGTCTTCAACCCGATCTACGGCCAGGGCATCACGGTCGCCGCCAACGAGGCACTCCTCTTGCGCGACATGCTCACCGCCCGGGGACACCGGGGGCTGCACCGCGCCCTACGGGGGCACCGGCGCCGACAGGCCCGGATCATCCGCCGGGCCTGGCTCCTGTCCACCACGATGGACCGGGGCTGGCAGCCCGGGCCGCTCCCCGCCGGTGCCAAGGTCCTGCACCGTCTGATGGACGCCTGGCTGGAATCGGCCCCCGCCTCAGCGGACATGTACCGCCGCTTCCTCGGCGTCATGCACATGGTGTCCGGGGTGAGGGTGCTCCTCGCACCCCGGGCCGTGACCCGTATCGCCGCGACGCTGATACGGGGCAGGCGGCGCCCGGTCGAACAGCCGTCCGGCCGGGCAGTCTCATGAACCGCCTGCCGCCCCCCGTCGAGCCAACGCGCGCCCGCGCCCCGCGCCGCCGTATCGGACGCCCGGCGCCGGTGACCGCATGGGCCGCACTGGGCGTCATCTGCCTCGTCGCCCAGGCATGGGTGCTCGGCCGCTGGCTGTTCGACGGCGGACTGCTGACCCTGTCGTGGAACGCCGCCGAGGACGTGTCCACCGTGCGGCGCTGGGTCTTCGTCGCCGGGCAGTGCGCGATCGTCGCAGGCGTGGGCGGATGCGCGGTGTGGATCGTGCGGGACGCACTGCGGCGGGGTGAAGTGACCGTCCACGCCGCCCTGTTCCTCGGTTACGGGACGGCCCACTGGCTCGATCCGGTCCTCAACTGGGACCGAGGCGGGTTCGCCAACAACCACGCCACCGTCCACGTCGCCGGCTGGGGACCCTATCTGCCGGGCTGGCACGGCCCCGACACCCTGCCACAGCCACTGCTCTACGCGACCGGGCTCTTCTTCCCCCTGCTCATCCTCTGGATCTGGGCCGGTGCGGGAATGGTGAGGTGGCTCCGACGGCGGCGACCGCGCTGGGGACGGGCGCGACTCGCCCTCGCGCTGCTGGCCCCGGTGGCCGTCATGGACGCCGTCGCCGAAAGCCTCCTGATCCGGACCGGCGCCTACTCCTATGCCGGAGCGGCCCCGGAGCTCTCGCTGTTCGGTGGCCACTGGTACCAGTTCCCGATCGCCGAAATGGTTCTCTCCGCCGCGCTGTTCGTCATTCCCACCGTTCTGCTGACCGGGATCGCCGACACTTCGCACCGCGGGGGCGGGCTGTTCCAGGGGGACACGTTCCGTCGGCCGGGTCTCCGGGTGGCGGTGCGTCTGCTGAGCGGCATCGGATACGCGCATCTGAGCCTGCTGCTCTGGCTGACCAGCGTCAGCCTCTTCCTCACCCACCCGACAGCGCCGCTGGACACACCCTCTTTCCTACGCGGCCACTGACCACACGCTTCCCCCGACCGATCGAGGAACATCCGTGACGCTCTCACCCAGTCCGCAACTCAGCAGTCCTGACACCGCGCGCGATACCCAGTGGTTCGCGATCGAGCACAACGTAACCGCCGGCGACACCAGCGCTGTCGGGCCCGTCTACTACGCCCGCCTCATCGACTGGCAGGGCCGCTGCCGCGAGCAAGCCGGCATGCTCGGCGCCCCCGGCTTCAGCAGCGACATCACCGGCGACTACGCCATGCTGACCCGCTCGTGCTTCTGCGAGTACATCAAGGAGCTGTGGTTCGGCGACCGCGTCACGATCCGCGTCACCGTGCCCTGGGTCCGTATGCACCTGATGAAGGGCGAGTTCACGTACCACCGTACGAGTCCGGACGGGGACGAGGAACTCGTAGCCCGTGGCGAACAGTTGTGGGCCAGCGCTCGCCGCAGCCCCGGGGGCCGATACGAGCCTTGCGCCTGGCCCCGTGAACTCGTCCAGGCAGCCGCGGACCTCGGAGCCGACATCAGCCGAGCGCAGTTCGAGGCCGAGCCCTCGCCCGAGGACTGAGTCCACGACGGCCCTGGTCGGCTGTCCGAGGCCGCCACACCGGTGAGTACCAGGGAATCCCGCCGAGCGGCAGAAGGTCCAGTCGACCGGTCAGATCACGCTGCGATTCCACGACGGAAAGATCGCGGAGACCTGGATCAACTGGGATCTGCAGGGCGCACTCGGCCAGCTCAGCCCTCCCTCAGCCACCGCGCCGTAACACCCCACCCGCACCGGTGCGCAGCCCCTCGTGCGGGCCGTTCGCTTCTCGTGGGAGGCAGACACACCGGCTCCCTCCCCTGTTGACAGGGGAGGGAGCCGGTGTGGTGTGTCGCCCGTGGATCAGGCGTGCCGGTGGGAGCGTCGGTTGCCGATGACCAGGCGGTAGAGCAGGAGCAGGAGCATGGAACCGACGATCGCGGCGATCCAGGTGGAGAGGTCGAAGAAGCCGTCGATGGAGTCGACACCGAAGATGACCTTGCCGAGCCAGCCACCGAGAAGACCACCGGCGATGCCGATGAGCATGGTGACGATGAGGCCCCCCGGGTCCTTGCCCGGCATCAGGAGCTTGGCGACGGCGCCGGCGAGCAGGCCGATAAAGATCCACGCGATGATGCCCATGGTGCTACTCCATCTCGTCACACAAAGACTGTCACCACACCGTGTGCGCCATTCGCGCCGGAACAAACATGTTTCGGCTCCCCCGGACTGAGAGAGCCTGATCGTCCGGAAACCGATACGGACGGACGCGGACGGCGCGCAGAGTCGGTTGGGGTAGCCGACCGACCCCGCGTGTGCCGTGCCGGGAAGCCGGGGACCGTCGTCAGCCGTTTTGACGTCGATGATGCGAAACTACAAAAAAGATAAAAACGGGCGAAGATCGGAGAAAGTAAGACATGAGCGACAAACAAACCATCGCCGTTCTCGGGGCCACCGGCCGACAGGGAGGCGGTCTTGTCCGGGCAATCCTCGACGACCCGGCGGCGCCCTTCGCCGTACGCGCGATCACCCGAGACGCGGATTCCGACAGAGCACAGCAGCTTGCCAACGCGGGAGCCACGGTCGCGGAAGCGGACCTGAGCGACCCGGCCGGACTACGGCAGGCTTTCGCGGGCGCCCATGGCGCCTACCTGGTCACCAACTTCTTCGCGTCCATGTCGGCCGACGTGGAAAAAGGCCAGGCCCGAGCAGCGGCGCAGGCGGCGAAGGACGCCGAAGTGCCTCACGTCATCTGGTCAACCCTGGAAGACACCCGCCCCGCCCTCGCAGGCTCCGGCGTGCCCGAGCTTCAGGGCACTTTCACGGTCCCGCACTTCGACGGCAAGGACGAGGCCAACTCCTACTTCCGGGAACTGAACGTGCCCACGACGTTCCTGCGCACCACCTTCTTTTGGGAAGCCTTCACGCAGGGCCTCGGTCCGCAGCGTGGTGAGGACGGCGACCTGGTCCTTACGCTCCCCATCGGAGAGTCACGTCTGGCAGGTATCGCGGCGGAGGACATCGGACGCACGGCCTACGGCATCTTCCGGCGAGGCGCGGAATTGATCGGCCGGACGATCAGCATCGCCGGCGGTCACTTGACAGGGCATCAGCACGCGGAGGCCTTCACCAGGGCGCTGGGTGAGCCCGTGCGCTACCGGCCGATGACGATTGAGCAGTTCCGTTCGCTGGGGCAGCCCACCAGCGACGAATTCGCCAACATGTTCCAGTACTACCGTGATGCCGAGGCCGAATTCGTCGGCGCGCGGGAACTGGACGAGGTACGCAGCCTCAACCCGCGATTGCAGTCATTCGACCAGTGGCTCGAACTCCACAAGAACTCCTTCGCCGGCCTTTAGGTGCCGCCGCGCGCGTTCAACGGGGTGACAGCGGTGGTGGTGCCGACCACGACTCCACGTCCGTTACAAAAGAGCCCTTAGACGTCGAATCCGCGTGCCCCGAGATTCTCCTCAAGGTCTCCGGGCTGCTGGAGCCCCTGCTCGAACGCCCGACTGATCCATCCACTGACCCTTGGGCCTGCCACCCGGGAGAAGAAAGCGTCGGACTGGGGCCCGAACTCCTCGTCCTCCGGGAGAGTGGTCGCGTTGACCCAGGACTTGAGTTCGGCGATCGCACCGCGGTCAGTGCCGGCGACGCGTTGGGCGAAAGCGGTGACGAACCGGTCCAACTCCGCGTCAGGAATGGACCGGTTGACGTAGCCGTAGAGTGCGGCAAGGTCGGCGTCGAAGTCGTCCGCACCAGCCAAGATCTCAAGGGCTCGTGCACGACCGACCAGACGGGGCAGCCGCGAGACCCCTCCGCCACCAGGGGCGACGCCCGTGGTCATCTCGAACTGTCCGATCGTGGCACGTTCGCGGCTCGCGAAGCGGATGTCCGTCGCAAGGACGAATTCGCTGCCGGCGCCTCGCGCTCGCCCTCGGATGGAACTGACCGTGATGACAGGCAGCTTGCTGAGCCGAATGAGGACGTCGACGAAAGCCTGTTGGCCCGTCGGAGTGGGCGGATCGCCGGCCAGCCCGGAGAGGTCGTCCGCGAGATCCCAATGCGCGCAGAAATATTCGGGATTCGCGCTCTCGAACAACAAGACCGTGAGGTCGGAGTCGCGCTCGGCCGCGTCGACAAGCTCCCTCAGGTCGAGGATGGTTTGCACACTGAAGACGTTTACCGGCGGATTACTGAAAGACGCCCGCCAGAACGAAGGAGAGGGCTTGGTGATGGTGAAGTGGCTCATGGTCGCAAACTACTTGCGCGCCTCGCGAATAGAGCTGCACAGTCTCCGTGTCTGACTGGATTTATCCGGCCGGGCTACCACAGCCCGGCAATCGGGAGGGGCAGATCGAAGCCCGTACAAGGTGGTGGGCACCTCGATCCATGTCAGCCGAATCAGCCGGAGCCGACCGACTCTACTCTTCCCGTCGCCACGTCGTAGACGAGCCCCGAGACACGCGCACTTCCCAGACGCCCGTCGGCGCGGAGCAGGGAGACGTCCCGTGCGACCGCCGCGTACGGGTCGGTGACGGGCACCGCCCCGAGGTCGCTCTCGGCGACGTCGAAGTACGGGGCGAGCAGTTCCGTGCGGTCGTGGATTCTGGTGAGACCACACTGGGTGTGTTGCATGACGATCAGTTCCCAGGAGGAATCGAAGTCGTCGTTGACGGTCCCCGCGATGGCACGGAGCATGATCAATTCCTCCAGGGTCCGGGGAGTGACCCGCCCGCCGACATTGCGGATCGCCATGATCTCTCCCTGAGCCGCCCCGAGCACCACCGCGGGATCGACACGCGCGTCGACGCAGCCAATGACGACGGTGGCGAGTTTCGGTTTCATGCGCAGAGTTCCGTCGAACGTGGACCGCGCGAATTCCTCATTCCCGCTCACCAGGGTTTCGACTGCTCCCATGGGGCCTTCTCCTTCGCGCCTTGAATTCATCCACATCCCCCCTGCCCATGTTCGCGTAACGCCTGTCCTCGTTCGACGACCAACGCGCGGCAGGCCATCCACCGCCACCGGCCGTCCACCAGCCACACCCACCGCCCGCTGCCGCGAGCACTTCCGGGCGACTCGGGCGTGTCGCCTCATTTCATACCAAAACAGCTCGTACGCTGAGGCGACGGCCCGAGCGTTCTGGCGTCGCCTACGAGGACGTCATCGAACTCGGTGCCGAGCGCGCATACGCGGCTCCCGACCGCCCTGGAGGCGAACATCTCTTCCCTCTTCCGAGTCCCCCGCAACGCGCCCCGCCTCCCCCTGGCCGGAAGTTATCCCGCGGCCGTCGCGCTGTCCCTACTCGCTCTGAGCCCCTTCCTCGTCCTTACCACCGCGCTCTCGCTCTTCGAGCCGATCCTGATGGAGAGACTGAGCGCGAGCCCTTTCCAGCTACAGCTCACCAGCGGGCTCTCGAACGCGGGCTACGCGTTCGGTGCCGTGCTGGCCGCGGAACTCTTCAAACGGCTCCAGGCCCGAAGGCTGTACATCTTCTGCGAGGCCGGCTTCGTGATCGGGTCGGTACTGGCTCTGAGCGCGCAAGAGATCGGCCTGTTCATGGCCGGAGTGATCCTCCAGGGCCTGTTCACGGGGATGCTGCTCGTCCTTGCACTGCCGCCGCTCGTCCTCGGCCACGGTGTCGAGAAGCTCGCCACCACCGCCCCGGTCATCAGCATCGGACTGTTCGGCATGGTGACCGCGGGCCCCCTCATCGGAGGACTGGTCGGCAGCTACGGCGGCTGGCGGCTGCTCTACACGTCCGTTGCCGTGCTGGCCGCGATCGGCCTGACCATCGGCGCCATGACCTTCGAGCCCAACGAACCACCCGCAAAGGGCTCTCCTCTCAGCCTGTCAGCCACCCCTCTCGCGCTGGCGGCCACCGCGCTCCCGTTCTTCGGCGTCTCCTGGCTGTCGCGGGGCGGCTTCAGTGACTGGGAGTTCATCGCGCCCGTGGCTGCCGGCGTCGCAGCCGGCGCACTGCTCCTGGCGACCCAGTACGCCCAGGCCAGACCGCTGATGCCCGTGCGACCGATCACCAACACGCTGCCCGTCACGGGAACGCTCAACGCGATGGTCGTCGGGGCTTCCTTCGTCACCCTGCTTGAGCTGACGCAGATCTACCTGCTCCAGGAGGCCCGCTACACCCCCGTCCACGTAGGGGTCCTCCTCATTCCCCAGATCGCCGGTGTCGTCGCCTCCGCACTCATCTTCCACAAGGTGATGGCCACCCGCTGGACGCCCTACATGGCACTCTCCGGCATCCTCAGCATCGTCTGCGCGGCGGCCGTTCTGCTGGCCCTGACCCCGTCGAACGCATCTGTTGTCGTCCCCATCACCGCCGCCCTCCTGGGATACGGCGCCGGCGCCGGTGTGGTCCCCGGCCTGTTCCTCGCCGGCTTCTCGATCTCCGCGATGCAGATCGGTGCGACGTTCGCCCTCGTGGAGCTGCTCCGTTCCGAAGCCGCCTTCCTGATCGGACCGGCCCTCGTGCACCTCGCCGCCATCCAGGACAGTTTCACGGACGGGTTCCGCCTCGCAGTCTCGATCATGCTGGCCTTCACGGGGGCGAGCGCGCTCGCCCTGCCGGGACTGTTCCTACTCGGAGGCGCCCGGCCGGAGGCACCGGACCTGGAAGGCTGGATGTCCGGCTCCTCGACCGGATACCACTCGCCCCGGCTGGGGAACGCAATCCGCAAGCCTCTCCCGAGTTCGTAGCACTCACACGGCCTGCGTCTCCCCGCAGTCAATGGCCCCGGACGCCTTCGCGACGTCCGGGGCCTTGCCGTCGGGGAAAGGGCGCCATGGACCGGGGCGGCCATCGCATCCGGGGAGGCGCCCGGCCGAGCAGAGCGTCTTACGCCCCGAGGGGGCCGACGCACGTGCCGTCCTCGGAGAGGTTGCCGGGTCTCTTCAGTCCCTGAGAGCCGTATCGAGGCTGGTCAGTGATGACCGCAGGCTGCTCAGCTGCTCCGGGTCCAGCGAGCCGAAGAGTCTCCGCAGGACCTCGGCGCCCGCCTCTTCCGCCGCCGCCAGCGTGGTGCTGCCCACGGCCGTCAGGGACACGGTCTTGCGGCGGCGGTCTTCGGTGTCGTCCGTGCGGGAGACCAGGCCGAGGCTTTCGAGTCCTTCCACGATCTGGGTGACGGACCGGGGGGCCTGACCGAGAGCGTTGGCGAGCTGGGCCTGGTGCAGGGTGCCGTGCGCGGCCAGGACCTGGAGGACCTTGGTGCGGGACAGGGAAAGTCCGACGGTCGCCTGCATGTGCCGGTCCACCGCTCCGCGCAGGCCGTAGGCGACGGTCAGGAAGTTCAGTCCCACCTGCTCCGGGCCGGTCCCGGCGGCGCTCAGTTCGTACTCGCTCATCGTGTCGGGTATCGTCCCACACAGCAATCATGAGGTACCTCACGACTGGAGCGAAGTGATGACCCGTCCCGTTGCCGTGATCACTGGAGCCACCTCCGGCCTGGGCCGTATCGCTGCCATCGATCTGGCCGGCCGCGGCTACCGCGTCGGCATGGTGGCCCGCTCCGGTACCAAGGCCGACGCCATGAGGAAGGAGATCGAGGCGGTGGCCGGTGACGTACCGGTGGACGTCTTCCACGCGGATCTGAGCCTGATCTCCCACGCTCGACGGGTCGGACAGGAGATCGCCGCGTTCTACCCGCGTGTGGACGTGCTGGTCAACAACGCAGGGCTGCACGCCTTCTCGCAGCGCACCACCGGCGAGGGCCTCGCGGACATGACCGCGGTCAACTATCTGGGGCCCTTCGTGCTGACCCACGCGCTCACCGAACGGCTCCGGGACTCGGCGCCGTCACGGATCGTCAACGTCGCCTCCGAGGCGGCCCGGCAGGCCAAGTCGATCGCACCCGCGGAGGACCTGCGCCATGTCGCCCCGTACACCCGCCGGGCGTCGATGGAACTCTACGGGCGGACCAAGCTGATGACGATCATGTGGACGCAGGAGCTGGCCCGCCACCTGGATCCCGCGGAGACCACGGTCAACTGCTGCGATCCCGGCTTCAACGCCACCGGCCTGGGGCGTGAGCTGCCCGGATCCAGAGTGCTGCTGCGGGCGCTCAACACACTGCGCGTCGGCGACCCGCGCAGGGGCGCGGGCATCATCGTCCGGCTCGCCACCGACCCCGCGTTCGCGCACACCAGCGGTGGCTACTTCTCCGTGCGCGACGCCAAGGCGCTGGAGTGCCCCGAACCCGGGCGCGATCCCCGCGTACAGAAGGAGCTGTGGGACCAGACCACGGCACTGCTGGCCGACCGCGCGTTCGGCTGAGACCTGAGGGCTCCGTCTCAAGGAGGAGGCCGGCCGGTACCGGGGTGCCGGCCCCGGCGCGGATCCAGCCTTGAGCAGCTCACGCCGGACACACCGGCCTCCTTCGTTTTCATCGGGCACCTTTCGGGCCCGCTTTCACACATCCTCTTTCTCCTGGTGGGAGTTACTCTTCGTGGCCACTTTCCTCTACCGGCTCGGCCGGCTCGCCTTCCGGCAGCGCCGACGCGTGTTGCTGGCGTGGGTCGCGGTGCTGATTGCAGCGGGCATCGGCATCAGCAGCGTCTCCGGCAGTACGACCGACGACTTCACCCTTCACGGCACCCAGTCACAGCAGGCCATCGACCTGCTGGAGGCGGAGTTTCCGCAGGCATCCGCCGCGGGTGCCACCGCCCGCGTGGTCATCGAGGCGCCGGACGGGAAGAAGCTGACCTCTGCCGCCCACAAGGCGGAGGTGGAGGCGCTGGTGGATGACCTGCGCGCGGCGCCTCAGGTGGCCGACGTCGCCGATCCGTTCTCCGGCGGGCTGGTCTCCGCGTCGGGCGCCATCGCCTACGCCCAGGTCACCTATGCGGTGCCGCAGGCGAAGATAACCACCGCCGCCTCTGACGCTCTGCGCGAGGTGGTGCGGAAGGGGGCGGGAGCGGGTCTGGCCGTCAGCCTCGGCGGCAACGCGGTTCTGGACGAGGGTGGGAGCAACGCCGCGGAGCTGCTCGGCCTGCTCGTCGCCGCGTTCGTACTGGTGATCACCTTCGGGTCGCTGGTCGCGGCCGGGCTGCCACTGCTGTCCGCGATCGTCGGTGTCGGAATCGCGCTGTGCGGGATCACCGTCGCCTCGTCGTTCGTCGACATGGCTTCCAACGCGCAGACGCTCTCCCTCATGCTGGGCCTGGCGGTGGCCATCGACTACGCCCTGTTCATCGTCTCCCGCTACCGCGGCGAGCTGCTGCGTGGCCACCGGCCGGAAGAGGCCGTCGGCCGGGCCCTGGGGACAGCCGGATCCGCAGTGGTGTTCGCCAGCCTGACGGTGATCATCGCGCTGGTGGGTCTGTCCGTCATCGGTATCGCGATGCTGACCACCATGGGGCTGGCCGCGGCCTTCGCCATCACCGTCGCGGTCCTCGTCGCCCTCACCCTGCTGCCCGCGCTGCTGGGCTTCACCGGTACGCGCGTGGCCAACGGGCGCCTGACCACACCCAGGATGCGCGCCGCCGAGCGCGGTCGCCGCACCACGACGGGAGTCCGCTGGGGCCGCTTCGTCACCCGCCACCCCTGGAAGATGCTCCTGGCCTCCGTCGTCGGCCTCGGCGTGCTGGCCCTCCCGGCCATGTCGCTGCGGCTGACCCTGCCGGACGACAGCATGGCCGCTCCCGGCAGCACCCAGCGCATGGCCTACGACACCCTCAGCAAGGGCTTCGGGCCGGGCTTCAACGGCCCGCTGACCGTCGTCGTCGACGCGCGCGGCAGCGACGATCCCGACGCGGCGGCGAAGGACACCACCGCGCTGCTGGAGGGGCTCGACGATGTCGCCACCGTGCGACCGCCCCTCTTCAACCAGGCCGGTGACGTCGCTCTGATCACCGCCGTTCCGGGCAGTTCCCCCACAAGTGAGGCCACCGTGGATCTGGTCTCCGACATCCGTGAACGCGGCACGGCCGCGGAGGAGGAGAGCGGCGCGCAGGTGATGGTGACCGGCCCGACCGCCCTCAACATCGACGTCTCGGCCAAGCTGGGCGAGGCGATGGTGCCCTACCTGGCCATCGTCGTCGGGCTCGCGCTGATTCTGCTGCTGCTGGTGTTCCGCTCGCTGCTGGTACCGCTCAAGGCCGCCCTCGGCTTCCTTCTCAGCGTGGTCGCCACCCTCGGTGTGCTGGTCGCCGTCTTCCAGTGGGGCTGGCTCAAGGAGGCGTTCGGCGTCGAGCAGACCGCGCCGATCGTCAGTCTGCTGCCGATTCTGCTGATCGGCGTCGTCTTCGGCCTGGCCATGGACTACGAGGTCTTCCTCGTCTCCGGCATGCGCGAGGCGTACGTCCACGGCGCCTCGCCCACCGAAGCGATCGTCACCGGATTCCGGAACGGGGCTCGGGTGGTCACCGCCGCGGCCGTCATCATGATCTCGGTGTTCGCCGGATTCCTCCTCGATGACGTCGCCCTGGTGAAGTCGATCGGCATGGGGCTCGCCGTCGCGGTCCTCTTCGACGCGTTCGTGGTCCGTATGACCATCGTCCCTGCGGTCATGACCCTGCTCGGCGACCGGGCCTGGTCGCTTCCCGCCTGGCTGGACCGGGTCCTCCCCAACGTGGATGTGGAGGGCGCGAAGCTGCGCCACCTCCTCGACGACCGAGACCGGGCCGCGGGACTCACCGGCCAGGCCCCGGGCGTGCCCGCCCACACAGACCACCCGACTGCGCCCGTCGGCTGAACGTCCGGAAGCCCCGTCCGTCGGCCTCACGCCCCGGAGCCGACGGGCGGCCCTCTCTCTCCGGACCGACCCGGACCCGCCGCGTACGCCGACCGCGTCGTCGCGGCGGCTCAACTCGTCCTGTGGCTTGAGGCGTTCCGGGTCGGTGGCCAACTTCAGCACGCCACCCGAACGCTCCGCCGACACCTCGCATCTTCGCGTACGACGTCGGCCTGGCCCGCCCCAACCGATCCCGCACAGGGCCGGACGCCAACCGCATGCCCGCACTCCCTTCACCACCCAACACCTCACCAGGAGCCACCGCCCCCATGCCCAACCACCCTCGCCGCGCCCACACCGTGGCCCACTCCACAGCGGCAGCGGCATGAGCACCCTCGCGCAAGAGGTCGGGGTCGCCGCTACCAGCATCGCCGTCGCGGCCGTCGCCCACCGGTACCTCTACCTGCGGCTCGTCAAGAACGTCACCGCCTCCCCCAGGCTGCGCCGTAGCGGACAGATCGCGGCGGTGGCGCTGACCGCCCTGGTCCCCGCCGGTGTACTCGCGGCCCAGTACGCCGACCCCACACGCGTCGCGTGGCTCGTCCGGCCCGTGTTCGCGTGGGTCGCGTGCGCCGCCTACCTCCTGCTCGTCCTCGCCGTCCTCGAGATTCCGACCTATCTCACAGCACGCTCGCTGCGACGGCGCGCCCCCGGTCACACCTCGGACCCTGCCGGTCCCGCCCCACGCTCCGACCCGTCGACGATGGCCGGCCGCCGCCTCGTACTCGCCCGCTCGGTCGCCCTGCTGGCCACGGCGACCGCTCCCGCCATCGCCGGCTACGGCTTCCACCGGGGCCTTGGACCACCCGACATCAAGAGAGTGCGCATACGGCTGCGCCGACTCCACCCGTCTCTCGACGGCATGCGCATCACCATGGTCAGCGACCTGCACCTCGGCCCGTTCTTCGGCCGCGACCACACCGCCCGCAACGTACGTCTGATCAACAGCACCGCGCCGGACATCGTCGCGATCGTGGGCGACCTCTCCGACGGCAGCGCCGAGGACCTCGCAGGACACGCGGAACCGCTGGCGCGACTCGCCTCCACCCACGGCACGTACTTCGTCACCGGCAACCACGACTACCGCTACGACGTCAACGCCTGGATCGACACCCTCACCGACTTCGGCATCACCACCCTGCGCAACACCCGCACCCTGATCACGCACCGGGGCGGAGCCATCGACCTGGCGGGCGTGACCGACGTCGAAGGCGGACGCCACCACGACACCCCCGACTACGACCAGGCCCTCGCCGACCGCGACCCCTCCCATCCCGTCGTTCTCCTCGCCCACCAGCCCGTCCAGGTACACGAAGCGGCCCGACACGGCGTGGATCTCCAGCTCTCCGGACACACCCACGGCGGGGGTTTCTTCCCCGGAAACCTGCTCGTCCCCCTGACACAGCCGGTCACCGCCGGGCCGGCCACCTTCGACACCACCCAGCTCTACGTCTCGCGCGGGGTCGGGGCCTCCCTCCCGCCGATCCGAGTCGGAGCCCCTCCGGACATCACGGTGATCGAACTGCGCGACGCCCGGTGAGCACACGTCACGGCAGGGAGGGGGCGACGGTCGGTCGTCCCTGACCAAGATCGATTGTCAGTGGCAGGTGAGACGATCAGTACATCGAGCCGGGAAAAAGGGGGAGCTTTCCATGTCCGCAACGCAGAACTACATCAACCACGTCGCCCTGGTGCTGGACGCCAGTTCGTCCATGTCACACCTGAGCGACAAGGTCATCGAGGTCGCCGACCAGCAGATCGCCTATCTGGCCCGCCGGTCGAAGGAGCTGGACCAGGAGACCCGCGTCACGGTGTACGTCTTCGCGAACAAGGTGGAGTGCGTCGTCTACGACAAGGACGTGCTGCGGATGCCGTCCCTCAAGCAGCTCTACCGGGTGGGCGGTATGACGGCTCTGCTCGCGGCCACGCTGAAGTCGCAGAACGAGCTGGCGCAGACCGCTCAACTCTACGGGGACCACAGCTTCTTGACGTTCGTGCTGACCGACGGTCAGGAGAACGCGAGCCACCGCGGCCCCGACGCTCCGGCCACGGATCCGCGCCAACTGGTCAAGGCGGTGGCCAACCTGACGCGGACGCAGTCGGACAACTGGACGCTGGCCGTCCTCGTACCGGACCAGATGGGCAAGCGCGAGGCCATGCAGTGCGGCTTCCCCAAGGACAACATCGCCATCTGGGACGCCACGAGCACGCAGGGTCTGGAGGAGGCCGGGCAGGTCATTCAGCAGGCGACCGAGAACTTCATGGTGGGCCGCGCGAAGGGCATCCGCGGGTCCCGGGCCGTGTTCTCCACGGGTGCCGACGCCGTCAACAAGGACACGATAGAGGCGGCCGGCCTCACCCCGGTCGAACCGTCCGATTACCAGCTGATTCCGGTCGCCCGCGAAGCGGGAATCCGCGAGTGGGTCAGCGAATGCGGACACACCTACCGCACCGGCTGCGCGTTCTACCAGCTCAGCAAGGTGGAGAAGGTCCAGGCACAGAAGCAGATCGCGGTGCTGGAGAAGAAGACCGACCGTGTCTACACGGGACCGGAAGCCCGGACTCTGCTGGGCCTGCCCGACACCGAGGTCCGCGTCAAGCCCGACCACAACGACGACTTCACCATCTTCGTCCAGAGCACCAGCGTGAACCGCAAGCTGGTCCCCCACACCCGACTGCTGCTCATGATCTGACGCCCGTTCTCCGGGAAAGCCCCGCGGGCCGAGCCGGCGGGGCTTTCCGGCGGTCGCCGGTCCGTCAGGCCGCACGGAGCGTGAAGGTGCCTTCCGGGTCCGGCCCGGCACACGGGCGGAAGCCCTCGGAGAGCCGGTCGAGGAGGGATCGCAGCCACCGGAGGTCGTCGGGCGAGGCGTGGCGCAGGCGCATGCGCCGGGCCCGCAGCGGGGCGATCCGCAGCTGAGTGAGGTTGCCCGTGCCGGGCTCGATCGAGAGGAGGTAGAGGAGCCGCAGGTCGCCGCGGTACTGCTCGTAGCCGGTGATTCCCTCGTAGTCGTTGATGAGGTCGCCACAGCCGTGGAGGACGAGTTTGCCGCGGTAGACCTCCAGGGGGCGGGGGTGGTGCGAGGAGTGGCCGTGTACGACGTCCGCTCCGGCGTCGATCAGGGCGTGGGCGGAGGCGACTTGGTCCCGGGGTGTGCGATAGCCCCAGTTGGAGCCCCAGTGGACCGAGATCACCGCGATGTCGCCGGGACGCTTCATCCGCCGTACGCGGTCGGCCACTTCGGTCGCGGCGGGGTCCGAGGGACCGGCCACGAAGCCGACACCGGGGCGCGACCCGGTCGCGGCCCAGGACCGCGGCACTCCGCTGGAAGGCATGCCGAAGGAGAAGACCAGGAGCCGCCGCCCACCGTCGAGGGGGACGATGGCCGGGCGGCTCGCCCCGGCGGCGTCCGGGCCGGCACCGGCCGTACGCAGGCCCGCGCCGGCCAAGGAGTCGAGTGTCTCCAGGAGACCACGGCGGCCGAAGTCCAGGACGTGGTTGTTGGCCAGTACGCAGACGTCCGGGCGGGCGGCCCGCAAACAGGGGAGGTTGGCGGGGTGCATCCGGTAGTGGATGTCCTTGCCGGGGGCGAACGAGTCGCCGCGCGTGACGCTGGTCTCCAGATTGATCACGCGGGCGTCGGGCGCGGCTGCCTCAAGGACGTCGAGCGAGTCCCCCCAGGGCCAGGAGAAGTCGACCGGCCGGGGAATGGGGTCGTTCGCCTCCTCCGCCAGACGCACGTACTGCCGGGCGTCCCGTACGTATTCCTCGCGGAGTTCCGGGTCGCCGGGGTGCGGCAGGATCTGGTCCACACCGCGGCCGAGCATGACATCGCCGCAGACGAACAATGTGATCAAGCCGGTCCTCCGTTCTGCCGTGTGTGTTGTGTGTCGTGTGTTGTCGTGTGCGTCGCGTCTTTGAGATGTCCGAGAAGCGACCGACGTTTCCAACTCCGTTGTCGCGCCGAGGGCCGCCCCGGCTCGGTCGGAGGCAGCGGCGCATCCACCCAGGTTGCGAAACGCCTCGATCAGAGCTACTCCGAAGGTAGGGACGTCGATGTTGTCTCCCCCCAGAGAGGGGTGAACGCTGTGCTGTTCACCGACCGTGTGGACGCCGGACGACGTCTCGCCGAGGGCGTGAAGCGCCTGCGGGTGGAGAAGCCCGTCGTCCTCGGCCTGCCCCGGGGCGGCGTGCCGGTGGCCCACGAGGTGGCGCGGGCACTCGGCGCCCCGCTCGATGTGATCGTGGTACGCAAACTGGGGGTCCCTCGCCACCCCGAGCTGGGGTTCGGGGCGATCGGGGAGGGCGGCGTACGAGTCGTGAGTGACGACATCGTGCGCCGCAGCGGGGTCCGGCAGGCAGATCTGACGGCGGTCGAGCAGACGGAGGAACAGGAGCTGCTGCGACGGGCGCGGCGCTACCGCGAAGGGCGGCCTCGGGTGCCCGTCGACGGCCGGACGGTGATCGTGGTGGACGACGGAGTCGCGACCGGGGCGACGGCGGCCACCGCGTGCCAGGTCGCACGGGCGCAGGGCGCGACCCGCGTGGTGCTGGCCGTGCCGGTGGCTCCGCGGGACGTGGCCGAAAGGGTGCGCGGGGCGGCGGACGACGTGGTGTGCCTGTCCAGCCCCGACCTGTTCAGCGCGGTCGGCGAGTGGTACCAGGACTTCTCGCAGACCACGGACGAGGAAGTGGTCACACACCTGACCGAAGCGGCGGCGGCCCGGTCCGCACCGGTCACCTCCGAGGTCGAGGTGGACGCGGACGGCGTCCGGCTCGCCGGAGACCTCTCCCTGCCGGCGGGAGCGACAGCGGTGGTGATGTTCGCCCACGGCTCCGGCAGCAGTCGGCACAGCCCGCGCAACCGGTCGGTGGCGGCGGCCCTGCGCGATGTCGGCCTGGGCACGCTGCTTTTCGACTTGCTCACTCCGGCCGAGGAGACCGACCGCGCGAACGTCTTCGCCATCGACACCCTGGCCCGGAGGCTGGCGGGCGCCACCCGCTGGCTCCAGGAGCGTGAGTCCCTGCCGATCGGCTACTTCGGGGCGAGCACAGGTGCGGCAGCCGCGCTCCAGGCGTCCACGGACGAGGAGACCTCGGTCGGCGCCGTGGTGTCACGAGGCGGGCGGCCCGATCTCGCCCCACACGGCCTCGGCGACGTACGAGCGCCGACCCTGCTGATCGTCGGCGGGCACGACACGCAGGTGATCGACCTCAACCGCGCCGCCCAGAGAGAGCTGCGCTGCGAGAACCGCATCGAAATTGTCCCGGGGGCGACGCACCTCTTCGAGGAGCCCGGAGCGCTCGGCCAAGTCGCCGACCTGGCCGCGGCGTGGTTCATCCGGCACCTGACGCAAGGGGGCACGCCGCCGGTCGGCTGAGCTGTGCCCGTGATCTGCGCGCGCCCCAACGGCCGGCCAGGGCCGGCCGTTGGGGCTGTCG
>NZ_JBHXRM010000025.1:0-121498 GCF_042716895.1 Streptomyces sp. NPDC058653 | reverse complement strand
GGGCTCGCGATACGCCCGCGGCACCGCCGGGACGACGGCGGCGTACGTCTCCCTCGCCTCGTCCAGCCACAGCGCGTCGGGCTGGACGTCGGTCCCCACGAGGCCGGTCATCGAGTCGGCCGGAACGCCGTGCAGCGCGCGGAGCAACTCGCCGAGCGTGGCGGCGATCGACGCGCCGTGCGCCGATCGGCGCGGCTCGGGCACGTCGATCAGCGGCACACCGGGGAGTCCGAAGTAGCCGAGGCACCCCTGTTCCGCGACGGTGAACACCGGCTCGGGGACGGGCACCGGCGAGAGAGCCGCGACGGTGGTGAGCAGCCGGGCCTCCCGGCCCACCCTCAGGGCCCGGCTCACGGGATCGGGGTCCTTGCCGAACCGTACGATCAGCTCGCCGTTGACCTCGTGGACGGTGTTGTCCTCACCCTCACCGAGGAAGACGACGTCGCCGACGCGGTACCCGGGCATTCGGGCCGCCAGCACACCCCGGACGTCCTCGGCGCGATCCCGCCTCCGGCTCTCCATACCAGGACCCTCCCGGCCGTACGCGTACGCCCGGGGCGGGGCGCCGACGGCCCTCAGAACAGGCGCAGTTTGTCGTCCTCGATGCCCCGCAGCGCGTCGTAGTCCAGCACCACGCACCCGATGCCCCGGTCCGTCGCCAGGACGCGGGCCTGGGGCTTGATCTCCTGGGCCGCGAACAGGCCCCGGACCGGGGAGAGATGGGGGTCGCGGTTCAACAGGTCGAGATAGCGGGTCAGTTGTTCCACGCCGTCGATGTCGCCGCGTCGTTTGATCTCGATGGCGACCGTCGCGCCGTCCGCGTCGCGGCACAGGATGTCCACCGGGCCGATGGCGGTGGGGTATTCCCGGCGGATCAGGCTGTAACCCTCGCCGAGTGTCTCGATGCGGTCGGCGAGAAGCTCCTGGAGGTGTGCTTCCACGCCATCCTTGATCAGGCCTGGATCGACTCCGAGCTCATGTGACGAGTCATGGAGGATTTCCTCCATCGTGATGATCAGTTTCTCGCCCGCTTTGTTCACGACCGTCCATACTCCGACATCGTCGCCGGTGCCCTCTTTGAGAGCGCAGGGCGGGGACATCCAGTTGAGCGGTTTGTACGCCCTGTCGTCCGCGTGGATCGACACGCTCCCGTCAGCTTTGACCAGGATCAGACGGGGAGCGATGGGCAGGTGGGCGGTGAGCCGGCCCGCGTAGTCGACGGAGCAGCGGGCGATGACGAGACGCATGGTCCGCAACGCTACTCGACTGTCGCCGTTCATCGCGATTCGCCCCCCAAGCCCCTTTCGTTTGTGGCCGGTTGTGTTCCCATTCGCCTGGTGCGGTCCGGACAGCACGCATAACGTGGATGCAGGAGGTCGCCGGTCGTGCACGCTGCGTCGTCGTCTCCCCCTTCCCTGCCCGTAAGGCCCCGCTTTGGTGGGGTCGCGAGAGGAGAACCCATGTCGCTCGACGTCTCACCGGCACTGTTGGAGCAGGCCGAGCGAGGCGAGGTCGACGAAGCCGAATTCGTCGACTGCGTCCGGACCTCCCTGCCCTTCGCGTGGGAGATGATCAGCTCCTTGGTGGCTCAGCTGAAGGTGGACGGCGGAGAGTTCGCCGACAACCAGACGCCGCCGCCGGACGAGCAGGCACGTGGTCAGCTGCTGCGCGCGCTCGCCAGTGACGCCATCCGCGGTGCGCTTCAGCGCCACTTCGGGGTACGGCTGGCATTCCAGAACTGTCACCGGGTCGCGGTGTTCCCCCTGGACCCCTCGGTCGACGAGAGGCTCGCCCGCTTCACTTCCATCAGGGGTCAGTTGCTCAACCAGTCCCCGACGCTGCGGGACTGCTGACAACTCAGGGTCCCTACGGCGGGCCCCCACGGTCTGGCGGCGGATTCCTGGGCCGACACAGGGATCCGCCGGACGGCCGCCACGGGTCGGGCACGGCTCGGGCCCGGCCGCCTCAGCGCAGTTGGGGCAGCACCTCGGCCCCCATCCGCCGTACGTTCTCCTCCGTGGCCACCAGGTCCCCGGAGCCCTCGACGAGCAGCGCGAAGCGTGTGATTCCGGTCCGTTCCGCCGTGGCGGCCAGACGGTCGGCCGCGAGCCGGGGAGGCCCCACCGGATGCAGACCGCACAGCAGTTCCGTGTACGCGACGGGATCGCGCATGGACCTGTGCCGGCCGTCCACCGTCACATGGGCGCCGAGCCCCTCCCGCAGCCAGCCGGGCATCGCCTTCACCAGCGTCTCGGTCGCCTCCGTGGGGGTGTCGGCGATCTGCGCCACTCCCGCGGACACGTGCGCGGCGCGGGCCGCCTCCTCGGGAGGGTGGCCGGCGGCGATGGCGTGCGTCCGCCACAGGGCCACCATCTCGGCCTTCTCCTCGTCCCCGCAGTGCATTCCCAGCAGCATCGGGAGCAGGCGCTCGGCCGCCAGCCGCACGCTCTTCGCGGAGGTGCACGCCACGACCACCTCGGGTCCGCCGGCGCCGCCCATCAGTTCGTCCGTCCTCGGTACGACGGCGACCTCACGGAACCGGTAGCGCTCGCCGTCCGCCGACACCCGTGACTCGCGCAGCCACCGCAGCAGCAGATCGAGCGACTCGGGGAAGTCCCGTTCGTACGCCTGGAGTCCGGACCCGAAGACCTCCAGGTCGACCCAGGGCCCGCCCCGCCCCACACCGAGCGAGAACCGCCCGCCGGAGAGCAGGTGCAGCAGCGCGGCCTGCTCGCCCAGGGCCACCGGATGGGTGTTCGGCAACACGCTGACCGCCGTGCCCACCCGTATGCGCCGGGTACGTCCGAGGAGCAGGCCCGCCAGTGTCACCGCCGAGGGGCAGGTGCCGTACGGCACGAAGTGGTGCTCGGCCAGCCACACGGAGTCCAGTCCGGACGCCTCGCCGACCTCGGCCGTGCGCACCGCTCGGTGCAGTGCTTCTCCCTGGCCCTGGCCCGGGAACTGGGCCGCCAGTACAAAAGCTCCAACTCGCATCGCCTTCTGCCTCCTTGCGGCTGACGCGGCTCCCCCCTCCTGGCATTAACGTCTGACACGTGCCATGGGCACGGGCGCCGCAGAAGTTGTTGCGATTGTCCGCTAACTGCCCCGCTCGGGTGCCCACCGTCTCACGCCGTGCCGCCATGGCACCGACGCGGTGGCCCGTACGCTGGAGGGGAACCGTGCTGTCTGCCCCGTGAGGTGTCATGTGTCCCCGCGCCGCAACCGCCCCCGAGGCGGCGAGCCCCCGACCGACCACGCCGGTGAGGCGTCGGACCGGTACGGCGGTTTTCAGCGGACCGAGTCCTGGCAGGGCGAGGAGTGGTCGGTGCGGCAGGTCGCCGGCGCGAGCGCCGCGGGCAAGCGTTACCGGTGTCCCGGCTGCGACCAGGAGATCCCCTCCAGTGTGCCGCATGTGGTGGCGTGGCCGGAGTACGGCGGCGTGGACGACCGGCGGCACTGGCACAAGGCGTGCTGGAGCGCGAAGGACCGCCGCACCTCGCGGGTGCAGCGGTCCCGTAACGCGCCGAAGTTCTGAGCCGGCCACCGGCCGCCGCACCCGGTGACGGCGCCGCCAACGGCCCTACACGTCGCGGCGGTCGAGCGCGAAGAAGGCGCAGCCCATCACCACGGCGGTGGTGGCCGCCGCGAAGAACACCGGGTCCCAGCCGGTCGGTCCCGAGCCCGTCATCGACACGGCGTAGAGCACCGAGATCTGGCTGGGGATCGAGTACTCGAAGAGGGCCTGCTGCACATCGGCCAGCGATTCCGAGAACATGAACATCGCCAGCACGAGCGGCAGCAGCACCACCCCGATCATGAGGGTGATCGCGCCCGCCGAGTGCCGGATGAGCGCGCCGACGGCCAGCGACAGCAGGCCGAGCAGCGCCATGAAGAGGCCCACCCCGAGGGTGGCCCGCAGCCACTCCTGGCCGGTGGGCGCGCGGCCGTCGAGCATCGCCACGTGGATGGCGCCCACCAGGGCCGCCGTCACCGTCGTGATCGTCAGGACGAGCAGGAAGAAGACGATCGCCTTCGCCGCGAGCACCCGGCCCCGGCTGGGACAGGCGGTCAGGGTGGTGCGGATCATGCCCGTGCCGTACTCGGACGCGATCGTCAGCACGCCGAGGGTGATCACACAGATCGAGCCCAGCAGTACGCCGAAGAAGCCGAGCGGCAGCGCGGACTCCCCGTCGAGACTGGCCTCGGAGATGGAGACACCCCAGGCGACCAGGATGCCGACGCCCACCATCAGGACGATCATGACGCCGAGTGTCCACATGGTCGAGCGGATGGAACGGATCTTGGTCCACTCCGATGCCACCGCGTCACCGAGGGTGGCCCGGCGGACCGGGATCGGCGAGACGTACGACCCGAGGGGCTGCCCGCCCTGCCAGATCGGGGCCTGCTGCTCGTAGGGGGCTGTCATCGGCCGTCCTCGGTGGTCTCGGTCTTCACTGCGGGCTCGTCCAGCGTGCCGGGCTTGTCCGCGCCTCCGCCGCTCACGTGCTTGACGAGGTCGGCGGCGCTCGCGGGCGCGGGCCCGACGCTCACGGGCGGCGCGGCGGGCGCCGGTGCGGCCTTCGCGGCGGGCGCGTCGGCCGGGGCGTCCGCAGGGGCGTCCGCCGGAGTGCCCGCGGGCGCCTGCGTGGGCGCCTGAGCCGGCGCCTCGGCGGGCGCGGCGGGTGTGTCCGAGGCGTACGGGTTCTCCCCGGGCGGCGGTGGCGGGTACCAGCCCTGCGTCGGCACCTCGGGCACGACCGGCGGCCGGTAGAGCTGCCCTCCGTAGCCCGGCTGCGGCGGCGGCGCGAAACCGGCGAGCTGGTCGGCCGTCGACCGGTAGTCCACGGCGTTCTGCGTCAGCCGCATGTACGCCTCCTCCAAGGAGGCCTGGTGCGGCGACAGCTCCCAGAGCCGTACGTCCGACTCGTGCGCCAGATCGCTGATACGGGGGAGCGGCAGCCCGGTCACCCGCAGCGCGCCGTCCCGCTCGGACAGCACCTGGCCGCCCGCCTCGGCGAGCGCGGCGACCAGCTTCTCCCGGGCGTCGGGATCGGTCCCCGCCGGGCGCACCCGCGCGAAGTCCGCCGAGTTGTGCGAGATGAAGTCCTTGACGCTCATGTCGGAGAGGAGCTGCCCGCGCCCGATCACGATCAGATGCTCGGCGGTCACGGCCATCTCGCTCATCAGATGCGAGGAGACGAAGACCGTACGGCCCTCGGCCGCGAGCTGCTTCATCAGATTGCGGACCCAGAGGATGCCCTCGGGGTCGAGCCCGTTGACCGGCTCGTCGAAGAGCAGCACCTGCGGGTCGCCGAGCAGCGCGGCGGCGATCCCGAGCCGCTGGCCCATACCGAGGGAGAAGCCGTTGGAACGGCGGCGTGCGACCTCCTGGAGCCCGACCACTCCCAGGACCTCGTCGACCCGGGCCGCCGGGATGCCGGAGAGCTGGGCGAGCGACAGCAGATGGTTGCGCGCGCTGCGCCCGCCGTGCACCGCCTTGGCGTCGAGGAGCGCGCCGACCTGACGGGGCGCGTTGGGCAGCTGCCGGAAGGGATGGCCGCCGACCGTCACATGACCGGAGGTCGGCTGGTCGAGACCGAGGATCATCCGCATGGTGGTGGACTTGCCGGAACCGTTGGGGCCCAGGAACCCGGTGACGGCACCGGGCCTGACCTGGAAGGAAAGGTTGTACACGGCCGTCTTGGCGCCATAGCGCTTCGTCAGGCCGACTGCCTCGATCATTCTCCAGCCCCATCGACAGTTCTGTCTGGTGGTCGGGGCAGTGGCCGCTTCGGACCGAAGGCCCCCGTAAGAGTTAGGAGGATATCCGGGCCTTGACGGTTCCGGCCAAGCCGTCGGGATCAGGGCCGTGTCGTCCGCCCCGGCCCCGACCCTTCGGGATCCGGCCCCGATCCCGCGTGATCCGGGGGAGCGAGTGCTAGGCGTCGCGCTTCTTGAGGACGAGATAGCCGCCGATCAGCGCCGCGATCACCCACAGCGCCATGATCCCCATGCCCTCCCACGGACTGTACGGAGCCTTGTCCGAGTTCAGCGCGTTCGGCACCACCTGCATGATCTTCGAGCCCGCCTGGTCGGGGAAGTACCGCGCGACGGTCTTCGCCTTCGGTACGGAGGCGAGGATCTGCGAGACCAGGAAGAAGAACGGCATCAGGATGCCGAGCGACAGCATCGAGCTGCGCAGCATCGTCGCAACGCCCATCGAGAAGAGCGCGATCAGCCCCATGTAGAGGCCGCTGCCGATGACGGCGCGCAGCACGTGCGGCTCGCCGATCGTCGTGCCGTGGTCGCCGAGCGCCGCCTGGCCGAGGAAGAACGCGACGAAGCCCGTGATCATTCCGACCGCCAGGGCCAGCAGTCCCGCGACGAAGAGCTTGCTGAAGAGGAACGTCCCCCGCCGCGGTACGGCGGCGAGCGAGGTGCGGATCATGCCCGAGCTGTACTCCGAGCCGACGACCAGGACACCGAAGACCACCATCGCCAGCTGCCCGAGAATCATCCCGGAGAAGCTCACGAAGGTCGGGTCGAAGGTGGTGCGCTCGGCGTCCGACAGATCGTCGAACGTGCTGCTGAAGAGCAGGGACAGGGCGAAGCCCATGGCCACGGTCACGAGGAACGCGACGGCGAGGGTCCAGATCGTGGAGGAGACCGTACGGATCTTGGTCCACTCGGACTGGAGGACCGCTGGTACCGATGCCATGGATCAGGCTCCCTTGCCCGTGTCGCCGTGCTGTCCCCACCCGGGGCCCGGGGCCGGGGGCCCCGTCGGGGCCGCGCCGCCACCGGCGGAGTGCGCGTGGTACTCGACCGACTCGGCCGTCATCTGCATGAACGCGTCCTCCAGCGAGGCGCGTTGGGAGCTCAGCTCGTGCAGGACGACACCCTGCCGCGCGGCCAGCTCACCGATCTCCTCGGAACTGGAGCCGTCGATCTCCAGCGTGCCGTCGTCGGCCTCGACGACGCTGAAGCCGCCCCCGGCCAGCGCGTCGCGCATCTGCTCCCGCTGCGGGGTCCGGAGCCGTACGAAACTGCGCGAGTTCTCGTGGATGAAGTCGGCCATCGACATGTTCGCCAGCAGCCTGCCCTGGCCGATCACGATCAGATGCTCCGCCGTCAACGCCATCTCACTCATCAGATGGCTGGAGACGAAGATCGTCCGGCCCTGGCTCGCGAGGGTCTTCATCAGATTGCGGATCCAGTGAATGCCCTCGGGGTCCAGACCGTTCACCGGCTCGTCGAACATCAGGATCTCGGGATCACCGAGAAGGGCCGCCGCGATACCGAGCCGCTGCCCCATACCGAGGGAGAAACCCTTCGACTTCTGCTTGGCCACGGCCGTCAGACCGACGGTGTCGAGGACCGCGTTGACCCGGCTCACCGGAATGCGGTTGCTCTGCGCGAGACAGAGGAGGTTGTTGTACGCGCTGCGCCCCCCGTGCATCGCCTTCGCGTCGAGCAGGGCGCCGATGTACTTCACGGGCTCCGCGAGTTCGCGGTAGTGCTTCCCGTCGATCCGGACCGACCCCCCGGTCGGGATGTCCAGATCGAGCATCATCCGCATGGTGGTCGACTTACCGGCCCCGTTGGGCCCCAGGAAACCCGTCACCACCCCCGGCCGGACCTGGAAGGAGAGGTGGTCGACCGCGAGTTTTTTCCCGAAACGTTTGGTGAGCCCTTCGACCTCGATCATGCCGACAACCTAGAGGCGCGCAAAGCCCCCCGCCACTCCACTGGCGGGGGGCTTGCACGATCGTTACTTACGGAACGAAGCCGTCAATCGGCCGTACACCGGCCGTCCACGAGGTGGCACCTAGCGCGACTGCTGCGCCGGGACCCCGCGCGAGATCGGCTCGTCCTCCGCCGGCGTACCCGCCGCGGCGACGGCCGCGCCGGTCAGCGTGGCCAGCATCTCGCGGACGTTGGTCAGCTGGGCGTTGATCGAGTCGCGGCGGTTGGTGAGCGCCGCCAGCTCGCGCTCCGATTCGCTGCGGATCCGGTCGGCCTTGGCGTTCGCGTCGGCGACGATGTCCTCCGCCTGGCGCTGCGCGGTCTCCACCGTCTGACGGGCGCGGCGCTCCGCGTCCGTACGGAGCTTCTCCGCCTCCAGCCGCAGCTGCTCGGCGCGGTGCTCGATCTCCGCCAGGCGCTTCTCGGCTTTCGCCTGACGCGAGGCCAGGTCACGCTCGGACTGCTCACGCCGCTTGGCGAGGTTCGTCTCGAAGTCCGCGGCGGCCTGGGCGGCCTTGGCGCGGGTCTCCTCGAAGAGCGCGTCGGCCTCCTCGCGCTTCTGCTGCGCGTCCTTCTGCGCCTCGGAGCGCAGGGTCTGGGCCTCGCCCTTCGCCTTCTCGACGATACGGACGCCCTCGTCCTCGGCCTTCGCCTTGCGCTCGGCGGAGAACGCCTCGGCGTCGTTCCGAACCTGCTGGGCCGCCGACTCGGCGAGCTCGCGGTGCTGTTCGGCCGCGCGACGGGCCTCTTCGCGCAGGTCCTTCGCCTCCTCCTCGGCGAGGCGGAGGATCTTCTCAACGCGCGCTCCCAGACCGGCGTACGACGGCTCCGCGTCGCTGACCTGGGCCTGGGCGTTCTGCGTCTCGAGGTGGAGTTCCTCGATGCGCTTCTCCAGTGCGGTGATCCGTGCGAGAGCGCTGTCACGGTCGGCGACGAGCTTGGTAATGCGGTCATCCACCTGACCGCGGTCGTAACCACGCCGCACGAGCTCGAAGCCGAATGGGGAGGAAGTGTCGCTCATGGGGTTCCTGTCGAATGAGACCGGTGAGGTGATAGGGGGAATCCTAGGGGCCAAAGCGGCGTGTCATCGAGCGGATGCAGGTTTGATCTGGAGAATGTCCAGCCTTTTGAGTGGCTAACTGTCGGACGCCTTGCCACCCGAACGGGTCACACCCGCCGCCGCACCTGCCTTGACGCTACTCCCGCCGGCCCCGCCACCGGACCCGGACTTACCACTCGCGCCCGGGGTCTCGAAGGATTCGAGCGCTTCCAGTACGTCCTGGACACGCGAGATCTCGGTCTGGATGTCCTCGCGCCTGCGCACCAGGACATCGAGTTCACGCCTGCCCTCCTCGACGATCCGCGCGGCCTCCGACTCGGCGTCGGCACGGAACTTCTCACCCTCACGGGTCAGTTCGGCCTTCTTCTGCTCCGCTTCCTTCAGCAGCGCCTCGGCCCTCTTCACCGCCGCGATCCGGACCTTGCTCGCCTCGGAACCCGCGTCCGCCACCAGGTCCTTGGCCTTCCGCTCGGCCTCCTGCTGCTGTTCGGTGGCCGCCTTGACGAGCTTGTCGACCCGTTCGCCGGCGTTCTTCATCTGCTCGGACGTCTCCCGGCGGGCCCGCTCGTGGAGTTGGTCGATCTCACCCTCGACCCGTGCCCGCAGCTCCTCGGTGCGCTCGCGGATCGCGGTGGCGTCCCGGCGCGCCCCGACGAGAAGTTCGTCGGCGTCCGTACGGGCCTTCTCCACCAGGGAGTTGCCCTCGACCGTCGCGTCGGCCTTGATCCGCGCCGCCTCCGAGCGCGCGGCGCCGACCATCGCGTCGGCCTGTGTCTCGGCCTCGGTGGCGGCGCGCAACGCCTCCTCCTGGGCCTTGTTGATGAGCTGGTCCGCCTGCTCGGCCGCGTCGCCACGGCGCTTGGACGCGTTCGCCCGCGCGTCGTCGAGCAGCCGGTCCGACTCCGTGATCGCGTCGCTGACGGTCCGTTCGGCCGACGCCTCGGCGTCCGACCTGATCTGCGCCGCCTCCGCGCGCAGCCGCTCGGCCGCCTGCTGGGCCGAGTTGACGGTCTCCGCGGCCTCGGCGCGCATCCGCTCCGACTCGCTCGTCGCCTCGCCGATGAGCCGGTCCGCCTGCTCCGCGGCGTCGCCCCGGATGCGGTTGGCGTCGTCGCGCGCCTCCTGGCGGGCACGGGACGCGTCCTGCTCGGCGGCGGCCAGCGAGTCCGACGCCTCGGTCCGTACGCGCTGCGCGTACTCGGCGCTCTCCGCGCGCAGCCGCTCCGCCTCCGCGACCGCCTCGCCCACGGTGCGCTCGGCCAGTGCCTGGGCGGCGTCCGTCTCCTCCTGGGCGCGGGCACGCAGCCGGGCCGCGTCCTCCGAGGCGCGCTCGCGCTCGGCGTACGCGTCGGCGCGGACCCGGTCGGACTCCTCCCGCGCCTCCGACTTCGTCCGCTCCGCGGCGTGTTCGGCGGCGGAGCGCAGTCCGGAGATCTCCTGCTCGGCCTGGTCGTGCAGTCCGGCGACCGCGTCCCGGACCTGCTGCGCGGTCTGCTCGGCGGCCGACACCATCTCGGTGGCGCGGAAGTCCGCCTCCTCGACCAGCCGCGCCGCCTCGGTCTGCGCCTCGTCGACCCTCTTACGGGCGGAGGCCAGCAACTCCTCGCTCTGCTCCCGGGCCCGCTCGCGCTCCTGGTCCGCCTCCGTACGGGCGGCGCTCAGCAGCTCCTCGGCCTCGCGGCGGCGGCGGGTCGCCTCCTCCTGCGCGGCGTCCAGCGCCTCGGCCGCCTCGGTCCCCACCCGCTCGGCCGCGGCGGCGGCCTCGGCGCGCAGCCGGTCCGCGCTCTCCTGGGCCTCGAACTTGATCCGCTCGGCCTCCTGCGTGGCCTCGTCCCGCAGCCGTACGGCGGTCGACTCGCCCTCCGCGCGCGACCGGCCGGCGTCCTCGGCCGCCTCGTCCCGCAGCCGCTCGGCCTCCTGCTCGGCCTGGGCCTGGAGCGTACGCAGCCGCTCGGCGGACTCCGCGCGCAGCCGCTCCGTCTCCTCGGCCGCCTCGCGACGGATCCGCTCGCTCTCGGCGCGGGCGTCGGTGAGGGCCGACTCGGCGCCGCTGAGGCGCTGTTCGGCCTCGCTGTGCAGCCGGGTCAGCTCGTCGGCCGCCTCCGTCCTGCGGGCCTCGACGCCGCGCTCGGTCTCCTCGCGCAGCTCGGCGGCGGCCCGCTCGGCGGCGGTCTTCACCGCCTCGGCCTGCTCCTCGCCCTCGGCGCGCAGCCGGTCCGCCTCGGCGCGGGTGCGCTCCAGGGTCTCCTCGGCCTGCTTGCGCAGGGTCGTGGCGCGCTCGATGGCCTCCGTACGGACCCGCTCGCTGTCCGTGGACGCGCTGGCGCGCATCTCGTCGGCGTCCGCGCGGGCCTTGGTGAGCAGATCCTCGGCGGTGCTGGCCGCCTCCTCGATCTGCTGGACGGCCTCACGGCGCGCCTCGCCGCGGATGCGCTCGCCCTCGGCGACGGCCTCGGACCGCAGCGTCTCGGCCTCGCCCCGCAGCCGGCGCGCCTCCTCCTGGAGCTCGACCGTCTTGGCGCGGTACTCCTTGGTGTCGTCCTTGGCCGCGCCCTTGAGCTGGTCGGCCTGCTCGGCCGCCTCGCCGCGCAGCCGGTCCGCCTCGGCCTCCGCCTCACGGCGGATCCGGTCGGCCTCCTCGCCCGCGGCGCGGGTGGTGGCCCTGGCGTCCTCGGACGCCTTCGTGAGGACTTCCTCGGCCGTGCGGGCGGCCTTCGCCAGCTGGGCGGCGGAGTCCTCGGAGGCGGCCGTACGCGCCTTCTCGGCGGCCTCGGCGACCATCTTCTCGGCCTCGGCGCGGGCGTCGGCGAGCGCCTGCTCGGCCTCCGCCTTCAGCGCCTCGGACTCCTTCGTCGCCTCGCCGACGAGCCGGGCGATCTCGGACTTGGCGGTACGGGTGCGCTGCTCGTACTGGGTCTCGGCGCCGGCCAGCCGCTTGACCGCGGTCTCCTTGGCCTCGGCGACGAGCTTCTCGGCCTCGGCGCGGGCCTCGCGCAGCCGCTCGTCCGCCTCCTGTATGCGCGCCTCGGCGGACCGGCTCAGCTCGCCCGCCTGCTGGCGCGCCTGGTCGGACTCGGCCGTCGTCGCCGAGCGGAGCTGCTCGGCGTGGCTGGTGGCCTCCTGCGCCTGTGTGGACGCGGCGTTGAGCAGCCGCTCGGCGTCCTTGCGGGCGCGCTGCAGAATCGCTTCGGCCTCGGCACGGGCGGTCTCCGCCTCGGCGCCGAGCCGGCGGCGGGCCTCCTCGGCGACCCGGGTGGCCTCGGCGCGGGCGGAGGCGAGGGACTTCTCGGCCTCGGCGCGGGACTCGTCCAGCAGCCTGCGGGCCTGTGTCTCCGTACGGCCGCGCAACTGCTCGGCCCACGCGACGTTCTCGTTGACGTGCGACTCGACGGTCTGACGGCGCTCCGCCAGCTCCTGGTCGAGCCGCTGACGGCGCTGGACGGCCTCGGCGTGCAGCTCGGCCTGGAGCCTGGCCTGGTGTTCGGCGTGCTCCTGGAGGATGCGCTGGGTCTGGGCGCGGGCGTCGCGCAGCTCGCGTTCGGCGTCGGTGCGCAGCTGGTCGGCCTGGATCTGCGCGTTGCGGAGCATCTGCTCGGCCTGATAGCCGATGTCGGCGTTGTCGTAGGAGGGCCGGGACGCCAGGTTCCGGCGCGCCTCGTGCAGTTTCGCGCGCAGTACTTCGACCTGGTAACCGAGGTCCTCGGCGTGCTGGACGGCCTTCTCCCGCGCGGTCTTCAGCCGATCCATCTCGGCTTCGAACCGCGAAAGGTGGTCGTCGTCAGCTCGGTGGCTCTCCTGGCGTTCGTAGCCCCGCACTGCGCGGTCCCATCCGTCCCCTGGTCGCAACTCAGCATTCGGTACCGCCCGACGGGCGAACGGCCCCCCGGGGAATGGTGACAGATCATCGGCCGAGGCGCCGCCCCGACCCGGCCCCGGCCCGGAGCGGCCCACTCTACCGGGCCGGGAATCGTTCGGGTCAGTGCTCCTGAGGCTTCGCGGCCGAGGTGACGAGTTCCGTCAGGACCCCGTGACAGTCCTTGGGGTGCAGAAACGTGATGCGGGACCCCATCGAGCCGATGCGCGGCTGCTCGTAGAGAACCCGTACACCCTTCTCCCGGATCGCCTCGGAGTCGCCGTCCACGTCGGCGGTCCCGAAGGCGATGTGGTGGACGCCCTCGCCGTTCTTGGCCAGCCATTTGCCCACGGCCGAGTCCTCGCGGATCGGTTCGAGCAGTTGCAGGTACGAGGCCCCGCCGTCGGACGTCTCGTTGATCTTGAGCATGGCCTCCCGTACGCCCTGCTCCTCGTTGATCTCGGTGTGGAAGACCTCGAATCCGTAGGTGGCCCGGTAGAACTCGACGGTCGCGTCGAGGTCGTGGCAGGCGATTCCGATGTGATCGATACGCGTCAGCATGCGCACAGTGCAGCGCCAACCGAGCGGTTACGCAACGTGCGCGCCGTCACACTCGCGGCCAGGTGACCCGGGACCTGTGCGCTCAGTACATTTGGTGAACCCTCGTTAACCATCGATCGTCAGGCAAAGGGGTCGCATCTCATGCCGGATTCGCACACCACCACTTCCGTCGTCGTCGCCGGGGCGCGTACGCCCATGGGCAGGCTGCTGGGATCGCTGAAGTCCTTCTCCGGCGCCGATCTCGGGGCCTTCGCCATCAAGGCGGCGCTGGAGCGGGCCGGCGTCACCGGCGAGCAGGTGCAGTACGTGATCATGGGCCAGGTGCTCCAGGCCGGGGCGGGGCAGATCCCCGCGCGGCAGGCGGCGGTCAAGGCCGGCATCCCGATGAGCGTCCCCGCGCTCACGATCAACAAGGTCTGTCTCTCCGGCCTCGACGCGATCGCGCTGGCGGACCAGCTGATCCGCGCGGGCGAGTTCGACATCGTGGTCGCCGGCGGCCAGGAGTCCATGACCAACGCGCCGCATCTGCTGCCGAAGTCCCGTGAGGGCTACAAGTACGGCGCGATCGAGATGCTCGACGCGATGGCCCACGACGGGCTGACCGACCCGTTCGAGTCCATCGCGATGGGCGCCTCCACCGAGAAGCACAACACCCGGCTCGCCATCGCCAGGCCCGAGCAGGACGAGGTCGCCGCCGCCTCCCACCAGCGGGCCGCCGCCGCACAGAAGAACGGATTCTTCGAGGCCGAGATCACCCCCGTCGAGATCCCGCAGCGCAAGGGCGACCCGGTCGTCCTCGACCGGGACGAGGGCATCCGCCCGGACACGACCGCCGAGTCCCTGGCCAAGCTGCGGCCCGCGTTCTCCAAGGACGGCACGATCACGGCCGGCTCCTCGTCGCAGATCTCCGACGGCGCCGCGGCCGTCGTGGTCATGAGCAAGGAGAAGGCGGTCGAGCTGGGCCTGGAGTGGATCGCGGAGATCGGCGCGCACGGCAACGTGGCGGGGCCGGACAACTCGCTCCAGTCGCAGCCCGCGAACGCGATCAGGCACGCCCTGAAGAAGGAGGGCATCGGCGTCGAGGACCTGGACCTCATCGAGATGAACGAGGCCTTCGCCGCGGTCGCCGTCCAGTCGACCAAGGAACTGGGTGTGTCGCCCGAAAAGGTGAACGTGAACGGCGGGGCCATCGCGCTCGGCCACCCGATCGGTATGTCCGGCGCCCGGCTGGTGCTGCATCTGGCCCTCGAACTGAAGCGGCGCGGCGGCGGCGTGGGGGCCGCGGCGCTGTGCGGCGGCGGCGGGCAGGGCGACGCGCTGATCGTGCGGGTGCCGAAGGCGTAGCCGCGCCGGCGGCGTCGGCAGGCAGGAAACCCCCAGCGAGCAGGAACGGAGCGCGGTACGGATGACGGTGGACGTCCCCCAGTTGGTGGCCCTGGCACGGGAGGGCCGGCCGAGGGCGGTGGCCCGGCTGATCTCACTGGTCGAAGGGGAGTCGCCGCAACTGCGCGAGGTGATGGCGGCGCTGGCGCCGCTGGCGGGCGGCGCGTACGTCGTCGGCCTCACCGGGTCCCCCGGGGTCGGCAAGTCGACGTCGACGTCCGCGCTGGTGGCCGCGTACCGGGCGATGGGCAAACGCGTCGCCGTGCTGGCCGTCGACCCGTCGTCCCCCTTCTCCGGGGGAGCGCTGCTGGGGGACCGGGTCCGGATGTCCGACCACGCGTCGGACCCCGGCGTCTACATCCGCTCCATGGCGACCCGCGGCCATCTCGGCGGGCTCGCCTGGTCGGCGCCGCAGGCCATCCGGGTGCTCGACGCGGCCGGCTTCGACCTGATCCTGGTGGAGACCGTGGGCGTCGGGCAGTCGGAGGTGGAGATCGCCTCGCAGGCCGACACCTCGGTGGTGCTGCTCGCGCCCGGAATGGGGGACGGCATCCAGGCGGCCAAGGCCGGAATCCTGGAGATCGGTGACCTCTACGTCGTCAACAAGGCGGACCGGGACGGCGCCGACGCGACCGTCCGCGAGCTGAACCACATGCTCGGCCTCGGCGAGGCCCGTGCCCCCGGCGACTGGCGCCCGCCCATCGTCAAGACCGTCGCCGCGCGGAGCGAAGGGATCGACGAGGTCGTCGACGCGCTCGACAAGCACCGCGCCTGGCTGGAGAAGAACGACGTCCTCACCGAACGGCGGGCCCGGCGCGCGGCCCGCGAGGTGGAGTCCATCGCGGTCACCGCGCTGCGCCGGCGCATCGGGGACCTGCGCGGCGACCGGCGCCTGGGAGCGCTGGCGCGGCGGATCGTCGCGGGTGAACTGGACCCGTACGCGGCGGCGGACGAGCTGGTGGCGGGGCTGACGGGCGGGTAGCGGACCGGCCCGGCGCGACGTGCCGGTGGCGGAGGAGGGGGTCGTCCTCCGCCACCGGCCGCCTCGCCCGGCCGCCCGGTGGCTCGCCCGGGCTTCGGGCGCGCGCTGCGGGACGTCAGTCGTCGTCCCCGTCGTCGTCACCCCCGCGGTCGTCGTCGTTGTCGTCGTCGGAGTCCCGGCCGTCGTCGTCGCCGTGGTCGTCGCCCCGGTCGTCGTCCTTGTCGTCGGCGCGGTCGTCCCGGCGGTCGTCCTTGCCGTCGTCGTCCCGGCCGTGGTCGTCCTTGCCCTCCACGCGGTCGTCCCGGTCGTCCCGGCCGCCGTCGTCGTCCCGGTCGTCGCTGTCGTCACCACGGGCCGCCGCGACCGCGCCGGAGGCCATGTCGACCGTCACCGCGTGCGTACGGCCGTCGTCCCCGCGCACCGTCACCTCCCAGTGGCCGGCCTTGCGGTCGTCGTCGTCCGCGTCGACCGAGGTCACGGCGCCGGGGTGCTTCCTGAGCGCCGCCGTGGCCGCCGCCGAGGCGTCCACCGCCGCGCCGTTCACGGCGGCGCGCTCGTGGTGGTCGTCGTCGCTGTCGTCATCGTCGTCGTCCACGCGGACCGAGCCGGTCGCGGCGTCGACCCGCAGCTCGTGCCACCTGCCGTCCTGGCCGATGATGTCGACCTCCCAGTGCCGGCGGACGGACGAGCCGTCGTCGTCGCCGTCGTCGTCCAGGTCGATGGACTCCACCTTGCCGGGGTGCCGCTTCAGCGCCGCCGCCGCGGCCTGCTCGGCGGTGAGCCTCGCCGTCGTCGCGGAGGTGTCGTCCTTGCCGTTGCCGTTGCCATTGCCGGTCCCGTCGTCCCGCCCGCCGTCGTCGTCCCGGTCGTCGTCACCTCCGCCCGCGCCGTTGACCGGAGAGGCCGAGGAGACCGGCTCCGGCACCGCGCCGTCGCCGGCTCCGGCGCCTCCGGCGACCGCGGTGTACGTACCACCGCAGATCAGGGCCGCGGTCGCGATGCTGGCGATGACAAGATTGCGCTTCATGAGGGTTCCTCCCCGTCGGGCCGTTTCGCTTGACCTCAATCTGGCCGAGGGAAGCTGAAGGCAGCCTGAAGCCACCTGAAGCTTTCTTCAGGTTCGGTTTGGGAGGCTGTGCGCATGCGCCTGTTGATTGTCGAGGACGAGAAACGGCTCGCGGTGTCGCTGGCCAAGGGCCTGCGGGCCGAGGGCTTCGCCGTGGACGTCGTGCACGACGGCCTCGAAGGGCTGCATCTGGCCGGTGAGGGCACCTACGACCTGATAGTGCTCGACATCATGCTGCCCGGCATGAACGGCTACCGCGTCTGCGCGGCCCTGCGCGCCGCGGGCAACGACGTACCGATCCTGATGCTGACGGCCAAGGACGGCGAGTACGACGAGGCCGAGGGCCTGGACACCGGCGCCGACGACTATCTGACCAAGCCGTTCTCGTACGTCGTGCTCGTCGCCCGGGTCAAGGCCCTGCTGCGCCGCCGGGGTTCGGCCGGCGCCTCGCCCGTGCTGCGCGTCGGCACCCTCACCGTGGACACCGCGACCCGCCGTGTCCACCGGGCGGACACCGAAGTCGCCCTCACCGCCAAGGAGTTCGCGGTTCTCGAACAGCTCGCGGTCCGGGCGGGGCAGATCGTGGGCAAGCCCGAGATCCTGGAGCACGTCTGGGACTTCGCGTACGACGGCGATCCCAACATCATCGAGGTCTACATCAGCGCGCTGCGCCGCAAGCTCGGTGCCGGGACGATCCAGACGGTGCGCGGCGCCGGTTACCGGCTGGTGGCCCTGTGAGCCGCCCGTTCTCCTCCGTACGGTCCCGGGCTTCCCTCGGGGCGACCGCCGTGGTGGCGGTGGCGCTGGTGGCGGCGGCGTTCGCCCTGCTCTTCGCGCTGCGCTCGAATCTGACCGGGCAGGCGGCGCGGGACGCCGACCAGTTCTCGCTGGAGGTCGCCCAGCAGATCGCGAACCGCGTAGCCCTCGCTGAAGTCGATCTGCAGGGCGGCCAGGACCACCCGACCCAGGTGCTCGACGGGAAGGGCCGGCTGGTCCTCGCGAGCGAGGACATGGAGAGGATCACCGGTACGGGTGTGGCCGCCGTGAGCCCCGTCCCGCCCCCGCCCACCGCGGCGCCGACCCCCACCCCCGCTCCCACGCCGACCGGTGACGACGACGATGACGACGGTGGTGACGACGACAGCGGCGGGGACGACGACAGCGGGGACGACCACGACGACGACAGCCAGGCCACCGGGACCCCGGCCGACGGCCTGGTCTCCCCTCCCGGGGACCACCGCACCGGAAGCGCCACCGTCGACGGCAGGTCCGGGGACTACATATTCTCCGAGCGCCGGGTCACCCGGCTTGAGGGCGGCCCGTACACCGTCCTCACCGGCTCCTCGCTCGGCCCGCAGGAGAGCGCCGTCCGCTTCGCCACGATCGCGATGAGCGTCGGCGTACCGGCCCTGCTGGTCGTCGTCGGCGGGGTGACCTGGCTGGTCACCCGGCGCGCGCTGCGGCCCGTGGAGGGCATCCGCCGGGAGATGGCCGCGATCACCGCGTCCGAGGACCTGACACGGCGGGTGCCCGAGCCGGCCACGCACGACGAGGTCGCCAAGCTGGCCCGTACGACGAACGAGACCCTCACCGCGCTCGAGGCCTCCGTCGACCGGCAGCGCCGGTTCGTCGCCGACGCCTCGCACGAGCTGCGCAGTCCGATCGCCTCGCTCCGCACCCAGCTCGAAGTGGGCGAGGCCCACCCGGAGTTGCTGGACGTGCCGGGCGCGGTCGCGGACACCGTACGGCTCCAGCAGCTCGCCGCCGACCTGCTGCTGCTCGCCCGTCTGGACGCGGGGGAGCACGCGGGCAGTACACGGCTCGATCTGGGCGCGCTGGTACGGGAGGAGGTCTCGCAGCGCTCGACCGACCGGATCCCGGTGACGCCGGACATCCGGGGCAGTGCCGAAGTGGCGGGCTCGCGGGGCCAGTTGGCGCGGGTGCTGGGCAATCTGCTGGACAACGCGCAGCGCCACGCGGCGGGAGAGGTACGCGCGACGGTGCGCCGCGAGGGCGGCCGGGTGGTCCTCGCGGTCTCCGACGACGGGGCGGGGGTGCCGGAGGCGGAGCGGGAGCGGATCTTCGAGCGGTTCGTACGCCTCGACGACGCCCGCAGCAGGGACGACGGCGGAGCGGGGCTCGGCCTCGCCATCGCCCGGGACGTGGCGCACCGGCACGGCGGCACGCTGGAGGTCGGACGCGCCGAGGCGGGCGGTGCCCGGTTCGAGCTGCGCCTGCCCGCCGTCGGCGGGGAGCCGGCCGGGCCGGTCCCCGCCCCCGCGTCAGCTCTTGGCGCGCCGCCCGCGCAGATGCTCGGCGACCGGCGTCAGTGACCTGTTCAGCGCGTCGAGCGCCTCGGGCGGCAGCAGGTCGATGAAGTGCGCCCGTACGGAGGCGACATGGTGCGGAGCGACCTCCTGCATCGTCTCCATGCCGTGGTCCGTCAGGACCGCGAAGAGGCCGCGGCGGTCGGACTCGCAGTTCTCACGGCGGACCAGGCCCGCGTTCTCCAGCCGGGTGATCTGGTGCGAGAGACGGCTCTTGGACTGGAGGGTGGCGGCGGCGAGGTCGCTCATGCGCAGCCGCCTCTCCTCCGCCTCGGAGAGGTTGACCAGGATCTCGTAGTCGTTGTTGGTCAGCCCGAAGGGCTGGAGGTCCTTCTCCAGCTGGTGCATCAGCAGCCTGCTGACGTCCAGATGGGTGCGCCACGTGCACTGTTCCGCGTCACTCAGCCAGCGGGTGGCCGTCTCGGTCTCCATATATGAATTCTACCTAAGAAGTTGAAAATTGGACGAAGTCGGCGAGTGTGACCCCGGGCACAGAAAAGGCGCACACGTTCGAGGTCACACTCCGCAGACTACCGCTCACAGCCCGAAGCGCCGCTGGAGGTCTCCCAGCTGTCCCGGCATCCTCGGGACACCGCCCGGCTGTCCGGCGGGCTGTCCACCACCGCCGCCGCCCGGTACACCGGGCTCGTTCGGCACCACACCGCGCGCCGTCTCCGCCATCAGGGCTTCGCTCGACTGGAGCAGCACCGTACCCGCCCCGACGAACTCGAACTGGTGCTCCTCGCCCGACGACCCGCCGAGCCCGCTCATCGCGCGCAGCCCGCCCATCACCCCGGTCATGTACGCGTGGTCGTAGTGGTGGCACGGCGAGGGGCAGTCGGCCCAGCCCACCAGCGCCTGCGGGTCCACCCGGATCGGCGGCTCCATGAAGACCACCGGGCCGTTCGACGCGGCCACGAACTTCCCCGTACCGATCAGGGTCAGAAAGCCCGGCACGATCGACTGCTTGAGCGCCAGCGACGGCTCGTACGCCAGCAGATTCCCGGACCGGACGGTCAGATTGCCGTTCTCCAGGTCGAAGGAGTTGACGTCGAAGGCGCGGTCGGCCAGCAGCATCTTGCCGCTGCCCTCCGCCACCACCCAGTCGCCCGCGTGCAGCGGCGAGTGGAAGCTGCTGCGCACCAGCCGGTCGAGCCGGCCGTGCCCGATCCCGTTGAAGTCGATCCGCCCGTAATAGGCGATCATCTTGCCCTTCTGGAGGAACCACTGGCTCCCTTTGAGTTCCACACAGAAGGTGTACGGGTTGACGTTGTCGTCGCTCGGCAGCGTCATCGGGTCAAGAACCACGGGCGTGCTCACAGCTTCTCCTCCGACGCCTGGACGTACACCGCACCGTTGCCGCTCAGCTCCAGCTGGAAGGCCTCGCCCGAGCCCCGGCCCACCATGTCGCGCCAGCCGACGGCGGTCGAGAGCTTGTTGCGGACGTCGCCGTGGTGGGCGACATAGGCCTGAGGGTCGACATGGACCGAACGGCCCTGGCCGATCGGCAGCTCGATGATCCCCCCGTGCGCCATCACGGCCGCCGAGCCATGGCCCTTGAGGGTCGTGGTGAACAGGCCCTGGCCCGTCACCTGGCCGCGCACCATGCCCATGACGCCGCCCTGCGCGCCCATGAACATCGTGCCCTGCTCCAGCGTCCCGTCGAAGGCGAGCAGCCGGTCGGCCTCCACGTACAGGGTGTCGCCGCTCAGCTCGATCACCTGGATGTGATGGCCGCCGTGACCGAACAGCACGGTGCCGGACGGGGTCCCCCCGGGGCCGCCGGGCCCGAGGGGAACCTCCACCGTCATCAGCGGGGCGGCCTCACCCGCCACGCGCCGGCCGATCATCGACATCAGACCGCCCTGGCCGCCCGCCGTGTTCGGCGTGAAGGTGACCTCGCCCCGGTAGGCGAGCATCGCGCCGCGCTGGCTGAACATCTTCTGGCCGGGCGCCACCGTCGCCTCGACCATCTTCGAGTTGATCTCCCGGAACGGCATCAGACATCGCCCCCGACGGTGTTGCGCTCGCTCGGCTGGACGTAGACGAGCCCGTCGCCCTCGAAGCGCAGCTGGAAGGCCTCGCCGCCGCCCTCGCCCATGACGGTCCGGAAGTTCACCCCGGACTGGAGATTCTGCTGGAGGTTGCCCTGGTGCGCCACGTACGCGCCGGGGTCGACGGAGAGCGGGTACTGGGGTGTCACCCGCAGCACCACGGCCGTGCCGTCGGACATGATCGCCGCCTGGCCCGTGCCCTCGACGGTCGTCGTGAACAGGCCGGTGCCGCTCGCGCCACCGCGCAGACCGTTGAAGCTGGTGCCGGTCCGCAGTCCGCCGTCCGTGCACAGGAGATTGCTCGCCTCCACGTACAGCTTGTCGCCGTGCAGCGAGACCAGACTGATCTGGCTCGCCCGGTCCGCGAAGAAGCAGGTGCCCTCCCCCTTCACCTCCATCATGACCATCTGTTCGCCGGTGAGGCGCCGGGTGACCATGCCCCGTATGCCCTCACCGCCACCGGACAACTTCTTGAACGCCATCCGGCCGTCGTAGGCGACCATCGAGCCGTTCTTCGCCCGCACGGAGTCGCCTGTCATCGAGACGGCGAGCACCTTGCTGCCTTGGAGTCGGAACTGAGCCACAGCACGAAGGTATCCGGGCCCGGATAAAAATCGGGCAAAGCCCGGTGTCACAATGGGACGTCGCTTGTGCGCGCGTTCACAAGATGATCATGCGCCCAGGGTGAGCCGCGGTGATCCCGCGCGCGCGGCGATCACGGTGATCACCCGGCGACGACCGCGACGCCCCCCGACGACGAAGGTGCCTGCCCCGTGGACATCAAGACCGCCTCATCCCTCCACCGTCTCCGCCTGGTATCGGCGCCGGAGGCCGTGTCGTTCCTGCTGCTGCTCGTCTGCTCCGTGCTCAAGCGCACGACGGACTTCAACGCCGTCCCGGTGATGGGCGCGATCCACGGGCTGCTCTTCGTCCTGTACGTGATCTTCTGGCTGGACGCCTGGAAGCGCGTCCGCTGGCCGCTCGGGACCGCCGCGCTCTACTTCGTGCTGTCGGTCCTGCCGACCGGCGGCTTCTTCGCGGACCGCAGGCTCAGGCGTGAGGCCGAGGACGAGGTCATCGCCTCCCGCGCCCGCCGCGAGGGTACGGTCAGCGCATGATCGTCGCCTTCTCCATCACGCCGCTCGGTGTGGGCGAGGACGTCGCGGAGTACGTCGCGGACGCCGTCCGCGTCGTACGCGAGTCCGGGCTGCCGAACCGCACCGACGCCATGTTCACCTCCGTCGAGGGCGAGTGGGACGAGGTGATGGACGTGGTCAAGCGGGCGGTCGCCGCCGTCGAGGCGCGCGCCCCGCGCGTCTCGCTCGTACTGAAGGCCGACGTACGGGCGGGGGTCACCGACGCCCTCGACTCCAAGGTCGAGTCGCTGGAACGGCACCTCGCCGGCTGACGGCGCCCGGGCGCCGGATCCGCCGTCAGATCCGCGATCCCCGCGGCCCCTTCGGCGCCCCTTACTGCCACTCGCACGGACGACTCCAGTCGACACGCCGAGGTATATCCACTTTTCTGGGGATATCGACCTCGCTCAGACGCTGGAGTTGCTGGAGGCACCGTGCGGCCGGAGGGCTACGACTACGACACGTACAGCTGTCTCGCCGGCCCGCTGACCGAGCCGGACCGGACGATCGCCTACCAGGTGCGGTACCGGAGTCTGCTCGCCCGGGAGCCCCACCGGGTGCGCGCGGTCGCGCTGATGGTCCTGGCCCCCCTGCTCTCCGGAGTGCTGCTGGTCTATCTCGTCTGGCCCACCCACTGGACCGAACGCGAGGGCGCCGCCCGCTGGCTCATCGCCTTCGACACCGTGATGCTCGTGTCGATCGGGCTCATCGCGTTCTTCATGCTCGTCAACGTCGCCTCCATCGCACACGCGACGCTCGTCGCCAGGGACCCGGTGCCGGTCGTCGCCGAGGTCGGCACCCGCGTCGCGTTCGTCACCACGTACGTCCCCGGCAAGGAACCGCTCTCCATGCTGCGGGGCACCCTCGAAGGAGCTGTACGGCTGCGGCACCGGGGCCCCCTCGACATCTGGCTGCTGGACGAGGGCGACGACCCGTCCGCCCGGGCGCTCTGCCGGGAGCTGGGGGTGCGTCACTTCAGCCGTCTGGGCGTACCGGAGTGGAACAGGAAGAAAGGCGTCCACAAGGCCCGTACCAAACACGGCAACTACAACGCCTGGCTCGCGATGTACGGCGACGACTACGACTTCTTCGCCTCCGTCGACACCGACCACGTCCCGCTGCCCAACTTCCTGGAGAGGATGCTGGGCTTCTTCCGTGACCCGGACGTCGCCTTCGTCGTCGGACCGCAGGTCTACGGCAACTACGACGCCGCCGTCACCAAGGCCGCCGAATCCCAGCAGTTCCTCTTCCACGCGCTGATCCAGCGGGCCGGCAACCGCTACCACGCGCCCATGTTCGTCGGCACCAACAACGCCGTACGGGTCACCGCCCTCAAGCAGGTCGGCGGCCTCTACGACTCGATCACCGAGGACATGGCCACCGGCTTCGAACTGCACCGCAGGAGGAACCCGCAGACCGGACGGTTCTGGCGGTCCGTCTACACCCCCGACGTCCTCGCCGTCGGCGAGGGCCCCGCCTCCTGGACCGACTTCTTCACCCAGCAGCTGCGCTGGTCACGGGGGACGTACGAGACCATCCTCCGGCAGTACGGCAAGGCGGTCTTCCGGGTCCCGCCCGGCCGGCTCCTCAGCTACACGCTGATGCTCGTCTACTACCCGATGACCGCCGTCAACTGGCTGCTCGGCATCCTCAGCTGCGTCCTGTTCCTGTGGCTCGGCGCCTCCGGCACACAGGTCTCCTCCTCGCTCTGGCTGATGCTCTACAGCGACGCCGCCGCCTGCCAGATCGGGCTCTACCTCTGGAACCGGCGGCACAACGTCTCGCCGCACGAGCCCAGCGGTTCCGGCGGGCTGGCGGGGATGGCCATGTCGGCGCTCTGCGCGCCGATCTATCTCATGTCGCTGGGCTCGGCGGTGCTGCGCACCAGCGGCCGCTTCGTGGTCACGCCGAAGGGCGGCGAGAGGAGCGCCGACCGCGTCATGACCTTCCGGGTGCACCTGTGCTGGGCCGCCGTGCTGACGGGTTCGCTCGCGGCGTCCGTGTACTTCGGCAACACCCATGCCGCGATGCGCACCTGGGCCGTACTGGCCCTGGTCATCTCGCTCGCCCCGGTCGCCGTCTGGGGCTGGACCACCCTGCGCGGGCGCCGCGACGCGGCCGGCATCCCGGTGCAGCCGATCGAAGACGGGCCGGAGCAGCCGGAGCCGGCACTCGCCACCACGACAGGAGGGAACTGACCCATGGCCTACCGGCCCTCGCACAAGTTCAAGAAGACGCTCCTCGGTGGCGGGGCGGTGGTGCTGCTGATGTCGCTCAACGCGCCGGCGGCCATCTCCTTCGCGGAGGACAAGTACCACGCGTACAAGATCGCGCAGCCCGGTTACAAGGCGCGCTACGGCTCCTGGGAGGTGCTCGACGTCCCGGAGGAGTACCGGACCAACGCCATCCACGCCGCGCTGCTGCGCACCGGCAAGGTGCTGCTGATCGCCGGGTCCGGGAACAGCCAGCAGAAGTTCGACGCGGGCACCTTCGACACCGTCCTGTGGGACCCGTCCGACAACTCGTACCGCAAGATCCCCACCCCGGAGGACTTCTTCTGCGCGGGCCACTCCCAACTGGCCGACGGGCGGCTGCTGGTGGCGGGCGGCACCGCGCGCTACGAGGTCCTCCGAGGGAAGGTCGACCGGGCCGGCGGCGGGATGCGGGTGAAGAACGAGAGCCCGGACCGGGCACGCACCTTCAAGAAGGGCACCCGCTTCCGCTCCCCGTCGGGGGTCGAGTACGTGAGCAAGTTCGATGTCACCGTGCCCAAGGCGAAGCGCGACTTCAAGATCACGTACGCCAAGGGCGGCCGGATGCTGCCCTGGAAGACCAAGGTCACCGCGGGCGAGGCGCGGGTCTTCGTGGAGGCCGTCGACAAGGGGCCCCGGGCACTGACGACGGAGGCCGCGCAGTACGAGATCGTCGGCCTCAGGGGCAAGGAGGCGGACAACTACTACGGTCTGGCGCAGAAGCTGACCACGGAGAAGCAGGACTTCCAGGGCATCAAGGCGGCGTACGAGTTCGACCCGGTGGCGGAGAGGTACATCCGGGTGGACCCGATGAAGGAGGCCCGCTGGTACCCGACGCTGGTCACCCTCCAGGACGGCCGGGTGCTCGCCGTCTCGGGTCTGGACGACGTCGGCGCCGTCCTCACCGGGGAGAACGAGATCTACGACCCCAAGTCCAAGAAGTGGTCCAAGGGCCCGACGCGCTACTTCCCCACGTATCCCGCGCTCTTCCTCACCAAGGGCGGCAAGATCTTCTACTCGGGGTCGAACGCGGGGTACGGCCCCGCCACGGCCGGCCGTCAGCCCGGCCTGTGGGACCTGCGGAGGAACATCTTCACGAAGGTCGACGGGCTCGGCCAGCTGGACCAGACGGAGACCTCGGCCTCACTGGTGCTGCCTCCCGCGCAGGACCAGAAGGTGATGGTGCTCGGCGGCGGCGGGGTCGGGGAGTCGTCGAAGTCCACGGCCCGTACGGCGATCGTGGATCTGAAGGAGGACAGTCCCGCCTTCCGGGCCGGGCCGGACCTGCCGCAGGGGACGCGCTATCTGAGCAGCGTGATCATGCCCGACGACACGGTCTTCACGAGCGGTGGTTCGTCCGACTACCGGGGGCGCAGCGCCAGCGACATCCTCAAGGCGCAGTTCTACGACCCGAGGACGAACACCTTCCGGAAGGCGGCCGACCCGACCGTGGGCCGCAACTACCACTCCGAGGCGCTGCTGCTGCCCGACGGACGGGTGGCGACCTTCGGCTCCGACCCGCTCTTCGACGACGCGGACAACACGAAACTCGGCAGGTTCGAGCAGCGGGTGGAGATCTACACCCCGCCCTCCCTGGAAGGCGAGGGCGCGAAGCGGCGGCCGGTGCTGGAGGAGGGGCCGGCGGAGCTCGACCAGAACGGGCGGGCCACCTTCCGTACGGACCGTCCGGACCGGATCGCGAAGGCGCGGCTGATGCGGCCGAGCGCCGTCACGCACAGCACGGACGTGGAGCAGCGGTCGATCGAGCTCGCGATGACCAAGCGGGGCGGCTCGCTGACGGTGGACGTGCCGTCCGACCCGACGCTGGTGCCGCCCGGCTGGTACATGCTGTTCGTGACGGACACGGCGGGGGTGTCGTCGGAGGCGCGGTGGATCCAGGTGAAGGAGGAGGCCGGGTCCTGAGTCCGCGTCCGACACCGCCGGGTCCGCCTCAGTTCCCGGCGCGGCGGGCGAGTCCGAGGGCGTAGTCCGGCCACCAGGTGCCGGCCGCGGGGCCGCCCCGGCAGGGGCCGTCCGAGTCGCCGGGCCGTTTGATCCACAGGTAGGCGTCGACCAGGGCGTCGCCGGTCTCGGTGGTCGGCGGCGTACCCAGCGATCTGCCCGGCGGGTTGCACCAGGCCTCGTCGCCCCCGTCGGTGAGGGGACCGGCGCCGTTGCGGCTGGTGTCGACGGTGAAGTGGGCGCCGTCGAGGAGTCCCGACAGCTTGGTGCCGAAGGCCTTGACCGCCTCGTCCGTCTGGAAGTTGGAGACGTTGAGGGAGAAGCCGTCCGCCCTCGCGACCCCGGCGGTGCGCAGCGGCTCGGCGATCTTCGCCGGTTGCTTGATCCAGGCCGGGTTGCCCGCGTCCAGATAGACCTTGGTGGCGGGCTGCCGCTTGAGCCGGTCGATCGCCTCGGAGAGCAGTCGGCTGCGCTCCCCGTGGTGCTCGGCGGGGGTGCAGCCGTCCACCAGATGGGAGACGGCGTCCGGTTCGAGGATCACCAGGGCGCGCGCCGTGCCGATGGCGTCGGCGAAGGAGTCGATCCAGGCGAGATAGGCCTGGCCGTCGCGGGCGCCGCCGGCGGAGTAGAGGCCGCAGTCACGGTGCGGGATGTTGTACGCGACGAGGACCACCGTGCGTTTTCCGGCGGCGCCCCGTACGGCCCTGCGGATCTCGGGCGCGGGGTCGTCACCGGCGGGCCAGTCCGCCACGGGGCGTTCGGAGATCCGCTTGAGGGCCTTGGCGTCCTCGGTACGGCCCTGGGCCCGCCACCGCTCGACCTGGCGCGCGGCATCGCTCCGGGGGTCGACCCAGAAGGGGGAACCGGCGGTCGGGGCGGCCTCGCCCCGTACGGCGGCGGCCCCCTCCTTGTCCCGTTCGGGCGCGTCGGAGCCGGAGGAACAGCCGGCGAGCGCGCATACGGCGGCGGTGGCGATGGAGACGAGGCGCGTGGTGCGGCTGGACATCCAGCCCCCTTGAACGACCGGAGAAGCACAGGACCGGGCAATCGTGGCATATCGGTCACCCTCCGTGGTGCTACGACACCGCCAGCGCGATCCCGAGTGGTGTCCGCTCGTACAGCACCTGGTGCGAGTGGCGCCGCGACGTCAGCAGGCCCGCGTCGCGCAGCACCGACAGATGGGCGGAGACGGAGGAGGGGGCGAGGCCGAGCCGGTGCGCGAGCGCGGTGGTCCCGGCGGGTTCGTCGAGCGCGCACAGGACATCGGCGCGGACCCGGCCGAGCAGCCGGGCGAGCGCGTCCGGCGTACGGTCGGCGGCCTCCGTCCACAGCCCGCCGATGCCGCGCGCCGGGTAGATGACGGCGGGCTGGTACGGCGGCTCGTGCCCGCCGATGATCTCGGGCCAGGTGAAGACGCTCGGTACGAGGACGAGCCCGCGCCCGTCGAGGACCCGGTCGTGGTCGCCGCGGGTGCCGAGAACGGTGAGGGTGGAGTCCGCCCAGACCAGCCGGGGGCTCAACTCGCCCAGCAGCCGCCCGAATCCGACCTCGGCGAGGCGTCGCGAGTGATACGCGATGTCGGCTTCGAGGAGCGCGCGCAGCCGGGGCCAGTCGGGCTCCACCAGCCGCCGCCAGACCTCCTCCAGCAGCCCGGCCAGCTCCCGCACCGCCCGCGCCGGGTCGGCCAGCATCGCGCGCCCGGCGTCGCTCCCGGCCGCGCCGGGCGTCTCGGCGAGCGTGAGGGCCAGGTCCCGGTGGGCGGCCCCCGGCCGCGTGGACCGTACGAGGGCGATCTCGTCCGCGAAGGTGGCGACGGGGCTCTCCGGCGGCGGGCAGAGGAAGTCCGGATTGTGGCCGGTCCGGGGCATCAGCAGCCGCAGGGGCCGCAGATCCAGCCCGTCGGCCGCCGCCCTGACCCGCCGCAGCCACGGCAGGTGGTACCCGTGCCGCTCGGGCCGCGCGAGGGTGCGTACGGCCTCCTGCGTCTCCCACAGGGGCGACAGGGCGAACCGGCACCGGAGCAGATCGCTCTCCCCGAAACGCAGCTGGAACACCATGGAGTCCCTCGCTCCCGTAGGCAAGATTCGGCTGGTGCCGAAAGTCTAGAGCCGGGACCCGGCCGCGACGACGCTGTGCCCATGCCGACGCCGGACCCCACCACCACCCCACCGCCCGCGCCGGGCCCCCGGCGCACACCGACGCCCGCACCTCCCGGGGGAGAGCACCCGGCCGGGGCCGGCGCCACCGACGGGGCGCCGCCCATCCCGCGCGGCTATCGCGCGGTCTTCGCCGTGCGCGAGTTCCGCGCCGTGTTCGCGGCGCACCTGCTCTCCCTTCTCGGGGTCGTCGTCACCGAGATCTCTCTCACCGTCCTCGTCTACGACCTCACCGGGTCGCCCCTGCTCAGCGCCCTCACCTTCGCGCTCGGGATGCTGCCGTACCTCTTCGGGGGGACGCTGCTCGCCGGGGTCGCCGACCGGTATCCGGCGCGGCGCGTGCTCGTCGTCTGCGATCTCGTCTGTGCCGCGTTCGTCGCCGTCATGGTGCTGCCCGGGACCCCGGTCCTCGGGCTGCTCGCCCTGCGGTGCGCCGTCGCCGCCGTCGCGCCCGTCTTCACCGGGACCCGGACGGCCGCGCTCGCCGACATCCTCGGGGAGGGGGACCTCTATGTCCTCGGGCGCTCCCTCCTGAGGATCGTCTCGCAGAGCTCGCTGCTCGCCGGGTTCGCCGTAGGCGGCGCGCTCCTCGCCGTCGTGCCCCCGCGCGGCGCGATCTCCCTCACCGTCCTCACCTTCCTGTGCTCCGCCGCAGTGCTGCGCCTCGGTACGAAGGACCGGCCCGCCCGCCTCCTCAAGAAGGACGGCGGCGCGAACCTGCTCCGGGACTCCCTCGGCGGCGCCCGGCTCGTCCTCGCCGACCGGCGGATCCGGGCGCTGATGCTGCTCTTCTGGGTGCCCGCGATGTTCCTGGTCGCGCCGGAGGCGCTCATGGCGCCGTACGCCGACCGGATCGGCGCCGGTCGGGCCGCGCTGGGGCTCATGATGTGCGCGATGCCGGTCGGGCAGATCGCGGCGGAGCTCGTCGCCGGCTCGGCGCTGAGCCCCCGCTCACGCTCGCGGATCGTGCTTCCCGCGGCCGCCGCCGGGCTGCTGCCGCTGCTCGTCTACGCCGTCACCCCCGGCATGACCCTGGCGCTGATCGCCCTCGCGCTCTCCGGGGCCGGCGCCGTGTACGTCATCGGCCTCGACCAGTGGTTCGTGGACGCCGTCCCCGACGAGCTCCGCGGCCGGGCCATGACCCTGATGACCGCGGGACTGATGACGATCCAGGGCCTCGGCATGGCACTGGCCGGTCTCGCCGCCGAGTTCCTCCCCGTCCACCAGGTCGTCGCCGGCTCCGGTCTGATCGGAACCCTCTGCTCCGTCCTTCTCGTACGCGAGGTGCGGCGAACCGGCCCGGGCAAACCGGGAGTAGGGGCAGACCGCCCCCTGACCACTGGGTAAGGTCGTCGGCGTGTCCAAGCCGCTCAGCCTCGCCTTCGATCCCATCGCCCGAGCCGACGAGCTCTGGCAGCAGCGCTGGGGGCCCGTGCCGTCGATGGGCGCGATCACCTCGATCATGCGGGCCCACCAGATCCTGCTCGCCGAGGTCGACGCGGTGGTCAAACCGTACGGACTGACCTTCGCCCGGTACGAGGCGCTGGTGCTGCTGACCTTCTCCAAGGCCGGTGAGCTGACCATGTCCAAGATCGGGGAGCGGCTGATGGTCCACCCGACGTCCGTCACGAACACGATCGATCGTCTCGTCAGATCCGGCCTGGTCGACAAACGCCCCAATCCGAACGACGGCCGGGGCACCCTCGCCTCCATCACCGACAAGGGCCGCGAGGTCGTCGAGGCCGCGACCCGTGACCTGATGGCGATGGAGTTCGGCCTCGGTGCGTACGACGCGGAGGAGTGCGCCGAGATCTTCGCGATACTGCGCCCGCTGCGCGTCTCGGCCCAGGATTTCGACGACAGCTGAGTCACCCGGTCGGCCCAGCCCCCGTCGTACCCCCGGCCCCTGGCGTCCGAGGGGATTTTTCGGGTCGTTACGCTCAGGGCATGAAACAGAGCATCCTGACCCGCTACCGGGTCATGGCGTACGTCACCGCCGTCTGGCTGCTGGTGTTCACCGTCGCCATCGTCATGAAGTACGGCTTCGACGCCGGCGACACCATGGTGATCTCCCAGATCCACGGTGTGCTCTTCATCGTCTACGTCGTCTTCGCCTTCGACCTGGGCTCCAAGGCGAAGTGGCCCTTCGGCAAGCTCCTGTGGGTGCTGGCCGCCGGCTGTATCCCGGTCGCCTCGTTCCTCGTGGAACCGAGGATCACCAAAGAGGTCCAGCCGCTGATCACGCCGGACGAGACCGCCACCGTCGAGGCCTGAGTCCCGGCTCCTCCCACCGCCGCGGGAAAACTCGTGGCGGTGAGCGTTCGACATTTACTAGGACGTCCAAGTAAATTCGGAGGCATGGACCCTCACGCGCACGCCGACACCGCAGGCATCGAGGAGGGCCGCCAGCGCTGGCAGGCCCGTTACGACAAGGCCCGCAAGCGGGACGCGGACTTCACCACGCTCTCCGGCGATCCCGTCGAGCCGGTCTACGGGCCCCGTCCGGGTGACACGTACGAGGGATTCGAGCGGATCGGCTGGCCGGGTGAGTATCCGTTCACCCGTGGTCTCCACGCGACCGGATACCGGGGCCGTACGTGGACGATCCGCCAGTTCGCCGGCTTCGGCAACGCGCGCCAGACGAACGAGCGCTACAAGACCATCCTCGCCAACGGCGGCGGCGGCCTCTCGGTGGCCTTCGACATGCCGACCCTCATGGGCCGCGACTCCGACGACCCGCGCTCGCTCGGCGAGGTCGGCCACTGCGGCGTCGCGATCGACTCCGCCGCCGACATGGAGATCCTCTTCGGCGGCCTCCCGCTCGGGGACGTCACGACGTCCATGACCATCAGCGGCCCCGCCGTCCCGGTCTTCTGCATGTACCTCGTCGCCGCCGAGCGCCAGGGCATCGACCCCGCCGTACTGAACGGCACGCTCCAGACGGACATCTTCAAGGAGTACATCGCCCAGAAGGAGTGGCTCTTCGAGCCCGAGCCCCATCTGCGGCTGATCGGCGACCTGATGGAGCACTGCGCGCGGTCCATCCCCGCGTACAAGCCGCTCTCGGTCTCCGGCTACCACATCCGCGAGGCCGGGGCCACGGCCGCGCAGGAGCTCGCCTACACCCTCGCCGACGGCTTCGGCTATGTGGAGCTGGGCCTCTCGCGCGGGATGGACGTCGACGTCTTCGCGCCCGGGCTCTCCTTCTTCTTCGACGCGCACCTCGACTTCTTCGAGGAGATCGCCAAGTTCCGCGCCGCGCGCCGGATCTGGGCGCGCTGGATGAGGGAGATGTACGGCGCCAGGACGGACAAGGCGCAGTGGCTGCGCTTCCACACCCAGACGGCCGGTGTCTCGCTCACCGCGCAGCAGCCGTACAACAACGTCGTACGGACCGCGGTCGAGGCCCTCTCGGCGGTCCTCGGCGGCACGAACTCGCTGCACACCAACGCCCTGGACGAGACCCTGGCGCTGCCCAGCGAGCAGGCCGCCGAGATCGCCCTGCGCACCCAGCAGGTGCTGATGGAGGAGACCGGCGTCGCCAATGTCGCCGACCCGCTGGGCGGTTCCTGGTACGTCGAGCAGCTCACGGACCGCATCGAGGCCGACGCGGAGAAGATCTTCGAGCAGATCAAGGAGCGCGGTCTGCGGGCACACCCCGACGGACAGCACCCCATCGGGCCCATCACGTCCGGCATTCTGCGCGGCATCGAGGACGGCTGGTTCACCGGCGAGATCGCGGAGTCCGCCTTCCAGTACCAGCGGGCGCTGGAGAAGGGCGAGAAGCGCGTGGTCGGCGTCAACGTCCACCACGGCTCCGTCACCGGCGACCTGGAGATCCTGCGCGTCAGCCACGAGGTCGAGCGCGACCAGGTGGCGGAGCTGGCGGACCGCAGGGCCGCGCGTGACGACGCCCGTGTCCGTACGGCCCTGGAGGCGATGCTGGTCTCCGCGCGCGACGGGTCGAACATGATAGGCCCGATGCTGGAGGCGGTCCGCGCGGAGGCGACGCTGGGCGAGATCTGCGGCGTCCTGCGGGACGAGTGGGGCACGTACACGGAGCCGCCCGGCTTCTGAACCGAGACGGCACCGCGCACGCCGGGCTGCTCAGCGGACGGTCCGCACCGCGCATGCCGGGCTGCTCAGCGGACCGTCCGGACGGTTCCGCCGGGGAGGTCGCTGTCGCCGCCCAGATTGTCGATCATGCGGCGCAGGACGTTCAGGGCCGCCGCGTACTCGTCGGGCGTGATGCCCCGGTGCACCTGGTCGTTCACCGCCGACAGCCGTTCCCGGGCGCGGAGCCGGCCCGCCTCGCCGTCCTCGGTGAGGACGAACGCGCCCGACTCCTCGGCCAGCCAGCCACGGGCGATCAGATCGGCGAACACGGCCTCGAAGTCGCTGTCCTGGTCGTCGTAGGGCGTGAGCCGCTCGGTGAGCCCTTCCCGGTCCCACGCCCCGGGCGCGCCCGCGACATGGTTGAGGGTCCACCAGTGCGGCTGGGTGAGGTCGTCGGTGGCCAGCTCCGCGCGGATACGGCCCACGACACGGCGCATCGTGGCGCCGCTCCAGTAGCCGATGGGCTGGGCGGCCAGTTCCTCGGTGGTGTGCTCCTGAACGGTCATGGCGGCGTCCTCCGGGGTGCGGGACCGTCTGCGCGATCCACGGGATCGGTACGGCCGCGAGGCTAGAACCCCAAGTCCCCTTGAGGTCAAGGGACTCATGAGCCCTGGATCGCCGCCAGCCCTCCCACCAGCAGCAGCGTGAAGCCGCGCGCCCAGTCCTCGTCCACCGGCTCCGCGCTCACGAGCGTGCGGTGGACCACCGCGCCCGCGATCACGTCGAAGATCAGGTCGGCGTTGCGCGCCGCCGTCCCGGGATCGCTCTCGTACGCCAACTCGCCCCGCTTCTGGGCCCGTTCACGGCCCTTGAGCACCAGCCCCTTCTGCCGGTCCACGATCGCCGTACGGATCCGGTCCCGCAGCGCGTCGTCCCGGGTGGACTCGGCGACCACCGCCATCAGCGCGGTCTTGGTCTCCGGCCGCTCCAGCAGGGCGGCGAACTGGAGCACGACGCCCTCGATGTCCGCGTCAAGGCTGCCCAGGTCGTGGATCTCGATCTCGTCGAATATGAGGGCGACCGCGTCGACCACCAGCTCGTACTTGCTCGCCCAGCGCCGGTACAGCGTCGTCTTGGCGACGCCCGCGCGCGCGGCGACATCCCCCATCGACAGCTTGGACCAGCCCAGTTCCACCAGTGCCGCCCGCGTCGCCAGCAGGATCGCGGTGTCGGCCGCGGCGCTGCGGGGACGGCCGGAGCGGGTGGGACTGTCGTGGCGGCGGCTCAGCATGCCCGCGACCATACCGGGCGGTAGGGAATCCGCTGTGAGTCAGTTCACCGGATGAATCTCACACGGACGGGGGACCTTCCGGTTACGCTACGACCCGTAGCGAAAGACCGTTTCTTCTCGGGCGGTTCTTGAGCGACGACCACTGGTACGGGGTGGGGACCCCGTACCGAACCCAGGTCCCTCACCGGGGACTTGCCCCGTACGTGTTCAGGTCATGCGCGGGGCGCGAAGAGGCGTGACGCCCGTGTCCGCCCGTACGCCCCGCGGCCTGCGGGGGGTACGGAGCCGGACACGGTTCTGTGTGGGCGGTACAAACTGTCCGATTGCTTTTCACTTGCGCGCGCGGAGAGGGGAGGATGTACTCATGCAGCCTAGGAACATGTCCATGAGCGGCGTCGTCGATCTCGCCGCGGTGAAGGCGGCCGGTGAGGCCAAGGCCAAGGCCGAGCAGGCCCGCGCCGAGGCGGCCCGTCGGGGCGACACCGGTGCCGTACCCCCCTCAAGTCTGGTGATCGACGTCGACGAGGCCGGCTTCGAGCGCGACGTCATCCAGCGCTCCGCCGAGGTCCCGGTCGTCATCGACTTCTGGGCCGAGTGGTGCGAGCCGTGCAAGCAGCTCAGCCCCGTTCTGGAGCGGCTGGCCCGTGACTACAACGGCCGGTTCGTTCTCGCCAAGGTCGACGTCGACGCCAACCAGATGCTGATGCAGCAGTTCGGGATCCAGGGCATCCCGGCGGTCTTCGCCGTGGTGGCCGGCCAGGCGCTGCCCCTCTTCCAGGGCGCGGCCCCGGAGGGCCAGATCCGCGAGACGCTGGACCAGCTGATCCAGGTCGGTGAGCAGCGCTTCGGACTCACCGGTCTCACCGTCGACGGGGAGGCCGGCGCGCAGGACGCGGACGCCGAGCCCGTGGAGCAGGCCGGGCCGTACGACGCGCTGCTCGAAGCCGCCGTACGGGCGCTGGACGCCAACGACTTCGGCGGCGCCGCGCAGGCGTACCGGAACGTGCTCGTCGACGACCCCGGCAACACGGAGGCCAAGCTCGGTCTCGCGCAGGCCGAACTGCTCGCCCGGGTCCAGGGGTTGGACCCGGGGCAGGTGCGCAAGGACGCGGCGGAGAAGCCCGACGACGTCCTCGCGCAGATCGCCGCCGCCGACCTCGATCTGGTCGGCGGTCATGTGGAGGACTCCTTCGGCCGGTTGGTCGAAGCCGTGCGGCGCACGGCGGGGGAGGACCGGGACATGGCGCGGCTGCGGCTGCTCGAACTCTTCGAGGTGATCGGCTCGGACGACCCCAGGGTGACCGCGGCGCGGTCCGCGCTCGCCAGGGTGTTGTTCTGACGTCCCATCCGCCCCGACCCCTCTTCCGGGGCGACACATAACAATTTGCCGACCCCCGGCACCACGACCCCGTTTTGCCAAAACTTGGTAAAGCGGGGTCGCTGTTACTGCGAGTAAATCAACCGGCTTGGTCTGTCCGGGTATTGGTGGTATTCGCGAGTTCTGTCGGGGCGGTTCGAGGCACCCTGTGTGCCCGCCCGGCGGCGCCCCGTCGCCCCTCGGCGGCCCGCCCATTACCAGCCAGTAACGAACCCCCTTGTGTCCCGGGCGCGAATACACCACGATCGTCCACGCTCGGTCCAACAGCGCACCGGCGCGGCGACCCGGCCGTGGCCACCGAAACGTTGGATCCCCACCGGGCGGGCCGGCGGAGCAGTGGCGCCGACCCACGGACAGGGGGGTTCCCGTCGACCGGCGGGGCCTGTCCGGCGGCCACGCACCGCGCGTGGTCCAGTGGTTGTCGCTCGGGGGTGATCGTCGGTGATTCTGACGCGGCCCTGTCCGCGTGAACGCACGGACGCTCTCCTTCCCGAGGACGTAGCACTTCTCCCATCCCAGGACGGGCCGAGGCCCGATCCGGAGATGTACGTCCGAGAAGGAGGAAAGTGATGGAGTCCCAAGCACGTGGCGGGACCAGATGGAAGCGGTTCGCCGTCGTCATGGTGCCGAGCGTGGCCGCGACGGCCGCGATAGGTGTCGCTCTCGCACAGGGCGCGCTCGCCGCGTCGTTCAGTGTGTCGGGGCAGAGTTTCAAGGTCTCGGCCGACCAGTTGGTGGGCCAGGACTTCGTTCAGTACGGCAGCCTGGCCGACGGCACCGATCTCAAGGGCAACAAGACCCTGCACCCGGTGGCCGTCTCGGGCTTCAGCTCGGCCACGATCAACAACATGTGCCAGTCGGTGGTCACTCCGGACGTCCCGATATTCGGGAGTGTCAGCCTTGAGCTGCGCGCCGGCCGGGACGCCCAGAAGCCGGTCAAGGCGACCAACCTGTATCTGGACGTCGCCCAGCTCGACGCCGACGCCAAGTTCAAGAACATCGACATCGGTGTGGCGGCCGGCGACACGCGGATCCAGCCGGGGACCGAGGGCAAGGTCAACAAATTCGGCTTCGCACAGCGCGCCGAAGAGGCGACGCTGACCGATGTGAAGCAGACGGCGTGGGCGACCACCGCCGGCACCTTCGAGCTCAGCGGTCTGAGTCTGAAGCTGCACAAGGGCGTCAAGGAGTGCTACTAGATCCTGACCGGGTCTTGAGCACGCCGCCCCCAGGGCGGGCGCGCCCCGTCTGACGCGGTCGCGTCCGCCCACTCCCAAATCTCTCACAGCAACACCGGTACCAGGGAGCTGTTTTCCATGAGCGCCGAGTCTTCGGAGCCCCGCGGCCGATTCACGTACTGGCGGCTGCGCTTCCGCGCCTGGCGGGGTACTCGGCCTTTCTGGGCGGGGCTTCTGACACTCCTCAGCGGAGTGCCGATCGCCTACTTCCCCTATGCCGAACTGAAGTTGGGCCATCTCACACTGACGATGGCCACCACGGCGGGCGCCGGCTCGCTGATCATCGGTGTCCTGCTCGCCACGCTGGGTCTGACGATGTGGTTCCAGAGCATCGTGCGGGTCTTCGCCGGCGTCGCCACGATCCTGCTGGGACTCGTCTCCATCCCCGTGTCCAACATCGGTGGATTCATGATGGGCGCGACGCTCGCCCTCATCGGCGGAGGTCTCTCCATAGCCTGGGCGCCGGGCCGACCGGTGGACCTGGACGACGAGCACGCCGCCGACGTCGGTGACGGCCGGCCGGCCGGGCACGCGGCGGTGCGGCGGCAGACGTTCAAGCCCGGCGGCGGAGCCGTCGATCAGGGGACTCCGGACGGGGGTGGGGACGACCCTTTTCTCCCCGGCCCGCATGACGGGCGCCCGAATCTGACGGACACGACTGCTCATGCCAACGGCGGGAGGAACAGTGCGGGGTGAGGACACGCGGTCGGAGACGGCCGGCGGCGGGCAGGCCCGCGAGAGAAGCGGCCCGCGCCACGCCGCCCCCAGGAAGTCGCTGCTGACGAAGCTCCAGATCCCGGCGGGCAAGGCGTTCGCGCTGGCCGCGATGCCCACGGCGGTCTTCGTCGGGATGGGGCTCACGCCCCGGCTCGCGCTCGCCGACGACACCAAGGACATTCCCTTCGCGCCGGGGCCGTGCGTCACGCGCTCCGACGAACCGCCGGAGGAGTCGGCCTCGCCGTCCGAGAAGCCCTCGGAGAAGCCGTCGGACGGAGCGTCCGAGGACCCGTCGGGGGATTCCACGGACGCGCCGAAGCCGCCGGAGGGCGCCGACGGGGACGACGACGGTCCCGAGCCCTCGCCCGGCGAGACGCCGCCCGCCGCCGATGCCGGCGAGTCCGCCCGGCCCAAGGAGCCCGCGCCCGGTCCGAGCACGTCGGAGTCCAGGGACCCGCTGGACCCGCTGGGTCTGGGAGACGCGCTGGGTGACCTTCTCGGCGTACCGGACAAGGAGAAGGACGAGCCGGCCGGCACGTCGACCGGGAAGCCCGGTGCCGGAGATCCGGCCGACTCGGACGCGGACGCGGACTCGGGGACCGACGGTGGGTCGGGGTCCGGCACGTCCGACAGCGACACACCGGATTCGGGATCGGATTCCGGTGCGGGCAAGGCCGACGACGACAGCGAGAACAGCGACGGGGACAGCGCCGCCGACCGCACCGAGGACGCCATCAGGGACGCCGCCGACAAGGCCGGCGCGAAGGTCGAGGAGCTGGACGAGGACGCCAAGGGCCTGGAGGCCCGTAAGGACGACGACATCCCCGAGGGCGCCGACGGCAAGCCGCGTTTCCCCTGCCCCGAGGCCGACCCGGAGGCGCTGGCCGCCGCCGAACTGGAGCCCGGCATCCCGCTGTTGCCGGACGACCCGTGGAAGCTGGAGAGCACCAAGCTCACGCTGCGGGGTCTGGACTACCACGGCATCGTCGAGGTGAAGACCGGCAGCGGAAAGATCAAGAAGGCGCTGAAGTTCACGGCCTCGGAGGTGGACATCAAGGACCTGCACCAGAAGGTCGTCTACCCCGAGGGCCGCACGGCGCACGTGGCGAGCAGGCCGGACTCGACGTCGACCATCCGCGACGGGCAGGTCACCATGTACACCGAGCAGTTGAAGGGCAATCTGTTCGGGCTGATCCCGATCGTGTTCAGCCCCGAGACCCCGCCGCCGCTCAACGTCCCGTTCGCCTTCTTCACCGAGGTCGAGGTCCTTCAGGCGGGCCAGTTCGGCGGCACACTCACCGTGCCGGGCCTCTCGAACTACATCACCGACTAGGGCGCGCCGGGAAGACGGCCCCGTTCCCCCCACGCATGACGACGGGCCGCACAGCTGACTGTGCGGCCCGCTCCGCGGCCGGTGTCACGGCCCTGGACGGGTGGTTCAGTCCTGGACGCGGGTGTCTCCCAGACGGTGCACACGGACCATGTTCGTGGTGCCGGGGACGCCGGGCGGGGAGCCGGCCGTGATGATCATCGTGTCCGACTCGTGGTAGCGCTGGAGCTTCAGCAGCTCCGCGTCCACGAGATCGACCATCGCGTCCGTGGTGTTCACATGCGGTACGACGAAGGACTCGACGCCCCAGCTCAGCGAGAGCTGGTTCCGGGTCGCGGGGTCCGAGGTGAAGGCGAGGATCGGCTGAAGGGTGCGGTAGCGCGAGAGCCGGCGGGCGGTGTCTCCGGACTGGGTGAAGGCGACCAGCGCCTTGCCGTCCAGGAAGTCCGCGATCTCGCACGCCGCGCGGGCGACCGAACCGCCCTGCGTACGGGGCTTCTTGCCCGCCACGAGCGGCTGGAGGCCCTTGGAGAGCAGCTCGGTCTCGGCCGCGACGACGATCTTCGACATCGTCTTGACCGTCTCGACCGGATAGGCGCCGACGGAGGACTCCGCCGACAGCATGACCGCGTCGGCCCCGTCGAGGATCGCGTTCGCCACGTCCGACGCCTCGGCGCGCGTGGGGCGGGAGTTGGTGATCATCGACTCCATCATCTGGGTCGCCACGATCACCGGCTTGGCGTTGCGGCGGCACAGCTCGATGAGGCGCTTCTGCACCATCGGGACCTTTTCGAGCGGGTACTCGACCGCCAGGTCGCCACGGGCCACCATGACGCTGTCGAACGCGGCGACGACAGCCTCCATGTTGGCGACGGCCTGCGGCTTCTCGACCTTCGCGATGACGGGGACCCGGCGGCCCTCCTCGTCCATGATCTTGTGCACGTCGTTGATGTCGTCCGCGTCGCGCACGAAGGACAGCGCGATCATGTCGCAGCCCATCCGCAGCGCGAAGCGCAGGTCGTCGACGTCCTTCTCGGACAGGGCCGGCACATTGACCGCCGTACCCGGCAGGTTGATGCCCTTGTGGTCGGAGATGACCCCACCCTCGACGACCAGCGACTTGACCCTCGGGCCGTCGACGTCGGTCACCCGCAGCTCGACGTTGCCGTCGTTGATCAGGATCTGGTCGCCCTTGGCGACGTCACCCGGCAGGCCCTTGTAGGTGGTGCCGCAGATGCCCTTGTCGCCCGGGACATCCTCGGTGGTGATGATGAACTCGTCACCGCGCTCCAGTTCGACGGGACCCTCGGCGAAGGTCTCCAGACGGATCTTCGGGCCCTGGAGGTCGACGAGCACGCCCACGGCCCGGCCGGTGGCCTCGGCCGCCTTCCGGACGCGGTGGTAACGCTCCTCGTGCTCGGGATGGGACCCGTGGCTCATATTCAGTCGGGCCACGTTCATACCGGCCTCGATGAGCGCTTTCAGCTGCTCGTAGGAGTCGACGGCGGGGCCAAGTGTGCAGACAATTTTGGAACGGCGCATAGGGCGGATCCTATCGGTTTGTTTCAGCACGGAATATTCCGGCTGGCGGAAAGTACAAATGGGCGGGGTGGCGCTCAGGCGTCGACCAGATCGAAGGTCTGGCGGGCGATCTCCATTTCCTCATCCGTCGGTACGACGGCGACGGCGACGCGCGCGTGGTCCGGCGATACGAGACGCGGCTCGCCGGACCGTACGGCGTTGAGCTCCGCGTCCACGACCAGCCCCAACTCACCGAGACCGGCGATCGCGGCCTCCCGCACCGGCGCCGCGTTCTCCCCGACGCCGGCGGTGAACACCACCGCGTCCACCCGGCCGAGCACCGCGTAATAGGCGCCGATGTATTTCCTCAGCCGGTGGATGTAGATGTCGAAGGCCAGCCGGGCGCGTTCGTCGCCCTCGTCGACCCGCCGGCGGATCTCCCGCATGTCGTTGTCGCCGCAGAGCCCCATCAGCCCGCTCCTCTTGTTGAGCAGCGCGTCGATCTCGTCGGTGTCCATTCCGGCGACCCGCTCCAGATGGAAGACCACCGCCGGATCGATGTCTCCCGAGCGCGTACCCATGACCAGCCCCTCCAAGGGGGTCAGTCCCATCGAGGTGTCCACACAGCGCCCGCCCGCGACCGCCGACGCCGACGCCCCGTTGCCCAGGTGCAGCACGATCAGATTCAGCTCCTCCGGCGCCCGGCCCAGCAGCTGGGCCGCGCGCCGGGAGACGTACGCGTGCGACGTGCCGTGGAACCCGTAGCGCCGGATCCGGTGCGCGTCGGCCGTCTCGACGTCGATCGCGTAACGCGCCGCGTGCTCCGGCATCGTCGTGTGGAACGCGGTGTCGAAGACCGCGACCTGCGGCAGATCGGGGCGCAGCGCCCGCGCCGTTCTGATGCCGGTGATGTTCGCCGGGTTGTGCAGGGGCGCCACCGGCACCAGCCGCTCGATCTCCGCGAGCACGGCGTCGTCGATCACCGTGGGGGCGCTGAACTCCAGCCCGCCGTGCACCACGCGGTGGCCGATCGCCGCCAGTTCGGGGGAGTCGAGGCCGACGCCGTCCTGGGCCAGTTCCCGGGCGACGGCCCGCAGCGCCTCCTCGTGGTCGGCGATCCGCTCCGTACGCTCGCGCCTCGCGGCGCCCTCGCCCGACGGGGTGTGCACCAGGCGCGACGCGCCCTCGCCGATGCGCTCGACGAGGCCGACGGCCAGCCGGGTGGAGTCGCGCATGTCCAGCAGCTGGTACTTCACCGACGAGGAGCCGGAGTTGAGTACGAGGACTCGGGTGGCCTGCGAGGTCACGGGCGGGACGCCTTTCGGAGAGGGAGCGGTGTGCGGGAGCGGCGCGGACGCGCGCTCACGCGTCGCCGCCCTGCGCCTGGACGGCCGTGATGGCGACCGTGTTCACGATGTCCTGGACGAGGGCGCCGCGCGACAGGTCGTTCACCGGCTTGCGCAGCCCCTGCATCACCGGGCCCACCGCCACCGCGCCCGCCGAACGCTGCACGGCCTTGTACGTGTTGTTGCCGGTGTTCAGGTCCGGGAAGATCAGCACCGTCGCGCGCCCCGCCACCTCCGAGTCCGGCAGCTTCGTCGCGGCGACGCTCGGCTCCACGGCGGCGTCGTACTGGATCGGTCCCTCGATCCTCAGTTCGGGCCGTGCCGCGCGCACCAGCCTCGTCGCCTCGCGCACCTTGTCGACGTCCGCGCCGGAGCCGGAGGTCCCCGTCGAGTACGACAGCATCGCGATCCGGGGCTCCACCCCGAACCTGGCTGCGGTCGCGGCGGCCTGCACCGCGATGTCCGCGAGCTGCCGGGCGTCCGGGTCGGGGATGACCGCGCAGTCGCCGTAGACCAGCACCTTGTCCGCCAGGCACATGAAGAAGACCGAGGAGACGCTCGACGTCGCGGTCGGTGTCTCCACCGCCTTGATGATCTCGAACGCCGGGCGGATCGTGGCCGCCGTCGAGTGGACGGACCCCGAGACCATGCCGTCGGCCAGGCCCGCGTCGACCATCAGGGTGCCGAAGTAGTTCACGTCGGCGACCACGTCGTACGCCAGCTCCACCGTCACTCCCCGGTGCGCGCGCAGCTCCGCGTACCGCACGGCGAACCGCTGCCGCAGCTCGTCCGTCGCCGGGTCGATCAGCTGGGTGCCCGCCAGGTCGATGCCGAGATCGGCGGCCTTCTTGCCGATGACGTCGACGTCCCCGAGGAGGGTGAGGTCGCAGACGTCGCGGCGCAACAGAACATCGGCCGCGCGCAGCACCCGGTCCTCCGTGCCCTCCGGCAGGACCACCCGGCGCCGTACGGCACGGGCCTGCTCCAGCAGGTCGTGCTCGAACATCATCGGCGTCACCCGGGAGCTGCGCACCACCGACATCCGTGCCAGCAGATCGCCCGTGTCCACGTACCGCTCGAAGAGCCCCAGCGCCGTCTCCGCCTTGCGCGGTGTGTCGGCGTTCAACTTCCCTTCCAGCGCGAAGAGTTCACCCGCCGTCGGAAAGGATCCCGCGACCACCGAGACGACGGGTGTGCCGGGGGCCAGTTTCGAGGCGAGGGTGAGCACCGAGTCGGCCGGCCGCTCGTTCAGGGTCAGCAGCACGCCCGCGATGGGCGGCGTCCCGGCCGAGTGCGCGGCGAGCGCGCCGACCACCAGGTCCGCCCGGTCGCCCGGTGTCACCAGCAGACAGCCCGGCGTCAGCGCGTTCAGCATGTTCGGCAGCATCGCCCCGCCGAAGACGAAGTCGAGCGCGTCGCGCGCCAGCCCCGCCTCGTCCCCGAGCAGCACCGTGCCGCCGAGGGCGCGGGTGATCTGCGCGACGGTCGGGGCGGCCAGCGCCGCCTCGTCGGGGAGCGTGTAGCAGGGCACCGGCAGCTGCTCCCCGAGCTGCGCGTCGATCGCGTCGCGGTCCTCGGGGGCGACCCGGTTCACGACCATCGCGAGGATGTCGCAGCCCAGCACGGCGTACGCCCGGTGGGCGTTGCGCGCCTCTGCCTGGACGGAGTCGGCGGGCTGGCCCTTCCCGCCGACCACCGGTATGACCGAGGCGCCGAACTCGTTCGCCAGCCGCGCGTTGAGCGCCAGCTCGTCGGGGAGCTGGGTGTCGGCGAAGTCGGTGCCGAGGACGAGGACCACCTCGTAGTCCCGGGCGACCTCGTGGAAGCGCCGCACGAGCTGCTGGACCAGCTCGTCCGTACCGCCGTCGGCCTGGATCGCGGCGGCCTCCGCGTACCCGAGGCCGTAACCCGACGCGGGGTCCTGGGAGAGGCGGTAGCGGGCGCGCAGCAGATCGAAGAGGCGGTCGGGGCCGTTCGCGTGGACCAGCGGGCGGAAGACGCCCACCCGGTCCACCTGGCGGGTCAGAACCTCCATGACCCCCAGCTCGACGACCTGGCGGCCGTCTCCCCGGTCGATCCCGGTCACGTACACGCTGCGTGTCACGCGCGCTCTCCTGTTCGACGAAGATGGTGGAGGTGGTGCGGACCGGCAGCGGTGGGGAGCGAGGAAATTCCTGTTTCTGCCGTTAGGCCCGTTAGGGTGGCACAGCCCTCTTGACAATACCTTTGGGGGTGGGTACGGCGCCTCCGAGACAGGACCTGGGTGGGCCACGTGGCCCGGCCCGCACCGGAACACATCCTCAGCGAGCAGGAGACACAGCGCGATGCGTATCGGAGTTCTCACCGCAGGCGGCGACTGTCCCGGCCTGAACGCCGTGATCCGTTCGGTCGTCCACCGCGCCGTGACCGGGCACGGGGACGAGGTCATCGGCTTCGAGGACGGCTTCAAGGGGCTGCTCGACGGCCACTTCCGTCCCCTGGACCTCGACTCCGTCAGCGGCATCCTGGCGCGCGGCGGCACGATCCTCGGCTCGGCCAGGCTGGAGCGCGGGCGGCTGCGGGAAGCCGCCGAGAGCGCGGACGAGCTGGGCCGTGAGTACGGCATCGACGCGCTCATCCCGATCGGCGGCGAGGGCACGCTCACGGCGGCCCGGATGCTCTCCGACGCGGGGATGCCCGTGGTGGGCGTGCCGAAGACGATCGACAACGACATCTCCTCCACCGACCGCACCTTCGGCTTCGACACGGCCGTGATGGTCGCGACGGAGGCCATCGACCGGCTGAAGACCACGGCCGAGTCGCACCAGCGGGTGATGGTCGTCGAGGTCATGGGCCGGCACGCCGGCTGGATCGCGCTGGAGTCGGGCATGGCGGGCGGCGCGCACGGCATCTGTCTGCCGGAGCGGCCCTTCGAGGTCGACAGCATCGTGAAGATGGTCGAGGAGCGGTTCGCGCGCGGGAAGAAGTTCGCGGTCATCTGCGTCGCCGAGGGCGCGCACCCGGCGGAGGGCTCGATGCACTACGTGAAGGGCGAGATCGACCAGTTCGGCCACGAACGCTTCCAGGGCATCGGCAACCGCCTCGCGGGCGAGCTGGAGCGGCGCATGGGCAAGGAGGCCAGGCCGGTCATCCTCGGACATGTGCAGCGCGGGGGCACGCCGACGGCGTACGACCGGGTGCTGGCGACGCGCTTCGGCTGGCACGCGGTGGAGGCGGTGCACAACGGCGAGTTCGGCAAGATGACGGCGCTGCACGGGACGTCGGTGGCGATGGTGCCCCTGGCGGAGGCGGTCACCCGCCTCAAGACGGTCCCGGAGAACCGGATGTTCGAGGCGGAGTCGGTCTTCTAGGGCGGGTCCGCGGCGCCCTTCGCGCGCGGGGCGGGGTGCGCGGTGCCGGGGGAGCGCGATCACCAGGCGCCCCGGGCTCCCCGCCCCGGGCGCCGCCTCTAGCCCTTCACCGCGCCGCCGAGTGCGAAGCCCCCTCCCAGCCGGCGGGAGATCAGGATGTAGAGCAGCAGCACCGGCGTGGAGTACAGGATCGAGAACGCCGCGAGCTGCCCGTAGATCACCGAGCCGTAGTTGCCGAAGAACGTGAAGATCGAGACCGATGCCGGGAGTTGGTCGGGGGTGAGCAGCAGCATGAAGGGGACGAAGAAGTTCCCCCAGAGCTGGATGAACGTGTAGATCATCACGACCGTCATGCCCGGCCCCATCAGCGGCAGCACGATCCGGGTCAGCGTCTGGAGCATCGACGCCCCGTCCGTCCACGCCGCCTCCTCCAGGACGGTCGGCACCCCGTCCATGAAGTTCTTCATCAGCCAGATGGAGAAGGGGAGTTGGGAGGTGGCGAGGAAGAGCGCCGTGCCGTACATCGTGTCGACCAGATTGACCTGGACGAAGAGGCCGTACACCGGGACCATGATCGCGGTGATCGGCAGACACGTCGTGAACAGGATGGTCAGCAGATACGGGCGGCTGAACCGCGACCGGTAGCGGGAGAGCGGGTACGCCGCCAGCGCCGCGCACACCACCGTCAGCAGGGTGGCGCTGCCGCACAGCAGCAGGCTGTTGAGCATCGGCGTGAAGGTGATCTCGTCGGTGAGGACGGCGCTGAAGTTCTCCGTCGTCGGCGACGACGGCAGCCGTACCCGCAGATCCGCCTCCGCGTCGAGCGAGGACAGCACCAGCCACAGCAGCGGCAGCAGGAAGGCCGCGGCCACCACGACCAGGGCGGCGTCCGAGGCGAGCCGGACGCGAGTGGCGCGCTTCATCACACCTCCACCTTCAGCAGGCGTATGTAGACGATCGAGAACAGCGCGCCCACCAGAAGCAGCAGCAGCGCCACCGCCGTGCCGTAACCGATCAGGCTCTTGAGGAACGCCTGGTCGTACATGAACACCGGCAGGGTCTGGCTGCGGTTGCCCGGCCCGCCGCGGGTCATCGCCCAGATCAGTCCGAAGACCGAGAGCGTGGAGAGGGTGTTGAGCATCAGATTGGTGCCGATGGAACGACGGATCATCGGCAGCGTGATGTGCCACAGCCTGCGCACCCCGTTCGCGCCGTCGACCTCCGCGGCCTCGGTGATGTCCTTCGGGATCTCGGAGAGCGCGGCGGAGTAGATCAGCATGGAGAACGCCGTGCCGCGCCAGACGTTGGCGAACGACACCGCCAGGATCGGCAGGGTGAACAGCCAGTTCTGGGACGGCAGATGGAGCCAGTCCAGGATCGCGTTGAGCGTCCCCTCGCGGCGGAAGAACGCGTACAGCAGAAACGCCGCGACGATCTCCGGCAGCACCCACGCCGCGATCACGACCGCGCCCGTCACGGTGCGCACCGGCCGGGACGCGGCGCGCATCAGGCCGGCCAGCGCCAGCCCGATCGTGTTCTGGCCGACGATCGAGGACACGAAGGTGAAGACGAGCGTCAGCCAGACCGCGTTACGGAAGTTGTCGTCCGCGAAGGCCCGGCGGAAGTTGTCCAGGCCCACGAAGTCCGATGTCGAGGAGCCGGTCAACTGCGTGTTGGTGAAGGCGATCCAGACGCAGTAGCCGATCGGGCCGGCGAGGAAGAGGAGCAGCAGCACCGTCGCCGGGGCCAGCGGCAGCCAGCGCAACGGCCGCGCCCCGCGGCCGCCGCGAGGCTCACGGCCCTTGCGGCCGCCCCGGTCCGGGCGCTTGTCGAGCGGCACGGCGGGCCCGCCCGCGCCGCCCGGCAGTTCGCCGACCGCCCCGCCGTCCGTGGCGCCCACCGTGCTCACGGCGCCGACTCCGTCACCGCCGACGCGCCCGCCGTGTGTGCGGTGCTCACTTCTCGACCACCGCGCCGTCGGCGATGGTCTTCAACTGCTCGTCGTACGCCTTGGCCGCCTCGGCCGCGGACGAGTCCCCCGTCGTCACCGACTCCATCGCCTCGCCGATGGCGGACGACACCTGGGGGTAGACCGGCAGCGCGGGCCGGTAGTTGGTGACCTCGACGAGCTTGGTGAAGAAGTCGATACCGGGCATCGACTTCAGATACCTCGGATCGGCCGCCACATCCTTACGGACGGCGATCTGCGCGCCGACGACGTCCCACTCGACGGCGTTCTCCTTCGTCTGCTGCGTCTTGATGAACTCGAAGGCGAGATCCGGGTTCTGGGCCTTCTGCGGAATCGACCAGGCCCAGCCGCCGGACATCGACACGCTGCCCGGCTCCTGCCCGTTCTGCGTCGGCATCGGTGCCTGGGCCAGCTCCGTGGACCACTCGGGCCACTCCTTGGGGCCCTTGTTGATCCAGTTCTGCCCCATCCAGGACCCGTCGAGGGAGATCGCCAGCTTCCCCTCCGGGAAGAACTCCGTGGCGACGCGCGTGCCGATGTTGGGGTCCAGCGCGTCGGAGACGTCGGGCCCGAGCTTCTCCGAGTACACCGTCCTCACGAAGTCGAGCGCGTCCACGAAGCCCTTGGTGCCCGCCACCCACTTCTTCGACGCCGGGTCGTAGAGCGGGTCCGCGCCCGTGCCGTACAGCAGCATCTCGAAGCCCTGCATCACCGCGGCCTCGCCGGGGCCCTTGCCGGTGTAGACGTTCAGCGGGATGGCGTCCGGGACCTCGCGCTTGACCGTGCGCGCCGCGTCCAGGACCTCGGCCCAGTTCTTGGGCTGCCAGTCGGCGGGCAGCCCCGCCTCGGCGAAGATCTTCTTGTTGAACCAGAGGCCGCGGGTGTCGGTGCCGTCCGGTACGCCGTACGTCTTGCCGTCCTCCGCCTTGGCGGCCGACTTCGCCGTCTCGACGAACTGGTCCCAGGCGTCCCACTTGTTCAGATACTCGTCCAACGGGCGCAGATAGCCGGCCTTGATGTCGGAGTTGATCCGGAAGGTGTCCTCGTAGACCAGGTCGGGCGCGGTCTTCGGGGAGCGCATCATCTGCTGCGCCTTGGTGGCGTAGTCGTTGTCGGGGGCCTGGATCGGTATCAGTTCGACCTTCTTGCCGGGATTGGCCTTCTCGAACTGCTTCTTCACGGACTGGAGATAGTTGTCCTTGAAGCGGATCTTGTTGTCCGTCGATCTGTTGTAGGCCACCTTGATGGTGTCCGGATCACTGCCGGACCCGCCGCCGCACGCGGTGAGCGTGCCGGCGGCCAGGACCGTGACGAGGATCAGTGGGGCGGTGGGGCGCACGGGCACGACCTCCTCTTTTAGCCGCGATGGGCTGCCCGGCGACCGTAGGACCGGGTCAATCTGAAGGTCAATCCCCGTGCACCGCTCACTCCGTACGGGGCACCAGCGGGCGGACCTCGGCGGCCGTGAAACGTACGAAGCCCTCCGGGTCCGGTTCGTCGGCGGTCGGCTGGAGCACCACGGTGTCCGCGCCGGCCTCCGCGAGCGCCCGTACGGCCCCGGCGACGGCCTCGGCCGGCCCCGCGATTCCGTACGGTCCCTCCGGTCCCCAGGTGTCGCCCAGGGCGTCCAGCTCGGCCCGCAGCCGCGCTTCCGCGTCCGGGCCGGTCGCCGTGTGGAGATAGACCACGACGGGGTGGTCCCCGGTACGCCCGGCCGACTCCCGCCCCTGCGCGATGAGTTGGCGGGAGCGCCGTACGGCGTCGGGCGAGGTGCCGCCCGTCAGGATGGTGCCGTCGGCCGCCTCGCCCGTCAGACGCATCGTGCGCGGGCCGGTGGCGCCGGCGTACACGGCGGGCGGCGCGGGGGTGGTGGACGGCGGCCAGTCGAGGGCGACGGCGTCCAGCTTCACGTAACGCCCGTCGGTGGTCACCCGCTCGCCGGCCAGCAGCGCGCGCAGCGCCACGAGGTGCTCACGCAGCAGCGTCACGGGAGACTCGACGCGCGAACCGGTCTGTCCCATCCAGTCCTGGACACCGTGGCCGATCCCGAGCAGGGCGCGCCCCGGGAAGAGCCGGTGCAGGGTCGCGGCCTCCATGGCCGTCAGGGCGACGTTGCGCAGGGGTACGGGGAGCAGCCCGACGCCGACGCGCAGCCGCTCGGTCCAGGCGAGGGCGGCGGCGATGGTGGCGATCCCGCTCTCCAGGAAGCAGTCCTCCCAGAGCCACAGCTCGTCCAGACCGGCGTCGTCCGCGGTGCGGGCGATGTCGCGGAGTCGTTCGGGGGGCAGTTGGGGGCGGAACACGGCGCCGAGAACAGTCATGACCGCATTGTTCACCGGTGTGCGCGGCGCCCACCAGCGGGCCTCCGGGCCACCTGCCGTCGCGCGGCCGGGCTCCCGGTCCACCGGCCGCCCGGTCCACCGCCCCGCCTATCGGGCGGAGACGATCCAGCGGTACTGGAGCTCCGGGCGCCCGATCTGACCGTACTGGGGGCTGCGGTCCGCCTGCCCCGCGACCACCAGATGCTCCAGATAGCGCCGCGCGGTGATCCGGGAGATACCGAGCCCGGCGGCAGCCTCCGTGGCGGTCAGCCCCTCCGGCGCGTCGCGCAGCGCCCGCGTCACCGACTCCAGTGTCGGACCGCTGAGCCCCTTCGGCAGCGAGGCGGGCTGCGGCGCCCGCAGCGCGCCGAGGGCCCGGTCCACCTCGTCCTGGCCACTGGCCTCGCCGGCGGCGGCCCGGAACTCGGCGTAACGGCTCAGCCGGTCCCGGAGCGTGGCGAAGGCGAAGGGCTTCAGCACGTACTGCACGACGCCCAGCGACACCCCTTCCCGTACGACGGCGAGATCGCGCGCCGACGTGACGGCGATGACGTCCGCGTGGTGGCCGACTGCCCGCAGACTGCGCAGCAGTTGGAGCCCGTGGCCGTCCGGCAGATAGAGGTCGAGGAGGATCAGGTCGACGTCCGTACGCTCCAGCGCGCGGCCGGCCTCGACCCGGGAGTGCGCGACCCCGGCCACCTCGAAGCCGGGCACGCGGCCCACGTACAGCTGGTGGGCGTCGGCGGCGACGGGGTCGTCCTCGACGACGAGTACGCGGATGGGGCGCGGGGCGCCGTCGCCGGTCCCGGTCATGATCCGCCCTTCTTCCCGCCGTCGGCCGTGGCACCGGCCATTGGCCCCGCAGCACCGGCATCCGTATCCGTCGTCACACTGGCGCCCGCGCCGGCACTCGCGCCGGGTCCCGCACCCGGGCGCGCGAGCGCCCCGTCCCGCTCGCCCAGCGGCAGCCGTACGGTGAACTCCGCCCCGCCGTCCCGCCCCGGCGAAAGCTCCACCGTGCCGCGCGCCCGGTGCACCGCCTGGCGTACGAGTGCCAGGCCGAGCCCGCGCCCCGCGCCCCTGGTCGACCAGCCGCGCCGGAACACCTCCTCGATGTCACCGGGCGCCACGCCCGGCCCCGTGTCCCGTACCCGCAGCAACAGCTCCCCGTTCTCGACCAGCGCCGTGACCGTGACCCGCGCGCCGTCCGTGCCCTGCGCCGCGTCCACCCCGTTGTCGATCAGATTGCCGAGCATGGTCACCAGATCGCGGGCGGCCAGCGACGGCGGCAGCACCCCGTCGTCGATCCGGCTGTCCTCGGCGAGCACCAGCTCCACACCGCGTTCGTTCGCCTGCGCCGCCTTGCCCAGCAGCAGCGCCGCCAGGACCGGCTCGGCCACCGCGCCGACCACCCGGTCCGTGAGCACCTGCGCCAGCTCCAGCTCCGCGGTGGCGAACTCCACCGCCTCGTCCACACGCCCCATCTCGATCAGCGACACCACCGTGTGCAACCGGTTCGCCGCCTCGTGCGCCTGCGAGCGAAGGGCGTGCGTGAAGCCGCGCTCGGAGTCCAACTCGCCCGACAGTGCCTGGATTTCGGTGTGGTCGCGGAGCGTGGCGACCGTACCGCGCCGCTCGCCGCCGATCACCGGACGGGTGCTGACGACGACGATCCGCTCGGCGGTCATATGGACCTCGTCCACGCGCGGCTCCGACGCCAGAAGCGCCCCGACGAGCGGGGCGGGCAGCCCGAGCTCGTCGATGTTGCGGCCCACCGCGCCGTCGTCCAGGCCGAGGAGTTCCTGCCCGCCGTCGTTGATCAGCGCGATCCTGCGCCGGCCGTCGAGCATGAGCAGCCCCTCGCGCACGGCGTGCAGCGCGGCCTCGTGGTAGTCGTGCATCCGGCTCAGCTCGGCCGCGTTCATGCCGTGGGTGTGCCGGCGCAGCCGCGCGTTGATCACATACGTGCCCACACCGCCCAGCGCGAGCGCGCCCCCGGCCGCCAGCGCCAGGACCTGCACCTGCTCCTCCAGCTGGCTGGAGATCCGGTCGACGGTGATACCGACACTGATCAGCCCGGTGATCCGCCCGTCGTCCTTGACCGGGGTCACCGCCCTGGTCGAGGGGCCGAGCGTCCCCGTATAGGTCTCGGTGAAGGTCTTGCCGAGCAGCGCGGGCTCCGTCGTGCCGATGAAGGGCAGCCCTATCAGCTGGGGATCCGGATGCGTCCAGCGCGTCCCGTCCGGCTGCATGATCGTGACGAAGTCGACGCCCGTGTCGACCCGCACCCGCTCCGCGTAGGGCTGGAGCGTGGCCGACGGGTCGTCGGACCTGATGGCCTCCCGTACGGACGGGGAGTCGGCCATCGCCCGCGCCGTCGCCGTCACCTGGCGCTTCGCGGTCTCCTCGGCCTGTGCCCGGTCGGTGAAGTACGCGAACAGCGCACATCCGGCCACGACGGCCGCGACCAGCACGACCTGCATCGCGAAGAGCTGGCCCGCGAGGCTGCGGGGACGGGGTAGCTGCATGTCGCAAGTCTGCCTGGCCGAAATCGTATGAACGAAATGCACGTAAGGGTGACCGGGGTCACAGCCTGGTGGATAGTCGCCGGGACCCCCTCGGGACGGGAGGGTCACGCAGGGACATACGAGTCAAGGAGGACCCGTGGCCGCTACTCGGGACCGTACCCATTATCTGTATCTGGCCGTGATCGTCGCGGTGGTTCTCGGAATCACCGTCGGTTTCGCAGCCCCGGGGGTGGCCGTCGAGCTGAAGCCCATCGGGACCGGCTTCGTCAACCTCATCAAGATGATGATTTCCCCGATCATCTTCTGCACCATCGTGCTGGGCGTCGGATCCGTCCGCAAGGCCGCCAAGGTCGGCGCCGTCGGCGGTCTGGCCCTCGGCTACTTCATGGTCATGTCGACCGTCGCCCTGGCCATCGGCCTCGTCGTCGGCAACATCCTGGAGCCCGGCGCGGGGCTGCACATCACCGAGGCCACGGCCGACGCCGGCGCCGCGCAGGTGAACGGCGACGCCGAGTCCACCGCCGAGTTCCTGGTCGGCATCATCCCGACGACGCTCGTCTCCGCCTTCACCGAGGGCGAGGTGCTCCAGACGCTGCTGGTCGCGCTGCTGGCCGGCTTCGCGCTCCAGGCGATGGGCTCCACCGGTGAGCCGATCCTGCGCGGCATCGGGCACATCCAGCGCCTGGTCTTCCGCATCCTCGCGATGATCATGTGGGCGGCCCCGGTCGGTGCCTTCGGCGCCATCGCGGCGGTGGTCGGCGAGACCGGCGTGGACGCGCTGAAGTCGCTGGCGGTCATCATGATCGGCTTCTACATCACCTGCGCGCTGTTCGTCTTCGTCATCCTCGGCGCCCTGCTCAAGGTGATCACCGGGATCAACCTCTTCTCGCTGCTGAAGTACCTGGCGCGCGAATTCCTGCTGATCCTCTCCACCTCCTCGTCGGAGTCGGCGCTGCCGCGGCTGATCGCGAAGATGGAGCACCTGGGTGTGAGCAAGCCCGTCGTCGGTATCACCGTGCCGACCGGCTACTCCTTCAACCTCGACGGCACGGCCATCTACCTCACGATGGCGTCGCTCTTCATCGCCGAGGCGATGGGCGACCCGCTCTCCATCGGTGAGCAGATCGGGCTCCTGGTCTTCATGATCATCGCGTCGAAGGGCGCGGCGGGTGTCACCGGCGCCGGCCTCGCGACCCTGGCGGGCGGCCTTCAGTCGCACCGTCCCGAGCTGGTCGACGGTGTCGGTCTGATCGTGGGCATCGACCGCTTCATGAGCGAGGCGCGCGCCCTGACGAACTTCGCGGGCAACGCCGTCGCCACGGTCCTCGTCGGTACGTGGACGAAGGAGATCGACCGGACCAGGGTGGACGAGGTCCTCTCGGGCCGGCTCCCGTTCGACGAGAAGATGCTGGTCGACGACCACGCGCCGCACGGCGGCGACGGCGACGGGCCCAGCCTCACGAAGGAGTCGGACGTCCCCGCCGAGCGCGCGTCGGACGTACCGGAGACGCGCGACGCCGACGGAACGCCGGCGAAGGTCTGACCCGAAGCGGCTGAGCCGGCCGGTCGCCCCGACCGGCCCGGCCCCGATACCCCGGCCGGGGGTTGATCCCCCAACTCCCCGGCCTTGCGAAAGACCGGCCCGTACGGAGACGTCCGTACGGGCCGGTCATTTTTCTGTCCGCCCTCTCTCCGGCTTCTGTCCGTTCTCTGTTCTCTGTTCTTTGTTCTCCCTCCGCGGACCGGCTTTCGTGCGGTTCCGCGCGTGTTGCGGTGTCAAAAGGCGCGGCGGGGATTGCCGTGGTGGAGAATCCCGCTCCGAAGGGTCTCCTTGTCAGCCGTATTCAGGGGTGGGCGGTCGGCCGCGGGTCTTTCTTCCAGCAAATCCGCCACACACAGGGAAAGGCTGAGCGCTGTGATCGGACCGGCACGTGCCCCGGTGTCCATGAAGGTGAACGGCGACGTTCACGAGATCGAACTGGAACCCCGAGTCAGTCTTCTGGACGCCCTGCGGGACCATCTGAGCCTCACCGGCTCCAAGAAGGGGTGCGACCAGGGAACCTGCGGCGCCTGCACGGTCTGGATCGACGACCGGCGCGTGCTCGCCTGTCTGACGCTGGCGGTGGCGTGCGAGGGCCATGAGATCACCACGATCGAGGGGCTCGCCACGGGCGACGAGCTGCACCCCCTGCAGAGCGCGTTCATCGAGCGCGACGCGTTCCAGTGCGGCTACTGCACATCGGGACAGCTCATGTCGGCGGTCGCTCTGCTCGGAGAGGGAAACGCCTCGACGGACGAGGAAATCGCCGAACACATGAGTGGCAATCTCTGTCGCTGCGCCGCCTATCCGAATATCCGGGCCGCGATCCGCGATATCCGCGACGCGAACGCGGACGCGGACGTGAAGGCGCACGCGGACGTGAAGGCGCACGCGAACGCGAAGGCGCACGCCTCGGCCACGGCGAACGGGCGGTCCTGACATGCGCCCTCTCAGCTATACGCGGGTGAGCACCGTCGACGAGGCCGTCGAAACGGTCGGCGCCGATTCCTCCAGCGCGTTCCTGGCCGGCGGCACCACCGAGATCGACCTCATCCGGCTCGGCGTGACCCGCCCCGATGTTCTCGTGGACATCAACTCCCTGCCGCTGAAGGAGATCGAGTACACGCCCGACGCCGGTCTGCGGATCGGGTCGCTCGCGAGGATGACCGATGTGGCGCGCTCCGCCGAGGTCGTCCGGCGGTTCCCGGTGATCTCGCAGTCCCTGCTCCTCGGCGCGTCGGAGCAACTGCGCAACATGGCCTCCATGGGCGGAAACCTCTGCCAGCGCACCCGCTGTTCGTACTTCCGCGACGGTGTCTCCCCCTGCAACAAACGCGAGCCGGGGACCGGCTGTTCGGCCCTCGACGGCCTCAACCGCGGGCACGCGGTGCTCGGCACCGGCGACGACTGCATCGCCGTCCACCCCTCCGACGTCGGCGTCGCGCTCGTCGCACTCGACGCGGTCGTCCACACGGTCGGGCCGTCCGGCGCGCGCGCCATCCCGATCGACGACTTCTATCTGCTCCCGGGGAGCACGCCCGAGGTGGAGCACCCCCTGGAGCGCGGGGAGCTCATCGTCGCGATCGAGGTGCCGCCGACACCGCTCGCCGAACGCTCGCTGTATCTGAAGTTCCGCGACCGGCAGTCCTACGAGTTCGCCCTGGTCTCCGTCGCGGTGGCCGTCGATGTGACGGAGGGACGGATCGCCGACGTGCGGATCGCTCTCGGCGGCGTCGGTACGAAACCGTGGCGGGCCGGTCGCGCGGAGGCCGCGCTGACCGGCGGCCCGGCGACCCGCGAGGCGTTCGCGGACGCCGCGGCCGTCGAGATGGAACCCGCGAGTCCGCGTACGGGCAACGCGTTCAAGATCCCCATGGCGCGGCGGGCGATCGTGCGCGCGCTGGACCAGGCCGTGAACGGAGAGGCACGATGAGCAACGCGGTCGGCAAGCCCATCAGCCGGGTCGACGGTCGGCGGAAGGTCACCGGAGCGGCCCGCTACACCGCCGAGATCGAGCTGCCGCACCTGATGCACGCCGCCGTCGTGGGCGCGAGCGTGCCCAGCGGCCGGGTCCTGGCGATCGACGAGAAGCGGGTGCACGACGCGGACGGCGTCCTGGCCGTCCTCACCCATGACAATCTGACCCGGATCGCCTCACAGCCTCCCCTCCTTCCCTCCCTCGCGGGCGGCCCGGCGCCCGGTGAGACGTTCTTCCCCATGCAGGACGACACCGTCCACTACGCCGGGCAGCCGGTGGCCATGGTGGTCGCCGACAGCCATGAACGCGCCCAGTACGCCGCCTCGCTGCTGGACATCACCTACGAGCGCGCCGACTCCGTCACCACGATCAAGGAGGGACGGGCGGCGGCGTACGAGGCGGGGACCCTGTTCGGCGGTCTGATGCCCGGCCGGAACGAACGCGGTGACGTCGAGACCGCGCTCGACCGGGCTCCCGTACGGGTGGACGTCGCCCACCACTACGCGGCGAACCACCACAACACCCTGGAACCCTCCGCCACCACCGCCGTCTGGGACGGGGAGCGGCTGACCCTGTACGACTCCACGATGGGGGTACGGGCCACCCAGCTCACCGTCGCCCAGCTCCTCGGCATCCCCATCGCCCATGTCCGGGTCATCACCGAATTCGTCGGCGGCGGCTTCGGCGGAAAGGCGATGACCTGGCCGCATGTCACCCTCGCCGCCATGGCGGCCCGGCATGTCGGCAGACCGGTACGGCTCTCCCTGACCCGCCCCCAGACCTACACCTCCCACGGACACCGGGAGGAGCAGGAGCAGCGGCTCTCCATCGGGGCGACGAAGGACGGGCTGCTCACCGCGCTGCGCCACGAGAAGCTGTCGGTCACCTCGCCGTTCGACGACTGGGCCGAGCCCGCCACCGGCGTCACCTCACAGCTCTACCGCTGCGAGAACTACCTCGGTGTGCACCGGCTGATCCGCGGCAACGTCATGACGCCCACGTTCATGCGCGCGCCGGGCGAGTCGCTGGGCGTCTCCACGATGGAAGTGGCGATGGACAAGCTCGCCTACGCCACCGGGGTGGACCCCGTCGAACTGCGCCTGCGCAACCGCGCGTCCGTCGACGAGCGGGGCAACCCCTGGTCCAGCGACGGCCTGGAGGAATGTCTGCGCACCGGCGCGCGCCTCTTCGGCTGGGAGCGGCGGGACCCCGAGCCGCGCTCACGGCGCGAGGGGAACTGGCTCATCGGTTCCGGGATGGCCGTGGCCGGCTACCCCATGGCGTTCATGATGCCGCCGCAGCAGGCCCGGGTGCGGATCTACGCCGACGGCAGTGCCGTCATGCAGTGCGGCACCCAGGAGTTCGGCACCGGCTGCACCACGGCGATGACCCAGGTCGCCGCCGACGGCCTGGGCATGGACATGGACGACGTCACCTTCGAGGCGGGCGACAGCGATCTGCCCAACGCGAGCGCGTCGGTCGGTTCCATGGGCGCCTCCATGGTCAGCGCCGCGGTGCACAACGCGGCGATCGAGCTGCGCCGCCAACTGGTCGCCATGGCGGTGGCGGACGCCGGTTCCCCGCTGCACGGCGCGGACGCCGCGGCCGTCGTGGTCGAGGGCGGCCGGATGAGCCTGCGCGAGGGATCGGACACCGGTGAGACCTACGGCGAGATGATGCGCCGCAACCGTCTGAGCATGACCGACGCCATCGGCGACTGGACGCCCCCGCCGATGGACACCCCGCACGGGATGCTCACCTTCGGGGCCCACTTCGCCGAGGTCGCCGTCGACCCGGACTTCGGTCTCGTACGCGTACGGCGGCTGGTCGGCGTCTTCGCCCCCGGACGGGTGCTCAATCCCAAGCTCGCCCGCAGCCAGCTCATGGGCGGGATGCTCTGGGGAATGAGCCAGGCCCTGCTGGAGGGCAACCGGATGGATCCGCGTTACGGGCGCTGGGGAGCCACCAACCTCGGCGAGTACCTCGTCCCCGTCAACGCGGACGCCCCCGATGTCACCGTCGAGTTCGTCGACGTCACCGACGAGGTCGCCGGCCCGCTCGGCGTCAAGGGCGTCGGCGAGATCGGCCAGGTCGCCATGGCGGGGGCGCTGATGAACGCCGTCTTCCACGCGACCGGACGCCGGGTGGAGGCACTGCCGATGGCCGCCGAGCTGGTGATGGACCCCGCCGGCACTCCGGCATGACGCCCCCGCCGAGCGCGGGCCACCGGCGGACCGGGGGCGACGCACTGCCCGAGCGGCCGGTCATCAGCACCCCTCCCCGGCTGCACGGTGCCGGATTCCGGAGAGCCGAGCGGGAACGCCTCGCCCGGCAGCCGGGGCTGGGGCTGGCCGGTCTGCTGCTCGTCGTCCCCGTCGCCGCGCTGTTCGCGTTCGGCGCGGGCGGCGCGGCGGACTCGGTGACCCTGTTCGGGCCGCTGATCACCTTCGCTCTCCCCGCGGTGGCCATGGTGGCGTTCTGGTGGCAGGACTGGCCGGGCTCGCGTCTGCGCCCCGGCTGGTCGGGCCTGACCGACACCCTCTTCATCGCCGCGACCGCCGTCCTCCTGGCCATGGCAGGGCAGGTGTTCATCGGCCGTCTCGACTTCGACGGCATCTTCGACCCGACTCCGGGGCCGGGCCACGCCGCGCTGTACCCGGCGTCCCTGCCGCTCGCCGGCGGCGCGTTCGTGGCGATGCTCCAGCTCACCCTCGTCTGCGAACGCCGACCGCTGCGACGCCTGCCGCCCATCTGGGCGGGCATCGCGGCGCTGGTGGTCTCCTGGGGTGCGGGGATCGTCCTGTACGCCGTGGCCGTGGACTTCCGGGCACCCCCGGGATCGGGTCTCACCAGCGCGAGCGGCCCGGTGCCCGGCGCCGAACTGGGCGCGGTGCTCGTCCTGTTCGGCGCCTGGCAGGTCTGGCTCTTCGTCGTCTGGAGGGGGTGGCCCTTCTCGGAATCGGGGCGGAGCCGGCTGCGTATCGTCTCGGCCAACGTCGTGGTGGTCGGAGGGGCACTGCTGACCTACGTACTGATCCACGGGCCCGGCGGCGTCAGCCCGGCGGTCGTCAACGCCGGGGCGGGGTGCTTCGTCGCGGCGGGGCTGACCGTCGGCATGCTCTTCGAAGGGGTGTTCCGGAGCCGTCTGGGCCCGGGGCCCGAACGCCTCGCGACGCTGGCGGCCACGGCGGTTCTCGCGACGGCCCTGTACGCGGCGCTGACCGCCTACGCCGACACCCTCGACTGGACGAGGCCCACCAGCCAGGAGTGGGTGGGGCACACCGCGCTCAACGCGATCGGTCTGTCGATCATCCTCCATGTCGCCGTGGGCCGCCGCTGGCCGTTCGGCGACAACACGGCGCCCTCGAACGGTGCGGAGTAGTCCGGCGACTGCGGGCCCCACAGAGCCTCTGTGGGGCCCGAGTCGTCGGATCACGCGGCGGTCGGGGAGCTACCGCGCCGGTCAGCCGTACGGGATACGGACCACCGACTGGTTGCCGATGCCGAGAGTGCTGGCGCCGTTGCCGATGGCGTTCCAGACCTCGATCCGCACCTTGCCGTTGACCAGGTCGCCGTGCGAGCCGGTCGACGCCTTCAGCCCCCCGGCCTGGGTGTAGTGCTCGAAGCCGGGCACCGGGTCCGTCGCGAAGTAGGAGTACGTCTCCGTACGGTCCCAGGAGCCGTCGCCCGTACGGTCGTAACTCACCCTCACCTGCTGGCCGTTGCCCACCGAGGTCCCCGCGTCGACGAGGAGATCGAACTGGGTCGCACCGCCGTTGTGGGCGCGGGTGATCGCGCCGGAGGTGAAGACCTGCGGGTTGGTCGGCACACCGTCGCGGTTGGCGCCGCCGGCCGAGGTGAGCGTGGCGTTCGCGCCGGACGCGGCGGCGTCACCGAGACCGCCGCCGGTGCGCGCGTACAGCTGCGAGGAGGACGGCGGATCGGTCGGCGGGTCCGTCGGTCCGGAGCCGCCACCACGGGTCCAGACGCCGACGTAGTCGACCAGCATCGGCCGCCCCGGCACGGTGGCCGGCGTCGGCGTCGGTCCGCCGAGCGCGTCGGGGAACGCGCCGCCGATCGCGACGTTGAGCAGGATGAAGTACCCCGCGTGCTCGGTCATGTTGGCCCACGTCGTCGCGTCCAACTGGCTCTGGGTGACGGTGTGGTAGAGCTGGTCGTCCACATACCAGCGCAGCGCGTTGGGCGAGCTGGAGCGGTCCCACTCGAAGCGGTACGTGTGGAAGGCCGACTGGCAACTCGAACCGGGGCAGGGGCGGCTGGCGCCGAGGCCGGTGGTCTCGTTGCAGGGGCCGCCCGGGTTGACGCCGCAGTGCAGCACCGCCCAGACGGAGTTGATCCCGTTGACGTTCTCCATGATGTCGAACTCGCCGATGGCGGGCCAGTTCCAGTAGTTGCCCCGGTAGGGCGCGCCCAGTGCCCAGAAGGCGGGCCAGTAGCCGGCCGCGGCGGCGCCGGTCACGTTCGGCATCTGAATCCGGCCCTCGATACGCAGGGTGCCGCCGGCCGGTGCCTTGAAGTCGGCCCGCTTCGTCTCGACGCGGGCGGAGGTCCAGTTGCCCGCGCCGTCCCTGAGCGGGGTGATCCTCAGGTTGCCGTTGCCGTCGAGGCTCAGGTTCTGGGCGTTGGCGGTGTAGTTCTGGATCTCGCCGGTGCCCCAGTTGCCCGGACCGCCGGGGTATCCGTGGCCGGTGTCGACCTGCCAGTCGGCGGCGGACGGCGGGGCGCCGTTGCCGCCGTTGAAGTCGTCGCTCCACTGGAGGTTCCAGCCGGGCGCGGGCGGTACGTCGCCCCGTGCGCTGCCGGCGCCGGTGAGGCCGACGAAGCCGACGACGGCGACGGACATCGCGAGGAGGACGGCGATGAGCGGGGTTCGGGGCGCGTGGCGTGCGCCGGTCGTGCGGGGTGTGTCTCCGGTGCGGCTCGTTCTCAAGGAACACCTCCGGTGCGGATGGTGCCGAGATAGATCCGGCTGCTTCTGCGGGGGGTTGAGAGCGCTCTCGCCACTGTTGTCTAGATGAACCCCGAAGGCCCGTCAATGACCCCGGCGCGTTGAGTTCCCGAAGCCCCGGATCAGCTCCGCGTCCTGCGGCGGACGTAGAGGGCGGCCACGGAGTGGGTGACGGCGGCGAGCGTGCGCATGTACTCGTACGCGTGCAGCGGCGGTGTGTCACCGTCCGGCCGCCCGTGCCGGTCGAGCAGCCGGTAGGCGATCCGGTGCAGGTCCCGGACCGGCGCGGGGTCCGTGTCCCCGAGGTCCTCCAGCAGCAACAGGCTCAGCTGCCCGAGGAGCTGCCCCGTGGTCGCGTCCACCCACGACCGCTCGGGGAGGACCAGCGACGGCGCGAGAGCGCGCTCCACGGTGCGGGAGATGGTCGCGAGGTCGACGGGCGGCACCACGTCTCGGCTCTCGTTCACCCCGGGCCTCCCGTCTGTGAGGAGTGGTACGGCTCCAAGGCCATCCTCACTCAACTTCCCCTCCCGCGGGTGTCGGCCGCACGAGTGAACGGCAGCACTTAGGCTGCCGCCATGAGCGCGTTGAGTCACGACCGCCGCTGCGCCGAACTCGCCACGCAGACCCGCCTGTTGCGGTCCCGCGTCGAGGGCGCGGACCTGACGGTCCCCGTACCCACCTGTCCCGGCTGGACACTCGGCCAATTGCTGCGCCACGTCGGCGGTACCCACCACTGGGCCGAGACGGTCGTACGCACCCGGGCCACCGGCCCCGTACCGGAAGATCTGGTCGACGACGTCTCCGGCTACGCGGCCCCGGACCCCGACGCGATGGACGCCTGGGTGGCCGAGGGCGCTGCGGGGCTGGCCGACGCGCTGCGCGCCGCCGGACCGGGGGAGCGGGTGTGGACGCCGGGGCCGGGCGGGACGACGGCGTTCTGGGCGCGCCGCATGCTCTTCGAGGCGGTGGTCCATCGCGCGGACGCCACCTGGGCCGTCGGGGCGGAGTTCGAGGTCGACGACGACCTCGCCGTCGACGGCATCGACGAGTGGATGGGCTTCGGCACCGTCCCGGAGGTCGTCGAGCCCCACCCCGGGGTGCCCCCGCTGCTGGGCCCCGGCCGCACCCTGCACTTCGGCGGGCCGGGCGCGGCACCGGGCTGGCTGGTCGACCTCACGGGAGAGGCGGTCGTCTGCCGCCGCGCGGACGGCCCGGCCCCCGAGACCACGACGACCGCGGTCCGCGGCCCTCTGTCCGACCTCCTCCTTCTCCTCTACGGCCGCCGCCCGCCGAAGCCCGCCCCCGTCGAGATCACCGGCGACGCGGGTCTGCTGGCGCTGTGGGTGGAGCGGTCGGGGTTCTGGCTCCGGGAGTGATGGCCGCCGCTCGTTGCCTTGACGTCGGCGTCAAGGATTACCGTCGGGGACATGCGCATCGGCGAGCTGGCGGAGCGGGCGGGAACGAGTACCCGGACTCTGCGCTACTACGAGTCCCGCGGGCTGCTGCCCGCACGGCGCGCGGGGAACGGCTACCGCACGTACGACGAGGACGATCTGCGGCTGATCCAGCAGATCCGGACCCTTCAGGACTTCGGGTTCGAGCTGGAGGAGACGCGGCCGTTCGTCGAGTGCCTGCGGGCCGGGCATCCGTCCGGGGACTCCTGTCCCGCCTCCCTCGATGTGTACCGGGGCAAGCTCGCCGAACTGGACGAGCTGATCGGCCGGCTCGGGTCGATCCGCGCCCAGGTCGGCGAGCAGCTCGCGCGGGCCGAGGCCGCCGGGTCCGTGGAGCCGCCCGAGCCGCTGTGCGAGCTGAGCCATGTGGCCACGACCGGAGAGCCCCTTCCGGGGCTCCGGGAAGGAGAAGACAGATGATCCAGGCCGAGGGCGTCGCCGAGGTGACGGACGAGAGCTTCGAACGCGAGGTACTGAACGCCGAACTTCCCGTGCTGGTGGAGTTCACCGCGGACTGGTGCCCGCCCTGCCGCCAGCTCGCGCCGGTGCTCAGCGCCGTCGCCCGGGAGGAGGCCGCGCGGCTCAAGGTCGTACAGCTGGACGTGGACACGAACCCGGAGACGATGAACCGCTACGGCGTCCTCGCGATGCCGACCCTGCTGGTGTTCCGCGCCGGCGAGCCGGTGAAGTCGATGGTCGGCGCGCGCCCCAAGCGCCGGCTGCTCCAGGAGCTGGAGGACGTCGTCTAGAGCCGGACTCCAGGGCCCCTCCGCCCCTTCCGACCCGGCGCACAAAAATACCCCGGCACCGAATTGACGGCCGGGGTATTGCTCTGCGTATATTGGGTGTTTCGGCTTTCCTTCTCCCGGACTTCCTTGAATCCTGAGTGGAAAGCTGAAATCAACTTACTGGGGTCAGCGTATCGGACAGGGGCTGAATTGTCAACCGAGGAATTGCAGAGCGAACAGCAATTCGTCTCGCTCCTCCATGAGCGTCTCGATGCGCTCAGGGAGCAGGCCGAGGCCGCGGTGCTCACATCGATCGGGCAGGTCAGCACCGGTCGGCAGGCCATGGTGGAGCGGGACATCCGGGTCGCCGAACACTCCACCACCGTCACCACACTGAATGCCGTGGAGACCGGGCTCTGTTTCGGCCGTATCGATCTCATGGACGGTGTCACCCACCACATCGGGCGAATCGGAATGCGGCTCGACGACATGGAACGCACCCCGATGCTCATCGACTGGCGCGCTCCCGTCGCCCGTCCTTTCTATCTCGCCACCGGTTATTCGACGATGGGTCTGCGCCGCCGCCGGCACATCACCACCGAGGGCCGGCGGGTCACCGCGCTGCACGACGAGATCATGGATCTCAGCGACACCACCCGCACCGGCCACGAGGACCCGGACGGCGACGCCGTCCTGCTCGCCGCGCTCGACTCGGCCCGCACCGGCCGGATGACCGACATCGTGCGGACCATCCAGGCCGAGCAGGACCGCGTCATCCGCGCCCCGCACCGCGGCGTTCTCGTCGTGGAGGGCGGGCCCGGCACCGGCAAGACCGCCGTCGCGCTGCACCGGGCCGCGTATCTGCTGTACGCGCACCGTGAGCGACTGGCCCGGCGCGCCGTGCTGATCGTCGGCCCCAACCCCGCGTTCCTCGGCTACATCGGCGAGGTGCTGCCCTCCCTCGGCGAGACCGGTGTGCTGCTCGCCACGACCGGTGAACTCTTCCCCGGCGTACGGGCGACCGCGACGGACACCCCGGCCGCCGCGGCCGTCAAGGGGCGGGCCGAGATGGCGGGCGCGCTGGCCGCCGCGCTGCGGGACCGCCAGCGGGTCCCCGATCCGCACATCGAGATCGAGCACGACGACGGAACGCTCTACCTCGACCGGGCGATGGCGGAGGACGCGCGCGCCGCCGCCCGCAACGCGGACCTGCCGCACAATCTCGCCCGGGCGCACTTCGCCTTCGCCGTCATCGACTCGCTCACGGAACAGCTCACCGAGCGGCTCGGGGCCGACCCGTACGGCGGTCCGAACCATCTCGACACCACCGACATCGCGCAGTTGGGCAAGGCGATCGCCACCAGCCCGGCCGTGCAGGCCGCCGTCGACGAGCTCTGGCCCACCCTCACCCCCCAGGACCTCGTCGCCGATTATCTGGCCGAGCCCAGCCATCTCCCCGACGGCGACGGCGAGTTGATCCGGCGTCCGGCCGGCGGCGCCGACGACTGGACCCCCGCCGACGTCCCCCTGCTGGACGAGGCCGCGGAGCTGCTCGGCGAGGACGGCACCGCCGCGCGCGTCGCCGCCGAGGCCGAGCGCCGCGAGCGGATCGCCTACGCCCAAGGGGTGCTGGAGCTGAGTTACGGCTCGCGCACCTACGAGTTCGAGGACATGGACGAGGAGGACGCGGAGGTGCTCCTCGCGCACGACCTCATCGACGCCGAACGCCTCGCCGAGCGCCAGGAGGAGTCCGACACCCGCAGCGCCGCCGAGCGTGCCGCCGCCGACCGCACCTGGGCGTTCGGACACATCGTGGTGGACGAGGCGCAGGAACTGTCCGCGATGGCCTGGCGGTTGCTGATGCGCCGCTGCCCGGCCCGCTCCATGACCCTGGTCGGCGACCCGGCGCAGACCGGCGACGTGGCCGGCTGCGACTCCTGGCAGCAGATCCTGGCGCCGTACGTGGGCGAGCGCTGGGAGCATGTCCGGCTCGGCGTCAACTACCGTACGCCCGCCGAGATCATGGCCGTCGCCGCCGAGGTCAGACGGCTGGAGGACCCGTCCTTCGAACCGCCGAGCTCGGTCCGCTCGACGGGGGTCGGGCCGTGGGTACGGGAGGTCGAGCCGGACGAGCTGGTCCGTACGGCCGCCGCGAGCGCCCTCGGACACACCGCCTCCCACGCGGCGGGGCACGGCGGCGACGGACGCCTCGCGGTGATCGCGCCCGCCCCGCTGCTGCCCGCGCTCGCCGCCGAACTGCCCGACGCCTCCTGGGGAGTCGAGCCCGATCTCACCCGGCCGGTCGTGCTGCTCGACCCCCGGCAGGCGAAGGGGCTGGAGTTCGACACGGTGATCGTGGTCGATCCGGAGGCCGTACTGGACGGGTCCCCGCGCGGCACCAACGACCTGTACGTGGCGCTGACCCGTGCGACGCAGCGGCTCGGCATCGTAAGGAATGTCACCGTCCCGCCCCGGCTCGTTTACGAGAGCGCCACCACGGGGCCGACCGGGTCGTGAGACCCGCCCCCGGACAGGCACGGTCGTCATGTCCACAACGGGGGAGACATGCGTCGTACGAGAATCCGCGGCAGACGCGGACGCGTTCGCGGAAGCGTCCCCGCCACGGTGGCGGGGGCGCTCGCCGTGGCGGCGACGGTCGTCGCGCTCGTGCTCTCGGCGCAGAACGTGGCGGACTGCGACGAGAGGCCCCCCTCGGACCGGTCGGCCGGGCGCTGCTGAACGGGGTCCGGCCTTGACCTTCATACCGGTGTGAGGCTTTAGCTTCTGGCTCGTCGGTCGGTGCGAGCGAGAAGAGGCAGCGGTGTCAGGAGCGGTGATCATCGGGGTGGGGCCGGGTATCGGCCGGGCGGTGGCCCGGCGCTTCGCCCGCGAGGGACTCTCCCTCGCGCTGGTCGCGCGGCGCGAGGAGACCCTGCGCGCGGCGGCGGACGCGGTCGCGGACAGCGGCGTACCGGTTCTCACACGGTCGGCCGACAGCACGGACGAGACCGCGCTGCGCGCCGCCCTCGACCGGGCGGCGGCCGAACTCGGCCCGCCGGACGTCGTCGTCTACAACGCGGCCCTCATCCGCGCCGACGAGCCCGGGGAACTCTCCCCGCGCGAACATCTCGACGCCTGGGCGGTCAACGTCGGGGGCGCGCTGACCGCCGCCGCCCACGTCGCGCCCGGGATGGCGCGGCGCGGCGGCGGCACGTTCCTGATCACCGGCGGCATGCCCGAGCCCAAGCCCCGCTACGTGAGCCTCTCGCTCGGCAAGGCCGGGGTACGGACCCTGGTCACCCTGCTCGACGGGACGTACGGCGCCGCCGGCGTGCATGTCGCGAGCGTCACCGTCCACGGCCCCGTCGCCCCTGGCACGGACTTCGACCCGGACGACATCGCGGAGCACTACTGGCGGCTGCACACCCAGCCGCGGGACGGCTGGGAGCACGAGAGGCACCACACCGGCGCGGCCGGGTGATCAGACCGGCTTCAGCCACACCGTCGCCAGGGGCGGCAGCGTCAGCTGGATGCTCGCCGGGCGGCCGTGCGCCTCCACCGCCTCCGGCTTGAGGGTGTCCAGGTTGAACACGTCCCCGCCGCCGTAACGCCCCGCGTCGGTGTTGATGACCTCCGTCCAGCCCGAGATCCCCTCCGGTACGCCGATGCGGTACTGATGCCGCACCACCGGCGAGAAGTTGGAGACGGCGAGCAGCGGAACGCCCTGCGCGTCGAAGCGCAGGAACGCGAACACGTTGTCCTCCCCGGCGTCCCCCTCCACCCAGGAGAAGCCCTCCGGGACGGTGTCGCGCTGCCAGAGCGCCGGGGTCCGGCCGTAGACCGTGTTCAGGTCGCGCACCAGGTCCCGTACGCCGCGGTGGTCGGCCTCCGCCGTGTACGACGGGTCCAGCAGCCACCAGTCCGGGCCATGGCCCTCCGACCACTCCGCGCCCTGGGCGAACTCCTGCCCCATGAAGAGGAGTTGCTTGCCCGGGTGCGCCCACATGTAGCCGAGATAGGCCCGGTGGTTGGCCCGCTGCTGCCACCAGTCGCCCGGCATCTTGGAGACCAGCGACCGCTTGCCGTGGACGACCTCGTCGTGCGAGATCGGCAGGACGTAGTTCTCGCTGTACGCGTACACCATCGAGAAGGTCATCTCGCCGTGGTGGTACTTGCGGTGCACCGGCTCCTTGGAGACGTAGTCCAGGGAGTCGTGCATCCAGCCCATGTTCCACTTCAGGCCGAAGCCGAGACCGCCGAAGCCGCCGGGGCCCACATGGTGCGTGGCGCGGGTGACGCCGTCCCAGGCCGTGGACTCCTCGGCGATCGTGACGACACCGGGGCAGCGGCGGTAGACGGTGGCGTTCATCTCCTGGAGGAAGGCGACGGCGGCCAGATCCTCCCGGCCGCCGAACTCGTTCGGCGACCACTGGCCCGCCTCGCGCGAGTAGTCGAGGTAGAGCATCGAGGCGACCGCGTCCACCCGCAGGCCGTCGATGTGGAACTCCTCGCACCAGTACACGGCGTTGGCGACCAGGAAGTTGCGCACCTCGGTGCGGCCGAAGTCGAACTCCAGCGTGCCCCAGTCGGGATGCTCGGCCCGCGAGGGGTCCGCGTGCTCGTACAGCGGCCTGCCGTCGAACTGGGCCAGCGCCCACTCGTCCTTCGGGAAGTGCGCCGGCACCCAGTCCACGATCACGCCGACACCGGCGCGGTGCAGCGCGTCGACCAGGAGGCGGAAGTCGTCGGGTGTGCCCATACGGGAGGTGGGGGCGTAGAAGCCGGTGACCTGGTAGCCCCAGGAACCGCCGAACGGATGCTCGGCGACCGGCATCAGCTCGACATGGGTGAAGCCGAGGTCCTTGACGTACGCGGGGAGCTGAAGGGCGAGCTGGCGGTAGGTCAACCCGGGCCGCCAGGAGCCGAGATGGACCTCGTACACGGAGAACGGCGCCTCGTGCACCGGCGGTTCACCCCGGCGTGCCATCCACTCCTCGTCGTGCCACACATGGTGTGTCTCGGTGACGATCGACGCGGTCGACGGCGGCACCTCGGTGCGCCGGGCCATCGGGTCGGCGCGCAGCGTGTGCGACCCGTCGGGCCGGGTGATGTCGAACTTGTAGAGCGCGCCCTCGCCGACGCCGGGCACGAACAGCTCCCACACACCGGTCGAGCCGAGCGAGCGCATCGGATAGACCGTTCCGTCCCAGTAGTTGAAGTCTCCGGAGACCCGCACGCCCCGCGCGTTCGGCGCCCAGAGGGTGAAGCGGGTGCCCGTGACGCCCTCGTGGGCCATCGGATGGGCGCCGAGCGCCCGCCACAGCTCCTCGTGCCTGCCCTCGCCGATCAGATGCAGGTCGAGATCGCCGAGGGTGGGCAGGAAGCGGTACGGGTCCTGCACCTCCACCTCGTCGGACTCGTCGGCGGTCGCCCCGTAGCGCACCAGCAGCGAGTACTCGGGGACCTTGCGCCAGGGCAGCAGACCGGAGAAGAAACCGTCCCCGTCGTCGTGCAGTTGGGCCCGCAGGTCCTTGGCGACGACGGTCACGGCCTTCGCGTACGGGCGCAGCGCGCGGACGACGACGCCGCCCTCGCCGGGGTGGGCGCCGAGCACGGCGTGCGGGTCGTGGTGCGAGCCGCCGAGCAGCCGGTGACGGTCGGAGTCCGCGAGCGGCGGCGCGGGGCGCACCGTGTGACCGCCGGTCCTCCCGGGCGGCCCCGCGGGCGTCACGGCGTCCTCGGGCGCCCCGGGCTCCTTCGCCGACGCTCGCGGCTTCGCGGCCCTGCCCGTCTTCCCGGCCTTGCCGGACCTCCCCTGCTTCTCCTCCTTCCCCTCCTTCGCTGCGGGCACCTGGGGCTGCTGCTCTGACGGATTCTCGGACGGCGGGCGGGCGGTCACGGGGGCTGCCTCCTCGGCGGGGACGACGGGTCTGGGGGCCGGTGGGCCGACGGATCGGCCCACCGGGCTTCGGTGTACTCCTTGTCCAGCGGTCCAGCGGTCCAGCGGTCCAGCGGTCCAGCGGTCCAGCGGGTGAAGCGGTGTCGATCGGTGTCCGGAGGGTCCGGCGGGGGCCGGTGGCGCGGGCCACCGCCGGTCGGGGTCAGGGGCGGGGGCCGGCCAGGCGCTGGATCGCCGCCATCGGGACGGGCAGCCAGTCGGGACGGTTCCTGGCCTCGTACAGCACCTCGTACACCGCCTTGTCCGTCTCGAACGCCCGCAGCAGCGCGGCGTCCTCGCGCGGGTCGCTGCCCGTCGCCTCGCCGTAACCGTCGCAGTACGCCGACCGGCAGCGCTCCGCCCAGTCGGGGTGCCAGGGCTCGTGGGAGCGCGCCGCGTAGTCGAACGAACGGAGCATGCCCGCCACGTCGCGCACGGCGGGCTGCGGCCGGCGGCGTTCCGTGAGGGGCCGGGCCGGCTCGCCCTCGAAGTCGATCAGGGACCACTCGCCGTCCGGTGTCCGCAGCGTCTGGCCGAGATGCAGATCGCCGTGCACCCGCTGCGCGCGCGTGACCGCGCCGCCCCCGGCCCCCTCACCACCTCCCTCACCGGCGCCGGGACCGTTCCCGGACCGGGCGAGCGCGTCGAAGGCCGTACGCAGTCCCGTGACGTACGGCAGCAGCGAGGGCACCGCCTGCGCGGTGGCGTCGAGCCGCCCGGACATGGCCTCGGCCAGATTCGCCGTCTGCCGGGGCCCCAGCGAGACCGTCGGCAGCGCGGCGGCGAGCGCGAGGTGCACCTCCGCGGTGGCCCGTCCCAGCGCCCTCGCCTCGTCGGTGAAGGTCTCGCCGTCCGCCAGCGCGCGCAGCGCGAGGCGCCAGCCGTCCTCGGAGTCCTGGAGGAACGGCTGGAGCACGCCCAGGGTCAGCGGCTCCTGCCCGGCCCCGCCGTCCACCGCCTGGAACCAGGCGACCGGTGACGGCACCCGCCGGCAGCCCTCGCGGGCGAGGGCGAGCGGCAGTTCGAGATCGGGGTTGGCGCCGGGGAAGACCCGGCGGAGGATCTTGAGGATGTACTCCTCGCCGTACACGAGCGAGGAGTTCGACTGCTCGGCGCCGAGCAGCCGGGGCACCAGCCCGGACGGGATCTCGACGGCCCGGTCGAAGCGCAGCGGACCCAGGGCGCCGGAGGAGCGCAGCCGATCCAGCAGCAGATCGGCCAGGCGCGGATCGTGCAGCGCCTCGTAGACGACGCGGCCGGCCAGCGGCCCCGTGTCGACCACGCCGACGCGGGCGGCGGCGAGCTCCGGCGGCAGGGCGGACCGTACGCCCAGCAGTAGTTGGTAGCAGTCGTCGGTGGGAGGGACGGGGACCGGCGGCGCGTCCAGGTCGGGGGTGGCGCGCTGTTCGACGCGGACCAGCAGATGGAGCAGGCCGGGCGTGGGGCCCGAGCCGTCCGGTGGCATCAGCTCGGTGGCGGCGACCGCCGAGAATCCGGTGATGGGCCGGCCCTTGCCCGCGAACCAGCGCTGGCGCGGCAGCCACTCGTGGAGCAGCGGGGTGAGCGAGTCGACCAGTCTTCCGGCTCCGGTGGGCGTGAGTGCCGCGCCGGAGCCTGGTGAGCTCCGGGCGGATGCAGCCTTCGACATGGCATCGCGTCCTTTCCCCGGGCACACCACAGGATGCGCAGAGTGTCCCGGATTGCGGCAACGGAGTCCGGCTGTGCGGGACGTGTCGGGTCAGGATGGCCCGTACGGACCGATAGTCCGCCCGTCGTGGGAAGTCCGTGTCGACGGACAATTCGATTCCACGGACCACTCGATGTCGGGGATGCTGCCCCGTGCGGGGCGGCCGTAATCTGCCGCCCCGCAACGGGTCCTGTTCGCCGTCAGGCCTGTGTGGGGTCCTGCCGGAGCCTGAACCAGTAGAAGCCGTGGCCCGCCAGCGTCAGCAGATACGGCCAGTCACCGATCGCCGGGAAGCGCACCCCGCCGATCAGCTCCACCGGGTTGCGCCCGCTGAACGCCTGGAGATCCAGCTCCGTCGGCTGTGCGAAGCGCGAGAAGTTGTGCACGCAGAGCACCAGGTCGTCGCCCTCGCCGTCCTGCGACGGCGCCTCGCGCAGGAACGCGAGCACGGCCGGATTCGTGGACGGCAGTTCCGTGTACGAGCCGAGCCCGAAGGCCGGGTTCTGCTTACGGATCTCGATCATGCGGCGCGTCCAGTGCAGCAGCGACGACGGCGAGGCCATCGCCGCCTCGACGTTGGTGACCTGGTAGCCGTAGACCGGGTCCATGATCGTCGGGAGGTAGAGCCGGCCGGGGTCGCAGGACGAGAAGCCCGCGTTCCGGTCGGGCGTCCACTGCATCGGGGTGCGTACGGCGTCGCGGTCGCCGAGCCAGATGTTGTCGCCCATCCCGATCTCGTCCCCGTAGTAGAGGATCGGGGAGCCGGGCAGCGACAGCAGCAGAGCGGTGAACAACTCGATCTGGTTGCGGTCGTTGTCCAGCAGCGAGGCGAGCCTCCGCCGGATGCCGATGTTGGCGCGCATCCGCGGGTCTTTCGCGTACTCCGCGTACATGTAGTCGCGTTCTTCGTCCGTGACCATTTCGAGGGTCAACTCGTCGTGGTTGCGCAGGAAGATGCCCCACTGGCAGCCGGTCGGGATCGCCGGGGTCTTGGAGAGGATCTCCGAGACCGGGTAGCGGGACTCGCGCCGTACGGCCATGAAGATCCGCGGCATCACCGGGAAATGGAAGGCCATGTGGCACTCGTCGCCGCCCTTGGCGTAGTCGCCGAAGTAGTCGACGACGTCCTCCGGCCACTGGTTGGCCTCGGCGAGCAGCACGGTGTCGGGGTAGTGCGTGTCGATGATCTGGCGGACCTCGCGCAGCAGGGCGTGGGTGGCCGGCAGGTTCTCGCAGTCGGTGCCCTCCTCCTGGTAGAGGTAGGGCACGGCGTCGAGGCGGAAACCGTCGATGCCGAGGTCCAGCCAGAAGCGCAGGGCCGAGACGATCTCCTCGCGGACGGCCGGGTTCTCGTAGTTGAGGTCCGGCTGGTGCGAGAAGAAGCGGTGCCAGTAGTACTGCTTACGGACCGGGTCGAAGGTCCAGTTGGACGTCTCGGTGTCGACGAAGATGATCCGCGCCTCGGGGAACTGCTTGTCGTCGTCGGCCCAGACGTAGTAGTCCCCGTACGGCCCGTCGGGGTCCCTGCGGGACTCCTGGAACCATTCGTGCTGGTCGCTGGTGTGATTCATGACGAAGTCGATGATCACGCGCATGCCGCGTTGGTGGGCGGCGTCGACGAACTCCACGAAGTCGGCGAGGTCGCCGAACTCGGGGAGCACCGCTGTGTAGTCGGAGACGTCGTAACCACCGTCTCGCAGCGGGGACTTGAAGAACGGCGGCAGCCAGAGACAGTCGACACCCAGCCACTGGAGATAGTCCAGTTTGGCGGTGATGCCCTTGAGGTCTCCGACGCCGTCGCCGTTGCTGTCCTGGAACGAGCGCACCAGGACTTCGTAGAAGACGGCTCTCTTGAACCAGTCGGGGTCACGGTCCTTCGCGGGAGTGTCCTCGAACTTGTCGTGGACAGGCTCATTGATGATCATGGTGTGGGTGACCCTCCGATCGGCGGGGACGGTCGCAGAACGACGATGTGCGCGGGTGTCACACCCGGCTCCAGGCGCACGTAGTTGGCCCTGCCCCAGTGGTAGATCTCTCCGGTGAGCTCGTCGCGCACCGGGGCGGTCTCGTGCCAGTCGAGGCCGAGCCGCGGCATGTCCAACGAGACCGTTGCCTCCTGGGTGTGGTGAGGGTCGAGGTTCACGACGATCAGTACGATGTCGGGGCCCGAGCGCTTGCTGTAAGCGATGACCGCGTCGTTGTCGACGTGGTGGAAGTGGATGTCGCGCAGCTGCTGGAGCGCCGGGTGCCGGCGCCTGATCCGGTTGAGCGAGGTGATGAGCGGGGCGATGGTGCGTCCCTCTCGCTCCGCCGATTCCCAGTTCCGGGGGCGCAGCTCGTACTTCTCCGAATGCAGATACTCCTCGCTCCCGGGCTTCGCCGGGGCGTTCTCCATGAGTTCATACCCCGCGTAGACGCCCCAGGACGGCACCATCGTCGCGGCGAGCACCGCGCGTACCTCGAATGCCGGACGGCCGCCCTCCTGAAGATAGGCGTGCAGGATGTCAGGCGTGTTGACGAAAAAGTTCGGGCGCATGTACGACGCCGAATCGCCCGACAGATCGGTCAGATACTGCGTCAGCTCCTGCTTCGTGGTGCGCCAGGTGAAATAGGTGTACGACTGCTGGAATCCGATCGCGCCCAGGGTGTGCATCATCGCCGGGCGCGTGAACGCCTCGGCCAGGAAGATCACGTCGGGGTCGGTGGAGTTGATGTCGGCGATCACCCGCTCCCAGAAGACCACCGGCTTGGTGTGCGGATTGTCGACGCGGAAGATCCGGACGCCGTGCTCCATCCAGTACCGCAGCACCCGCAGGGTCTCCGCGACGAGCCCGTCCATGTCGCGGTCGAAGGCGATCGGATAGATGTCCTGGTACCTCTTGGGCGGATTCTCGGCGTACGCGATCGTGCCGTCCGCGCGGTGGTGGAACCACTTGGGGTGTTCCTTGACCCACGGGTGGTCGGGCGAGCACTGGAGGGCGAAGTCCAGCGCGATCTCCATACGCAGCGACGCGGCCTTCGCCACGAAGGCGTCGAAGTCCTCGATCGTGCCGAGGTCGGGGTGGATCGCGTCGTGGCCGCCGTCGGCGGAGCCGATCGCCCAGGGGACGCCGACATCGTCCGGGCCGGGCGTGAGCGTGTTGTCGGGGCCCTTGCGGTGTGTGGTGCCGATGGGATGGATCGGCGGCAGATAGACGACGTCGAAGCCCATCGCGGCGACGGCCGGCAGTCTCTTCGCGGCGGTCCTGAACGTGCCGCTGACCGGGGGCTCGCCCGGAGTGAGGACCGCGCCCTCGGAGCGGGGGAACAGCTCGTACCAGGAGCCGTAGAGCGCCCGCTCCCGCTCCACCAGCAGCTTGACCGGCTTCGACGCGCTGACCAGCTCGCGCAGCGGGTGGCGGGACAGGGCGTCGCGCGCCTCCGGGGTGAGGGCGGCGGCGAGCCGGTCCGCCGGGGGGCGGCGCTCGTCGCGCAGGCCGTCCACGGCGGCGAGGACGGCCTCGCGGCCCTCGCGTTTGGGGACACCGGCGGCGGCCCGCTCGTAGAGCGCGGCGCCCTCCGTCAGCACGAGGTCCGTGTCGATCCCGGCGGGGATCTTGATCTCGGCGGCGTGGCGCCAGGTGGCGAGCGGATCGCTCCACGCCTCCACCTTGAACGTCCACCGGCCCTCGGACGTCGGTGTGACGTCGGCGCCCCAGCGGTCGGTGCCGGGGGCCAGCTCGCGCATGGGGGTCCAGGGGCCGGGCCGGCCGTCCGGGCCGCGCAGCACGACATTGGCGCCCACCGCGTCATGGCCCTCACGGAAGACGGTCGCGGTGACCTGGAACGTCTCTCCGCTCACCGCCTTGGCGGGGCGTTTGCCGCAGTTGACGAGAGGGCGGACGTCCAGGACGGGAATGCGACCGATCATGAGATCACCTGGGGGCTGGTCGGGCGTGGCAGGCATGGCGGGTCGAACGGACGAGATGGTTTTGACGGTATTTGTCGTTTGTGTGTTATTTGTAGCCGCTCTTGCGGTGGCTGGCGGGCTGCGGGCATGGCCGCTCCTGTCCGCTTTCACTCCAACAGCGCTGGAATCGGGTGAAACGAGTGTGCTTGCGGTGCGTACCGCATGAGCCTTCCCACGATTTTCGGGTACACAATCCGCCACCCCGTCAAGAGCTGGACAACTCGGGAGGCGTGGCCGAAACCTGTCGGATGGCACAGGAACAAACGCCCCGTCCCCGCAGCCGCACGGGCGGCGGACGCGGGAACGGGGCGGGAGCGGGGGGCTCGCGGGCGGGGGCGGCTCCGCCGGGTCCGGCGGGCCCCGGGGTGTCCCTCAGCTCGACTCCGTCGACCAGACCTGCCACGGCTGGCGCGTCACCCACTCGTCGACCGGCGCCGGCTTCAGCGCGAGCGCGTCCGCCGAGCGTCCGCCGTCGCCCGCCATCAGCAGCGGGTCGTCGCCCATCGCCATGTAGTGGTAGATGCCGGCCACCCCGGCCGCCGCCTCCGGGCCCGTGACCTGCGAGAGCGCCTGCTCGAACACCGTCGGGGGGAGCGGCAGGTACCGGACGTCGCGGCCCAGACCGGCGGCGAACGACGAGGCCAGCTCGTCCCCGGTCAGCGACTCGCTGCCGCCGATGTCGTACGTCTCGCCCTCCGCACCGTCCACGGTGAGCGCCGCGAAGACCGCCTCCGCGAGGTCCCGGTGCGAGATCCAGGCGGTGAAGGTGTCGCCCGGCAGCGGATAGGCCAGAACTCCCTCACTGACCAACGCCGGTCCGTTCCAGGGGCTGAAGAGGTTGTCGAGATAGACCGGGGGCCTGAGCACCACCAACGGCACACCGCTCGCGCGCAGTTCCTCCTCCGCGATCCGTCGTGTCTCGAAAGCGGCGACATTCGTGGAGTGTTCGGGAATGCGGGTGTTGGCGTTGTAGACGATGCGCCGAATTCCGGCCTCGCGCGCGGCCTCGGCGACATTACGGGCGTACCGCCGTACCTGCTCGGTCCCGTACACCAGCGGCATCACCACACAGGCGTGTGTCGCGCCGGCCATCAACGCGTCGACGGCGGGACGATCTGCCAGGTCACCGCCGACGAACGAGGCTCCGGGGAGCGGCGGCCGGTCCGCCTCGGCGGCCCGCGTGAGCGTACGGACCCGCTGTCCGCGCTCGGCCAGCAGACGGGCCACGGCACCGCCCTGGAACCCCGTCGCCCCGACCACCGCGACGCGCATAGGAATCTGATCGGACATGTGTCTGAAGGCCCTTCGATAGGGTGTCTCTGCTGTCGATGACGGCTCTTTCACAAGGCTGGCGGCGGCGGCTTCGGCCGATCAATTAACAAACCGGGGCGGGGGTTGAAGGATCGTCCATGGAAGCGATGGAGCCCATCCAGACCGAAGGTGACGATCTCCTGAGCGAGCTGCTGAAGCCGCTCCGGCTCACGGGGGTCTTCGACAGTCGTTGGCACGTCAGCGCGCCGTGGGCCATCGAGGGCGACGCCGAGCAGAGCTGTGCGATCCTCCACTACATCGTCCAGGGCGGCTGCTGGATCACCGGGGACGGCCAGACACCGCTGGAGCTGCGCGAGGGCGACCTCGCGGTCTTCCCCACCGGCACCGCCCACCGCATCGCCGACCGGCCCGACCGGATCGGGGGACTGCGGCTCGGGGCCGTCCTGCCCGAGCGGCTGCCCGGGACCTCCGGTGAGCTGAGGATCGAGGGCGACGGACCGGAGAGCCGGCTGCTCTGCGCGGGACTGCACTACGACGCGAGCGCCGCGACCGGCCTGTACACGGCGCTGCCGTGGGTGCTGGCCCTCGACCGCACCCAGGTGGACAACGAACCGCTGCTCCGCGACACGCTGCGCCTGCTCGCCTCGCCCCACCGGCCGGTCGGGCCAGGCGACCGGCTCATCACGCTGCGGGCGTTCGAGATGGCGCTCGTCCTCGCGCTGCGGCCGCTGCTGCGGGAGATCGCCGACAATCCGTCCTCGCTGCCGGTCCTGAACCATCCGGGGATCAGCCGGGCGATGGTGATCATCGCGACCCGGTTCGCCGAGCCGTGGACGATCGAGTCCCTGGCGCGCGAGGTCGGCATGTCCAGGTCGGCCTTCACCGCGGCCTTCCGCGAACTGGTGGGGGAGGCGCCGGCCCGGCATCTGACGGGCCGCCGGATGCAGGAGGCGGCGCGGCTGCTGGGGGAGACGTCGCTGCCGCAGTCGGCGGTGCCGCAGCGGGTGGGGTACCGCAGCGCCGTCGGTTTCCATCTTGCGTTTCGCAAGTGGTTCGAGCAGACGCCGGGCGAGTACCGCAGCGGTACGGTGCCCGCGGCGTAGGGCTCCGCGATGTCGCGCTCTGGCGGGTTATTAAGGACCGCTGGACGGTCGTTCATTGCTGACGGCGCTTGCGTCGGGGAAGGCTCTCTCAGGGAGTGGGAGCAGCGTTCCGCGCGTGCCCGGTGTGCCGGGCGTGCCGAGTGCGCAAGATGTGTTGGATGTGTCGCGCGTGCCGGGGGATTCGTTGTGATCCGTATGAGGAGAAGGTGTGACCAGATCGGGTCAGGAGTATCTGGAGTCGTTGCGCGACGGCCGAACGGTCTGGCTGGACGGGGAGCGGGTCCGGGACATCACGCGGCATCCCGCGTTCCGTAACACCGCGGGGTCCCTCGCCCGCCTCTACGACCTGTCGCACGACTCCCCGCACACGCCGGTGCTCACCCGGGACGGCGCGCACCGGGCGTTCGCGGTGCCGCGCGACTACGCGGACCTGGTGGCGCGCCGGGGGGCGTACAAGGTCTGGGCCGAGGCGAGCTTCGGCTTCCTGGGGCGTACGCCGGACTACATGGCGAGCGGCGCGGCCGGATTCGCCGCGGCGCCGGGCGTGTTCACCACCGAGGGCTTCGACGGCGCGGCGAACGCGCTCGCGTACCACCGGCGGCTCGCCGAGGGCGATCTGTATCCGACCTTCACCATCACCAACCCGCAGGCGGCGCCGAGCCCGTTCGACGCGGCGGGCGGGACGGCGGAGGACGACCCGGTGGTACGGGTCGTCGCCGAGAAGGACGGCGGGATCGTCGTGAGCGGCGCGAAGATGATCGGCACGGCGGCGGTCTTCGGCAACGAGATCGTCGTCGGGACGATCGAGCCGCTCGCGCCGAGGGACGTGGACCGCGCGGTCTGCTTCTCGATACCCGTGGACACGCCGGGTCTGACCTTCGTCTCCCGGGTCTCCTACGAAGGCGGGGCGCGGAGCGTCTTCGACAACCCGCTGTCGTCGCGGTTCGACGAGAACGACGCGCTTCTCGTCTGCGACGAGGTCTTCGTGCCGTGGGAGTCCGTGCTCACCTACCGGAACGTCGACGCGAGCTTCGGGATGTGGTGGCGGACACCGGCGTACGTGAACTTCGTCCACCAGGCCGCCACACGTTTCTGGACCAAGCTCGAATTCCTTGCCGGGCTCGCGATCCTGCTGACGAGATCCAACGGCACGTACGAACTGCCGCCCGTCACCCAGGCGATCGGCCGGCTGCTGGGCAAGGTCGCCCAGGCGAAGGCGTTCGTGCTCGCCGCGGAGGCGTCGTACGAGGAGGTCGACGGCGGGCGCGGCGGGGTGATGCCCGGCAAGGACATCTCGTTCGCGCAGCGCATCATGGCGGGGGAGCTGTATCCGGCGGCGGTACAGGAGATCAAACTCCTCGCGGGCGGCGGGGTGATCCAACTCCCCGCGTCCGGCGAGGACTTGCTCCATCCGGAGCTGGGCCCGCTGGTGGGGCGCTATCTGCGGGCGCCGGGTCAGTCGTCCGAGGAACGGATCAAACTCCTCAAACTGGCCTGGGACGCGCTGGGTTCGGAGTTCGCCTCCCGGCACGAACAGTACGAGCGCTTCTACCACGGCGCGCCCCACATCTATCTGATGCAGCAGGCATGGGAGGGCGACACGGCGTCCTGCGAACGACTGGCCCGAGCATGCCTCGACGGCTACACGCTCGGCGGTGAGCCCGAGGGACCGGCCCCCCGATGAACGGCCCCCGGGGGGCCGAACGGCCACCCTTCACCGCGCCGGACCCCGCCCCCATGGGCCGCCCGACCCCGGCCGCCTCCCCCGGCGCGGGGGCCGAGGCCGTGTCTGGTCCTGCCGGTTCGGACCCGGACGGCGCCTTGCCGACCGATGGCGGGGCGGGGCCGCCCGGTGCCGCTCAGGTCGGCGACGGTTCGGGCTCGGACGGGCCGTTGTCGAGCGGCGGCCCGGCGTGCCCGCGCGGTTCCGAGGGTGTGTCCGGTCCTGGCGGGTTGGGTCCGTTGCCGAGTGGTGGACCGCCGAGTTCGCCCGGCTTCGGCGGTGCCGCTCAGGTCGGCGAACCGCGCGGCGCCGCCGGCGGGCGTAGCACAGTCGGTTCCGGTGGGGCGGATCAGCCCCGCCGTGCCGGTTCACAGTCTCCCGGCGTCATGGGGTTTCGCGCCCCCGGTCCCGTGGCGCCGGGATCGTCGCAGGTGGTGGGGCGGAGTCCGAGGGCCGCTCTCGGACTGCTCGCGGCCACGCAGTTGCTGCTCATCATGGACACCGCGATCGTCAACGTCGCCCTGCCGTCCGTCGGTGACGACCTCGGGTCCGGTTCCGCCGGCCTCTCCTGGGTCGCCAACGCGTTCCTGATCACCTTCGGCGGGCTGCTGCTCCTCGGCGGGCGCGCCGCCGATCTGCTCGGGCACCGGCGCGTGTTCCTGGCCGGGCTCGGGGTGCTCGGCGCGGCCTCCGCCGTCGGCGGCGCGGCGGGCAGCGTGGAGGTGCTCGTCGGGGCCCGCGCCGTCCAGGGCGTCGGCGCCGCACTCGCCGCCGCCGCCGCGTTCGCCCTGCTGCTCACCCTTTTCCCCGACGGCCCCGCCCGGCACAAGGCCCTCGGCGCCTTCGCCGCGATGGGCGGACTCGGAGGCGTCCTCGGCACCGTCCTCGGCGGCGTACTGACCGATCTGCTCGGCTGGCGCTCCACCCTCTGGCTGAACGTCGCCGGCGCCCTCGTCCTCGCCGTCCTCGCGCTGCGGCTCCTCGACGCCCACACCGCCAGTACCGAAGGCGGGTTCGACATCGGCGGCGCGCTCACCGCGACCGCCGGGCTCGGGCTCCTCGCGTACGGCCTCGTCGGCGCGGGCGAGGCCGGCTGGACCGGCGCGCGGACGCTGGGCGCGTTCGCCGCCGGGCTCGCCCTCCTCGCGGCCTTCGCCGTCCTGGAGAAACGAATCGCCCGCCCCCTCGTGCCGCCCGCCGTCCTCCGGCGCCGGACCCTGCGGCTCGCCAACTGCCTCAGCGCACTCGCCCAGATGGCGCTCTTCCCGATGTTCTTCCTGGTCAGCCTCTACCTCCAGAGCGTCCTCGACCAGACCCCCCTCACCGGCGGGCTCGGCCTGCTGCCGCTCTCCCTCGTCGTCGTCGCCACCGCCCCGAGAACCGGCCGGCTCATCGAGCGCCTCGGCCTGCGCGCCACCATGACGCTCGGCTTCACCCTGCTCTTCCTCGGCATGCTCTGGCTGGCGCTCGCCCTCGCCGCCGACGGCACCTTCTTCTCCACCGTCCTCGCGCCCAGCCTCGTGCTGGGCGCCGCCCTGCCGCTGGTCATGGTCACCACCAACGTCGCCGCGACCGCCGACGCGGCGCCGGGCGAGACCGGTCTGGCCTCCGGACTCGTCAACACCAGCCAGCAGTTCGGCTCCGTGCTCGGCCTCGCCGTACTCGTCGCCGTCGCCACCGCCCGTACCGACGCGCTCGGCGCGGGCGGCGCCGCCGACGAGACCGCCGGCTTCCGGGCCGCGCTCCTCGTCGGCGCGGCCTTCGCCGCGACGGCCGCGCTGCTCACCCTCCGGCTGCGGTTCCCCGCGCCCGTGTCCGCGCCCCCGCACCAGGACCGGGTCGGCGGCGCCCCGGAGTAGACCCAGGAGGAGGAGCGAGTGCGCAGGCGGGGCAGGGCCCGGTCGACGGTCCAGGTCCGAGGGGGGACGGCCGCGGCGGGGCGACGCAGCAGCCGGCCGGTCGGGCCGCGCGACGGAGCGCGACCGTCGCCGCGACGGCCCGAGGCCGCCCGTCCCGTGTCCCACCACCCACCCGACCCACGCCCGAGGGGGGCACTTCCATGACGTTGTACGACCTAGTCGCGCCCGCGATCGAGGCACGCTCCGAACCGCGCTACCGGATCGCCGGCATACGCGCGGCCGATCCGCTCGGCGCCGACGCGATACTCGCCGCCGTACCGGCCATGAACCGGGACGCCGATGTCCCCGCGCTCACCGTCGCACTGCGCACGCTCGTCCCCGATCCCGACCGCGCCGCCTCACTGGGCGTGGTCGACGCGCTCGCCGCCGTACGCGACCTCGGTCTGCTCCTCGGCTCGCTCAAACGGCACGGGGTCGAGCCGCTCGCCGCCGTCCCGGACGCCCTGCCCGTGCTCCGGGAACTGGGCCACCGCACCGACATGGTGCCCCGCGACACCGTGCACCACTACACGACGTGGAATCCGCTCGGCGACCGCCAGCGCATGTACACCGGCGACAAGATGGAGGGGTATCTCCAGAACGCCGTACGGATGGTCTTCCCCGCGCTCGTCGCCGCGCTCGACAGCTGCTCGGAGGTGGCGGGACTCGAACCGTACGACCCCTGCTTCGCCGCCGCCCTCGACCGTACGGCGCAGCACGTGCAGGCCATGGTCGACTCCATCGACTTCACCGTCGCGCAGGTCACGCCCGACTTCTTCGCACGCGGGCTGCGCCCGTACTTCGAGGAGGTCGACGTCGACGGCCGCGACTATCTGGGCCCGGCCGCCGCCCAGGTGCCGCTCTGGCTGGTCGATCTGACGCTCTGGCAGAGCGACCGGAGCAGCCCGGAGTACGACGTGTTCCTCGACGAGTCGGTGCGCTACAGCCTGCCGTCCTGGCGGGCCTTCCACGCGGCGCACCGGGGCTCGACCTCCGCCGTCAGCAAGCTGTCCGCCGCGATCAGCTGGGAGTCGACGCCGCGGCTGCCGCCGGGCCTGGCCTCCTCGGCGGTCTCGCTGGCGCGGGTGCTGCGCATCCTCAAGACGTTCCGGGCCCGGCACATCGGTCTGGCGCGCAAGGCGTACAGCGACGACCTGCGGCTGTACGACGAGGGCAGCGGCGGCGCCCCGATCGCGCTCCTGCGGACGGTGCTGGATCTGACGCGGGACAACGAGACGCTGGTACGGCAGGCGAACGTGGGCCCGCACGCGCCGATGACGACACCCAAGCCCAAGGCGTCCGTGTGCGGATCGGCCTCCAGATCCCCCTCCGCCCCGGCACCGCTTCGTGAGAAGAGATTCACGGCATGACCCACATCATGATCGCGGGCGGCGGAATCGCCGGCCTCACCGCGGCACTCTCCCTGCACGCCGCCGGCTTCGAACACGTCACCGTCGTCGAGGCCGCCCGGGAGAGCCGGCCGCTCGGCGCGGGGCTGAACATCATGCCCAACGCGGTACGCGAACTCGACGCGCTCGGGCTGCTCGCCCGGCTCGACGAGTGCGCCGTACGCACCGGTGAACTGCGCTACTACCACCGCGGCGGGGGACTGATCTCCCGCGAGCCGCGCGGACTGGCGGCCGGCTATCTCTGGCCCCAGCTCTCCATCCACCGGGGCGATCTGCAACGGGTGCTCGCCGACGCGGTACGGGAGCGGCTCGGCGGTGACGCGGTGGTCGCCGGGGTCCGGGTCGCCGGAGTCGAGACCTCGGCGCAGGGCCGCCCGCGCGTGCTGCTCGCGCACCGCGAGGGGCGCGCGGCGGGCGCCGCCTCCCTGGAGCCCGACGTGCTGATCGGCGCCGACGGCATCCGTTCGGCGGTACGGGCCGCGCTGAACCCCGGCGAGGGCGAGCCGCCGTGGAACGGGCTGCTCGTCTGGCGGGGCGTCTCGCGCGTCCCCGCGGACCGCGCGGGCGCGTTCATGTTCATCGCGGGCGACGACCGGCAGAAGGCCGTGGTCTACCCGATGACGCACCCGAGCGGCCCCGAGGGCCACGTCCTGGTCAACTGGGCGCTGGCGATGCCCGCGACGGACATCGCCGGGGCGGAGCGCGGCGACTGGAACCGGCCCGTGCCGGTCGCGAAGTTCGCGCACCACTACGCGGGCTGGGAGTTCGACGGCGTCGGTGTCCCCGAGGTGCTGGCCGCGGCGGACCGCGCCTTCGAGTACCCGATGGTGGACCGCGACCCCCTCACCCGCTGGACCCACGGCCGTACGACCCTGATCGGCGACGCGGCCCACGCGATGTATCCCATCGGTTCGAACGGCGCGACGCAGTCGATCGTCGACGCGCGTGCGCTGGCGCACGCCATGGCCACGCACCCCGGCCCGGGTGAGGCGCTGGGGGCGTACGAGACCGAGCGCCGCCCCGCCATGACGGAGCTTCAGCTCGCCAACCGCCGGCAGGGCCCCGAGGTGGTCATCACACTGGCGCACACCCGGGCCCCCGACGGCTTCACGGACATCTCGGACGTGATCCCGGCGGCCGAACTGGCGGAGATCGCCGCGCGGTACGCGACGACGGGCGCCTTCGACCCGGCGACGGTGAACGCGGGCTCCCCCTACGAGCTGCCCGAACCGGCCCGCGGCTGACCGCCCGTCGGCGCGTCCGGCCGCGCCGCGCGCGCCGGCGGCGTCCCTCGCGGGGCCGTCCGGGGCCGTTCCGGGCCGCCCGGCCGGCCGCCCCGTCGTCCCCCGGCCGGAGGACGACCCGCGCAGCCGGCCCGGCGCGTGTGCGCTCGTGCGCCGTCGAAGGAGCGGGGGCTCGGGGGATACCGTCGGAGTGATGGCGGGGTGCACAGCGTGGTGTGGTCCGTCGGTCCGGATGACCCCTGCGAAGGTGGAACACGTGAAGGCAATCCGTCGATTCACCGTGCGCCCCGTCCTGCCCGAACCCCTGCGACCACTCAGCGACCTCGCGCGCAATCTGCGCTGGTCCTGGCACTCCGAGACCCGTGAACTCTTCAAGGCCGTCGACCCCGACGGCTGGGCCGCCGCCGGGCGCGATCCCGTGCGGCTGCTCGGGGCGGTCTCCGCCACGCGGCTGGCGGAGCTGGCCGGCGACCGGCCGTTCCTCGAACGGCTGGCCGGCGTCGCCGGCGGGCTCGACGAGTATCTGCGCGGCAGCCGCTGGTACCAGCGGGAGAAGGCCCAGGGCGCCGAGCTGCCCGGGGCCGTCGCCTACTTCTCGCCCGAGTTCGGCGTCACCGCCGCCCTGCCCCAGTACTCCGGCGGCCTCGGCATCCTCGCCGGGGACCACCTCAAGGCCGCCAGCGACCTCGGCGTACCGCTCGTCGGTGTCGGGCTGCTCTACCGCCACGGCTACTTCCGCCAGTCCCTCTCGCGCGACGGCTGGCAGCAGGAGCACTATCCCGTTCTCGATCCGAACGAACTGCCGCTCAGCCTGCTGCGCGAGGAGGACGGCCGGCCCAGCCGGATCGCGCTCACGCTGCCCGGCGGCCGGTCGCTGCGCGCGTGCGTCTGGCAGGCACGCGTCGGCCGCGTACCGCTCCTGCTGCTCGACTCGGACATAGAGGACAACGGCCCGACCGAGCGCGAGGTGACCGACCGTCTCTACGGCGGCGGCAGCGAGCACCGGCTCCTCCAGGAGATGCTGCTCGGCATCGGCGGCGTCCGCGCCGTCCGCGCGTACTGCCGTCTCTCCGGCCACCCCGAGCCCGAGGTCTTCCACACGAACGAGGGCCACGCCGGTTTCCAGGGCCTCGAACGCATCCGTGAACTCGCCGAGACGGGGCTCGGGTTCGACACCGCGCTGGAGGCCGTCCGGGGCGGCACCGTGTTCACCACCCACACCCCCGTGCCCGCCGGCATCGACCGGTTCGACCGCGGACTCGTCGCACGCCACTTCGGCGACGACGGCGAACTGGCCGGGGTCTCCACCGAGCAGGTGCTGAGCCTCGGCAGGGAGACCTTCCACGGCGGCGAGCCGAACCTCTTCAACATGGCCGCCATGGGCCTGCGCCTGGCCCAGCGCGCCAACGGCGTCTCCACCCTGCACGGCGCGGTGAGCCGGCAGATGTTCGCCGGGCTCTGGCCGGGCTTCGACCCGCAGGACGTGCCGATCACCTCGGTGACCAACGGCGTCCACGCGCCGACCTGGGTGGCGCCCGAGATCGCCGCGCTCGGCCAGGAGATCACCGACGTTCCGGACGCCGACCTCTGGGCCGTACGCCGCACCCTGCGCGAGCAGTTGGTCCATGAGGTACGCGACCGGCTGCGCGCCTCCTGGCACCAGCGGGGCGCGGCCGACGCCGAACTGGGCTGGATCGACGGGGTCCTCGACCCCGACGTCCTGACCATCGGCTTCGCCCGCCGCGTCCCCTCGTACAAGCGCCTCACGCTGATGCTGCGCGACCGCGAGCGGCTGACGGATCTGCTGCTCCACCCCGAGCGGCCCATCCAGATCGTCGTCGCGGGCAAGGCGCACCCGGCGGACGACGGCGGCAAGCGGCTCGTGCAGGAGCTGGTGAAGTTCGCCGACGACCCGCGCGTGCGCCACCGCATCGTCTTCCTGCCCGACTACGGCATGGCGATGGCGCAGCGGCTCTATCCGGGCTGCGACGTCTGGCTGAACAACCCGCTGCGCCCGCTGGAGGCGTGCGGCACGAGCGGGATGAAGGCGGCGCTCAACGGATGCCTCAATCTGTCGGTGCTGGACGGCTGGTGGGACGAGTGGTTCGAGCCGGACTTCGGGTGGGCCATCCCGACGGCCGACGGCTCGTCGGCCGACGAGGACCGGCGCGACACGCTGGAGGCGAACGCCCTCTACGCGCTGATCGAGGACCGGGTCGCGCCGCGCTTCTACGACCGCGGGGACCCGGCCGCGGCCAAGGGCCCCAAGGACGCCGCCGCGCTGCCCGGCCGCTGGATCGAGATGGTCCGCCGCACGATGACGACCCTCGGTCCGAAGCTGCTCGCCGACCGCATGGTGCGCGAGTACGTGGAGCGGCTGTACGCACCGGCCGCCCATGCCCACCGCGCGCTGGACGCCCCGACGGCCCGGGAGCTGGCCGACTGGAAGAACCAGGTCAGGGCGGCCTGGCCGGGTGTGGCGGTCGACCATGTGGAGGCCGTGTCGGCGGCCGGCAGCGCGGAGCTGGGCTCCACCCTCGCGCTGAAGGTGCGTGTCGCCCTCGGCCAGCTCCTGCCCGACGACGTGGAGGTGCAGGCCGTCGCGGGCCGGGTGGGCGCCGACGACACGATCGCCGACGCGCAGATCTTCCCGCTGAAACCGGCGGGGGGTCCCGACCAGGCGGGCCGCTGGGTGTACGAGGGACCGCTCGCCCTGGACCGTACGGGACCTTTCGGCTACACCGTCCGGGTCCTGCCCACGCATCCGATGCTCGGCGCCGCCGATCTCGGGCTGGTGGCGCTGCCGACCGAGGCGACGGGGGAGGGCGCGGGCGTACTGATGCGTTGAGGACCGGACGCTCCCGGGGCCCGGCGGACACCGTCCGCCGGGCCCTTCGACATCCATTGGTCCATACCTTGACGTGTCCATGGGATGGCCTTAAGTTCCTGACTCAACAAGGATTCACAACTCCGCTCATCGTTCATGTGAGTGAACAAGCGTGTTGTTCGGTGGAGTTGAGGAACACCCCCCGACCGGAAGGCACCCCATGCGCCCCGGAGTCATCCCCAGAGTCCTCGGCCTGTCCGCCGCGCTCGGCGGCCTGATCGCCGCGGCCTTCGTGGCCCCCGCCTCGGCGGGCGAGCGGGCGGCGGACGCGCCGCCCGCCGCCGCCAGGACCCTCTCCGCCAAGGCCGTCGCCGCCCCGGCGACCTTCACCCACCCCGGGGTCGGCGTCAGCCGCCCCCAGCTCGACTTCGTCCGCGGCAAGGTGCAGGCGGGCGCCCAGCCGTGGAAGGCCGCGTACGACCAGATGATGGGGAGCAAGTACGCCTCCCTGTCGCGGGTGCCCAAGCCCCGCGCGGTCGTGGAGTGCGGCTCGTACTCCAACCCCAACAACGGCTGCACCGACGAGCGCGAGGACGCGATAGCCGCGTACACCACCGCGCTGGCCTGGTACATCAACCGCGACGACCGCTACGCGCAGAAGTCCATCGAGCTGATGGACGCCTGGTCGAACACGATCCGCGACCACACCAACAGCAACGCGCCGCTCCAGACCGCGTGGGCCGGCTCGTCGTGGCCGAAGGCCGCCGAGATCATCAAGCACGTACGGGGCAACTGGGCCAACTCGGGCCGCTTCTCCACGATGCTGCGGAACGTGTATCTGCCGGAGATCATCAACGGCTCGGGCTCCAACGGCAACTGGGAGCTCAGCATGAACGAGGCCGCGATCGGCATCGCGGTCCATCTGGAGGACCGGGGAGCCTACGACAAGACCGTCGGCATCTTCCGCAACCGTGTCCCCGCGTTCATCTATCTGCCCTCCGACGGCGCGCTGCCCCGGACGGTGCCCGGCAGCGGACTCGACACCCGTGACGAGATCGTCGGCTACTGGCACAACCAGTCCACCTTCATGCAGGGCCTCGCGCAGGAGACCTGCCGCGACCTGACCCACACCGGTTACGGCCTCTCGGCCATCTCGCACGTCGCGGAGACCAGCCGGATCCAGGGCCAGGACCTCTACCCGGAGGTCGGCGAGCGGCTGCGGCACGCGTTCGGGCTGCACACCAAGTACCAGAACGGTGAGCCCGTCCCCGGCAACCTCTGCGGCGGCAGCCTGAAGGACAACCTCGGACCGATCAGCGAGGTCGCCTTCAACGCGCTGGGCAACCGGCTGGGCAACGCGATGACCAACACCCAGCAGTACACCGAGCGCATGCGCCCGCAGGGCACGAACAACCTGTTCGTCGCCTGGGAGACGCTGACCCACGCCAACAACCCGGCGTGAGCGCGTAACACGTAGTACCCGGTGGGACCCTGACGGACCGTCAGGGTCCCACCCATTTCCCGGCCTCGTAGTCGTGCCCGTACACCGTGCCCCCGATCGCGCTCGTACGGAAGGGCCGGCCGCCGTCGTCGATACGCGCGACACCCGTACGGTCCCCGGCCGTCCAGCGCACCTCCAGATACCAGTCGCAGTCGCAGCCGGACGTGCTCGCCTCGATCTTCAGCACGAGCGGTTCGTCCGCCGTCACCTGATAGGGGAGCTTCGGCGCGGGCAGCGGCCCCTCCTCGCTGCCGCCGTCGACGGGGCGCACGATCGGCCGCGACGCGTCCAGGTCGACGGCGAACACGGCGGGGGTGATCGCGCCGCCGCAGCCGCTGCTCATCTCGTACGCGTTCCAGTCGAGCGGTGCCCGGCGGCCCACCACCCGGACGAACACCTCCTCGACCACGACGGGCTCGGCGCCGGCCGCCGCGCTCAGCGTGGCCTGGGTGAGCGACGACTTTCCGTGCACCGCGCCGAGGGCGGTCGCCCACTGGCGCGCGTCCTGCGAGTTGGGCGGCGGCGGTACGGCGGAGGGGGCGCGGTTGACCAGATACGTGTGGTCGCATTCCGACTGCCACTTGTGGCCGTCCGCGCTCCACACCAGCGGCTTCGCCGTGGACGTCCCGCCCCCGGGCTTCGTCCCGCCGGACCCGCCCCCCTTTCCGCCGTCCCCGCCGGCGCCGCCCGCCTCGGTCTTTCCGCCGCCCGGCGAGACGGACGGTGATGTCTTCGGGCCCGCGCCGGACGTGGACGCGCTCGCCTTCGCCGACGGGGCGCCCGACCGTCCGGACGGCGACGGCGGATCGACGGGCCCGTCCGGGCCGGGGTCGGCGAGCCGCGGAGCGCTCTTGTCGGTCCGCCCGTCGGGACCCCCGAGGTCGGCCGCGACGACCGTGCCGCCGAGGACGGTGACGACGGCGAGGGCGGCGCCGACAATCTGACGGCGGCGCAGACGCGAAGCGCGGGGACGTGACAGGGGCGGGGCCGTGGCGGCGGGCGGCGGATCGGGGTCGTCGTCGAGGGAACCGTCGGACTCGGGGTCCGGGCCTTGTGCGGGGCCGGGATCCGGACCGTCGGCCTCCCGCGCCTGCTCCGCCGTACCGGTGCCGGTGTCCGACGGCGCCTCCGTGGCCGGCCCGCGTACGGGCTCGACCGCCCGCCCCTGCTCGATGTCCGTGAAGCCGACCGGGACGGCGACCGTCTCCCCTTCGGCGGCCCCGCTCGCGCCCCCGTCCCCTTCTTCTTCCGGTCCCTCCGTACGCGCGGAGTGCGCCCGCAGCCAGAGGCGGTGCAGCTCGACGCGCTCGGCCGACGTCGCGCCGACCACCCGGGCGAGGCGCTCCACGGGCGCGTAGTCGACGGGCAGCGCGTGACCGTGGCAGTAGCGGTGCAGGGTCGAGGCGCCGAGGTGGAGTTGGGCGGCGAGCGATCCGTAACTGCGGTCGGTTCTCTCCTTGAGGGCACGCAGACGCCTCGCGAACTCCGCCGTCTCCGCAGGGATCTTCTCCGAACGGCCCATCCCACGTCCCCCTACCGCCCGCCACGCTGTTCCGCGGTCATTCCAGGCACTTGTCATTTCCCCAGGCCAGAGTACGCGTACGCGTTCCACGCGTTCCGCACTTCACGAGGGTTGTTGCCGACGCCCCGATCACCCCCTCAGTCTGGGATCACCGGCCGATCAAGCCGGCAGGAACAGCACCGTCGAGCACCACCCAGAGCATGACCAGGGGATCCACCTAGTGACCACAGGTTGGAACATGACACGAAGCACGACCCGCCGGGCACTCACCACGGCGGCGACCGCGACACTGGCCGGCGCTCTCGCGCTGTCGGTGTCCGGCAGCGTCCAGGCGGCGCCGAAGGCGGCCACGCCCGGCTTCCTCGCGACGGCGGACATGCCGCAGGCCGCGGGCAACTTCTGGACGGCGGGCGCCGTGACCGCGGGCGCCCCGGAGACGGACCCGTTCTGCCTCGAAAAGGTGCTGCCCGCCCAGGGCGCCACCTGGCACCGGGAGTTCGGCACCGACCTGGACACCAGGGGCGCGCAGGTGAGCGTCCGGGCGTCGAGCCCCGCAGCCGCCAAACAGCTGGCCGCCTCGGCCGAGGAGGCGGTGGCGTCCTGCGCCGCCGACTGGCTGCGGAACACGCCCGGCGGCACGGCCTCCTGGGACGACTACGGCAGGATCGCCGTCGAGGAGGGCGCCCGGGTCATCGGAGTGGGGGTCTCCATCCCGGACGCCGGTCCCGGTGTCCATCTGCTGGGCGTCGGCCGCGACGGTGACACCGTCACGATCGTCACCTGGGGCCGGCTGGGGGAGCTGGGCCAGGCGCCGGTCGAGGCGTTCAAGAAGACCACCACCACGGCGGTGAACAAGCTCCGCTAGGAGCTCACGCCGAGGTGGAGAGCGCGGGCGACGGGGGAAACGGCGCCCGGCCCGGAGGATTGGTGGCAGGTGAGGGGCGGGGGAGCCGTCGCGGCGTGGTCGGCGACGGTCGGTCACCTCACTGCCATGGAGACCACGATCCTCCGGTCCGGGAGCCGGTCGTCTGTGACTCACAGCCGGTGGACGGACAGGCACGGCGCACTCCTTGACCGGGGGTGCCCGAGGCGGATCCGCACCGGCCGGTTCCCGGCCCACCCCTTCGGGCGCGCCTTCGAACGGGGTGGGCCGGGACATCGCACCTCCGTGCCGAGGTACGGGACTTCCGTGCGGCGGTACGGGACGGCGGAGCCGCCCGGGTCCTCGGGACCCGGGCGGCCTTCGTTCTCTCACCGTGTCGTTCGTTCTCACACCGTGCCCGCGCGGGGAGACGCGTCAGGCGGTGGGCGCGGTGCCCACGTGGTGCTCACCTCGCGCTCGGGCGATGCCCGGGGGACGCTCAGGGGAAGGTGAGCTTCACGCTGTTGATGCGCCCCGTGTCCTGCGACGCGACATCCTGCACCCGCAGCTTCCAGGCGCCGTTGGCGGCCTCGGACGAGGCGTCGACGGTGAAGGTCTCCGCGACGTCGTCCGCCGAGTCGCCGCTGCTGGCGTTCTTCAGCCGGTAGGCGGTGCCGTCCGGGGCGACCAGGTCGATGACCAGGTCACCGCGCCAGGTGTGCGTGATGTCCACGGCGACCGGGAGGGTGGCGGGCGCGTTGCCCGTCACGCCCGTGACGTTGACGGTCGAGGTGACCGCCGCGCCGTTGTCCGGGATGGCGACGGCCGTCAGGTTCTCGAAGACCGTGCCGGGGGTGCCGGGACCGCCGGGGCGGGTACCGACGTTGATGCCGGCCCACGCGTCGGCGACCGACTTGTACTCGTCGCTCGTCGTGCCGTACAGCTCACCGGCGACCGCGAGCGTGCCGGTACGGGCCGCCGCGTAGTTCGTCGTCGACGTGAACTTCGTGGTGAGGGCCTTGAACCAGATCTGCTCGGCCTTCGCCCGGCCGATGCCGGTCACCGGCAGACCGTCGGACGTCGCGGAGTTGTAGCTGACGCCGTTGATGGTCTTGGCGCCGCTGCCCTCCGAGAGCAGGTAGAAGAAGTGGTTCGCCGGACCCGACGAGTAGTGGACGTCGACGCTTCCGATGCCCGAGTACCAGTAGTCCTTGGACGCGCCGTCCTTGCTCGGCTTGTCCATGTACCGCAGCGGGGTGCCGTTGCCGTTGATGTCGATCTTCTCGCCGACCAGGTAGTCGCCCACGTCCTGCGGGTTGGCGGCGTTGAACTCGACGGCCGCGGCGAAGATGTCGGAGGTCGCCTCGTTGAGGCCACCGGACTCACCGCTGTAGATGAGGCCCGCGGTGTTCGAGGTGACGCCGTGCGACATCTCGTGCGCGGCCACGTCGATGGAGGTCAGCGGCTTCGCGTTGCCCGAGCCGTCGCCGTACGTCATGCAGAAGCAGCTGTCCTGCCAGAAGGCGTTGACGTAGTTGTTGCCGTAGTGCACACGCGAGTACGCGCCGACGCCGTCGCCCCTGATGCCGGTGCGGCCGTGCACGTTCTTGAAGTAGTCCCAGGTGAGCGCCGCACCGAAGTGCGCGTCCGCGCCGGCGGTCTCCGCGTTGGAGGGGGAGCCGTTGCCCCAGATGTCGTCCGTGCCGGAGAAGAGGGTGCCGGTGCCGGAGGAGCCGCGGTTCAGGTTGTACGTCTTGTGGTTGCCCCGGCCGGTGTCCGTCAGCGTGAACGACGGGGCGGTGCCGAGGGTGACCTGACCGCTGTACTGGGTGTTGCCCGTGCCCTCGTGGACGGCCTGCCACTCGTACAGCTTCTCGCCGGTGGCGGCGTCGGTCACGACGTGCAGCTCGTTCGGGGTGCCGCCCTTCTGGACACCGCCGACGACCGTCTCGTACGCGAGGGTCGGCTTGTTGTCCGCGAGCCAGACGACCTTGCGCGGCGCGCGGTCGGCCGCGGCCTTGGTCGAGCCCTCGGCCTTCGCGGCGGAGAGCGCCTGCTTCTCGGCGGCGGCGGCCGGCACGTCGGCGTTGGTGTCGACCGACTTGAGGGCCGCCCTGGAGGCCTTGGTGACCGCCTTGGTGGCGCCCGCCTTCGTGGCGGCGACGACGAGGTCACCGCCGAGGACGGGGAGGCCGGCGTAGGTGCGCTCGTAGCGGGTGTGCGTGGTGCCGTCACGGTCCTGGACGACGTCGCGTACGACGAGCTTCTCCTCGGCGCCGAGGCCGAGTTCGTCGGCCGTCGCCGCCTTGGTGGCGTTGGCCTCGCGCAGCAGCTCGGCGCGCTGCGCGGGCGAGAGGGCCTTGGGGAGCGCGCCGGGGTCGGCCTTGCCCGCGACGGGCGCGGAGGGGGCCGAGTCGGGCGCGGCGGCGGCGGTGCCTGCCTGGACTCCGACGGCGAGAAGGGCTGTGACAGCGATCAGAGCGCCGGTCGCGGTGATACGACGGCTGGGCGTGGGTCTCACGCGAACTCCTTCTGCGAGGGGGGTACCGGACCACGCTCGGGTGGGCGGCCCGGACAGTGCAGAGAGCAAGGTGGAGAAGGTGGAGCACGAGCTTCGGGGCATGAACGGCGGAGCATGAGCTGCCGAGCGATGAACTGCGGAGCACGAGCTGCGGAACATGGACTGCCGAGCGAGTGGTGCTCAGAACGGAGGAAGAGTCGCAGGAATCCGGTCTCTCTGTCAGGAGCGCGTCAACAAGTTGGCCGGAAATCGTCCGCTGCGCGAAGTGCCGTGTTCGTTAAGCGAAATCCGCGGGGCTGTTGCGGCTGTGTTACGCGGGCGTACGCCGGGCGCCCGCGATGATCTCCGGACGCCCGTCGATCGGTGGAGTGCGGCCCCGGACGCCGTACGGCTCGTCGACGACCAGCGCCGCTTCGGCGGGGAAGGCGCGTGGTGGCCTCCGCCGGGAAACCGCGGCGTGCTGTCGCCCTGTCGCGGGGTGCGCTGTCGCCGGATGTCCGGAGGGGGCGATCTCCCTGTCCACAGAACGGACTTGACGGTGCGTCAGTAAGGCGGCGGCGGTGTCCCCGCCCGGTCGGCGGGTCAGGCTCTCGTCCGGGACTCCCGCGCGCGTCTTCACGGGTCGCGTGTCTCGAAACCGAACCGTCCGTGATCGGTCATCGCCGCTCGTACGGCCCCCGGAAGGCGGTGCGTGGGCCGTCGTCTCCGCGAAGCGCGGGGAGTACGTGTCCTGTTCATCTTCACGCGGTCGAACTCGTGCCCCAGGGGCGTCGGTCGGAGATCATCGACAATCGACCCGATGTCCAATTCCGGTCGTCGGCGGACCGACCGGGCGAACTGTCACCAGCTGTGCCCACTCCCGTACAGTCCGTCGCGGCGCCGCTCCGGCGGAGCCGAGCACAGCGGCTGACCAGGAGAGGAACCATGGAGCCCGACACCACTCCCGCCCCCCTCGCACACGTGCCCGCAACGGCACGCCCCGTCCCCGAGGCCGACCCCGAACTCGTGCGCCGGTGGCGGTCCGGGGGAGGCGAGCTGGTCGAACTGCTCTCCCAGGTACGCGAGCGGTTCGGCGGTGTGGCCGCGTTCCGCCTCGGACCGGCCCCGACCGTTCTCGTCACGGACCCGGACGCCGTACAGCATGTACTCGCCCGCCACCCGGACCGGTACGTCAAGCGCTCCCACCGCGCGCGGCTGCTGATCGGCGACGGGGTCCTCGCCGCCACCGGTGAGGCGTGGAAATCCCAACGGCGCCTGTTGCAGTCCCAGTTCACCGGCCCCGGCATGCGCCGCTACGAACACCGGATCACCGCTGCCGCCCGGACCACCGCCGCTCGCTGGGACCGGTACGCCCGCACGGGGGAGACCTTCGACGTCGGGCGGGAGATGCGCCGCTTCGCCCTCGACGCGATCTGGCGCTCACTCACCGGGCACCCGCTCGACGACGGGACCGAACACGAACTGGACGCCGTGGCCGCCGTGGCGACCGCCCTGCCCACGCTGCCCGCCGACGCCTCCGACGCCCACGACGCCGTCGCCGCCGACCTCTCCCGTATCGACACGGTCGCCAGGCACGCCGTCGAGGCCGCCCGCGGCGGGACGGCCGGCCCCGACGGTCCCGGCCTGCTCCAGGTGCTGACCGACGCCGCCGCCGAACGTCCCGAGTACACCGACCGGCTGATCCGCGACGAGATGGTCACGCTGCTCGTGGCCGGGCACGAGACCACCGCCACCACGCTGACCTGGCTCTATCTGCTCCTCGACCGGAACCCCGGAGCCCGTGAGGAGGCCCTCGCCGCCGGCGCGGAGGGCTCGGAGGAGCGCCGCCGGGCCGTCCAGGCGCTGGTCCACGAGACGCTCCGGCTCTACCCGTCCGCCTGGATCCTGCCCCGCCACGCCACCGAGGACGACACCCTCGTCGGCCACACCGTCGAGGCGGGCAGCGACCTTCTGGTCTGCCCCTACCTCACCCACCGCGACCCCGAACTGTGGCCGGACCCGGAGCACTTCGACCCCCGGCGCTTCACCGCGCCGGACGGCCGGCCCGCCCACCCGGGCGCCTACTTCCCCTTCGGGATCGGTCCGCGCGCCTGCCTCGGTCTGCAATTCGCGCTCCGCGAATCGACGGTCCTCCTCGAACACCTGCTGCCGGCCCACACCGTGGCCTTCTCCGCCACTCCCGCCAAAGCGGCGTACGGCATCACGGTCCGCCCCGACGGGCCCACTCCCGCGACCTTGGTACGCCCGTCCGCCTGAGCCGTGCCGTGCCCGGAACGGCCGGACCTCAGGCCAGGCTGTCCCGCCACGCGCGGTGCAGACCCGCGAACCGGCCGACACCGCCGATCAGTTCGGCCGGGGACCCGTCCTCCACGATGCGGCCGTGCTCCATCACCAGCACCCGGTCGGCGATCTCCACCGTCGACAGTCGGTGCGCGATGACCACCGCCGTACGGCCGTTGAGCACGGTGTCCATCGCGCGCTGCACGGCGCGCTCGCCGGGGATGTCGAGGGAGCTCGTCGCCTCGTCCAGGATCAGTACGGAGGGGTCGGCGAGCAGCGCGCGGGCGAAGGCCACCAACTGGCGCTGGCCGGCGGAGATCCGGCCGCCGCGCTTGCGTACGTCCGTGTCGTACCCCTCCGGCAGACCGCTGATGAAGTCGTGCGCGCCGATCGCCTTCGCGGCGCGTTCGATCTCGTCTCGGGAGGCGTCGGGGCGGCCGATCGCGATGTTCTCGGCGACCGTGCCCGAGAAGAGGAACGCCTCCTGGGTCACCATCACCACACCGCGCCGCAGCTCGGGGGTGTCCAGGTCCCGCAGGTCGGTGCCGTCGAGCAGGACACGGCCGGCGGTGGGGTCGTAGAACCGGGCCAGGAGCTTCGCCAGCGTCGACTTTCCCGCGCCCGTCGAGCCGACGACCGCGACGGTCTGCCCGGCCGGGATCGTGAGGTCGAAACGGGGCAGGACCTCGCCGCCCGTACGGTACGAGAAACTCACCGAGTCGAACACGACCTCCCGGCCCGGATGGCCGCCCGTCAGCGCGGGCAGGGGGCGCGGGTCCGCCGCCTCCGCCACGGACGGGGTCTGGGCCAGCAGACCGGCGATCTTCTCCAGTGAGGCCGCGGCCGACTGGTAGGAGTTGAGGAACATCCCCAGCCGGTCGATCGGGTCGTACAGCCTCCGCAGGAAGAGCACCGCCGCGGCGAGCACCCCTAGGGCCAGCGTGCCGTCGGCCACCCGGTAGGCGCCCCACAGCACGATCCCGGCGACGGCGATGTTGGCGACCATCCGCGAACCCACCACATAGCGCGCCATTTCGAGGATCGCGTCGCCGTTGGTGCGCTCGTGGTGGTGGTTGAGCGCGTGGAAGTCGGCGTCGTTGGCGCTCTCACGGCGGAACGCCTGCACGGGGCGGATGCCGTTCATCGTCTCGGCGAACTTCACGATGACCGCGGCGATGGCGGTGGAGCGCTTGCCGAAGATGGCGCCGGCCCTGCGCTGGTACAGCCGGACCAGCGCGTACAGCGGTACGAAGGAGAGAACGGCCAGTCCGCCGATGCCGAGGTCCAGATAGAGCAGCATCGCGGAGATGTAGACGAAGGCGAGGATGACCCCGACGAGCTCCTGGAGCCCCTCCGCGAGCAGTTCGCGCAGCGACTCGACGTCCGTGGTGGAGCGGGAGATGAGCCGGCCCGAGGTGTAGCGCTCGTGGAAGTCGACGCTGAGCGCCTGGGCATGGCGGAAGATCCGGCCGCGCAGATCGAGCAGCACGTCCTGGTTGACGCGCGCCGAGGCGCGGATGAACGCGTACTGGAAGATCCCGGCTCCGGCGGCGCAGAGGAGGTAACCGACGGCGACGGCGATCAGGGGGCCGTTGTCGTCGGCACGGAAGGCGGGCACGCCGCGGTCGATGGCGTACGCGACGAGCAGCGGTCCTGCCTGCACGGCGGCCTGCTGGAGCAGCAGAAACAGCGCGGCGACGATCACCCGGCCCCGCCGTGCGCGCAACAACGACCGCAGCAGGGCGCCGGTGGCCCCGGCCGGAGCGGGCAACGCGTCCTGCGCGAAGGGGTCACCACCCGGCCCGCCGGTAGGGGACCCGGGCTTTGTAGGCGCGCCGACCCCGGGGACGGGAACGGTGACGGTGCGGGTGCGGGTGCCGCCGGCGGGGGTGGGAGCGCCTGTCCGGCCCCCGGCGCCGGGGCCGGTCTCCTTGCGACCGCTGAGCTTTGTGCCGATACCCGTACGCGTTTCGGTGTCGGCGGGTGGGTCCGTCCGGCTGCCGGGATGGGTTTCCCTGCCCGGACCGGGTTTCGTACCTTTGCTCGTGCCGGCGAGTGCGTCGGTCCCGCCGTTGGAGTCGGTCTCCTTGCCCGGACGGGGCTTCGTGCCGGTGTCGGTGCCGGCGGGCGCGTCCGTCCGGCCCACCCCGGGCTTCGCGCCCCCGCCCGCGTCGGTCGGCGCGGCCACGCGCCCGTCCGCGTCGGGCGGGGGCGGGGCCGTCTCGGGGGCGAGCCCCGGATTCCTGTCGGCATCCGGGCGGCCGGTCCCCGATCCCGGGCTTTCGCCCGGGCCGTCACTCGTGGTCGTCGGCGACGACGTCATCGCATGCTCCCCTCGACCGCTTCCGCCTCGGTGTCGCCTTCCGCGTCCGCTCCCGACATCAGCCACGCGTACTCCGCGTTGCTCCGCAGCAGTTCCTGGTGCGTCCCCACCGCCGTGATCCGTCCGTCCGAGATCAGCGCCACCCGGTCCGCCAGCATCACCGTCGACGGACGGTGCGCCACGACCAGGGCCGTCGTCTCCTCAAGCACCCTCCGCAGGGCCGCCTCCACCAGCGCCTCCGTATGGACGTCGAGCGCCGACAGCGGGTCGTCCAGCACCAGGAAGCGGGGTCTGCCCACCACCGCCCTTGCCAGCGCCAGCCGTTGCCGCTGGCCGCCGGAGAGGCTGAGGCCCTGCTCGCCGACCTCCGTGTGGATCCCCTGCGGCAGGTCCGGGACGAAGTCCGCCTGCGCCACGTCCAGCGCCCGCAGCAGCGCCGCGTCGTCGGCGCTCTCCGCGCCCATCCGGACGTTCTCGCCGACCGTCGCGGAGAAGAGCGTCGGCTCCTCGAACGCCACCGACACCAGCTCCCGGAGCCGCTGCCGGGGCATCAACGTGATGTCCTCGCCGTCGAGCGTGATCCGCCCGCCCGTCACCTCGTGCAGCCGGGGCACCAGCGCGGTGAGCGTCGTCTTCCCGGAGCCCGTCGCGCCGACGAGGGCCATCGTCTCGCCGGACCTGATGTGCAGGTCCACCTCGGCCAGTACGGGTACGGACCCGGCCTTCGCGTCGGGATACCGGAACGACACGCCCTCGAAGCGCAGCCCGTCCGACACCCCGCCCGCAGACCCCGCGGCCCCCGCCGCACCTTCCGCGTCTGCCGTCTCCTCCTGGGTGTCCATCACCTCGAAGTACCGCTCCGTCGCCGTCGCCGACTCCTGGCTCATCGCCAGCAGGAAGCCGATCGACTCCACCGGCCAGCGCAGCGCCAGCGCCGTCGATAGGAAGGCGACCAGCGTGCCCGTGGAGAGATGCCCGTCGGCGACCTGGACCGTGCCGAGCACGAGCGCCGCGCCGATCGCGACCTCGGGGATGATCATGATCAGCGCCCAGATGCCAGCCAGCAGCCGGGCCTTGCCCAGCTCCGTACCGCGCAGCCGCTCCGCGAGCGCCCGGAAGGCCAGCGCCTGGCTGCGGTGCCTGCCGAAGCCCTTCACGATCCGTACGCCGAGGACGCTCTCCTCGACGACCGTCGTCAGGTCGCCCACCTGGTCCTGCGCCTTACGGGCGACCAGGGAGTACTTCGCCTCGAAGACCGAGCAGAGGACGACCAGCGGCACCACCGGCGCCAGCAGTACCAGCCCCAGTGTCCACTCCTGCATCAGCAGGATCAGGAATCCGACCAGGATCGTCGTCCCGTTCACCAGCAGGAAGGTCAGCGGAAAGGCCAGAAACATCCGCAGCAGCATCAGGTCGGTCGTCCCGCGCGACAGCAGCTGACCCGAGGGCCAGCGGTCGTGGAAGGCGATCGGCAGCCTCTGGAGATGCCGGTAGAGATCCGCCCGCATGGCCGCCTCGACGCCCGCGAGCGGTCTCGCCACCAGCCAGCGACGGAAGCCGAAGAGACAGGCCTCGAAGACGCCGAGCAGCAGCAGATACAGCGCCCCGAGCCAGATGCCGCCCTTGTCGCCGTCCGCGATCGGACCGTCGACCATCCACTTCAGTACGACGGGAATCACCAGCCCCAGGCACGAGGCCACCACGGCGACCAGCGCCGCGCTGAACAGGCGCACGCGTACGGGCCGCACGTACGGCCAGAGCCTGAGCAGCGAGCGCACGGCGGAGCGGTCCGGAGCGGCGGAGTGGTCCTTGGTAGATACATCTTCGGAGGTCGGCATCAGGGGCGAGCCTACGTATCGCCACTGACACTGCCCACCGATTTCCGGCTGACGTCGCCATCATCCGATCGGTTGATATGAGGTCGAGCGCGATGGCCGATGCCGCTCTCGGCCGGGGGCCGCCATCCTTTCGGCATGGCGATCATTGAAGTGAGGGGCCTGCGCAAGGCCTACAGGGGAAAGCCCGCCGTCGACGGTGTGGACTTCACCGTCGAGGAGGGCGAGATCTTCGGGATCCTCGGCCCCAACGGCGCGGGCAAGACGACGACGGTCGAATGCGTCGAGGGCCTCAGGGTCCCCGACGCCGGCACGGTCCGGGTGGCGGGACTCGATCCGGTCGGCGACCACCGGCAGGTCACCGAGCTTCTCGGCGCGCAGCTCCAGGAGAGCGAACTCCAGGCGAAGCTGACGGTGCGCGAGGCGCTGGAGCTGTACTCCGCGTTCTACCCGAAACCCGCCGACTGGCGCCCGCTCGCCGGACGCCTCGGGCTGGAGGAGAAGCTCTCGACGCGCTTCGCGAAGCTCTCCGGCGGCCAGAAACAGCGCTTGTTCATCGCGCTGTCCCTGATCGGCGGCCCCCGTGTGGTCGTACTCGACGAACTGACCACCGGTCTCGACCCGCGCGCCCGGCGCGACACCTGGAGCCTGATCGAGGAGATCCGGGACTCCGGGGTGACGGTGCTGCTGGTCACCCACTTCATGGAGGAGGCCCAGCGGCTCTGCGACCGGATCGCCGTGATCGACCGGGGGAGGATCGCCGCGCTCGACACCCCGTCCGGTCTGATCGCGCGCTCGACGGCGTCCACGGTCATCTCCTTCACACCCTCGGAGCCGCTCCGGGACGAGGACCTGGCCGCGCTGCCCAAGGCGGCGTCCGTGGAGTCGCAGGGCGAGCGGATCGTCATCAACGGCACCGACGAGACCGTCAACGCGGTCATCACGCTGCTCGCCCGCCACCGCGTCACCGCCCACCAGCTCCGGGTCACGGAGGCGACGCTGGACGACGCGTTCCTGGACCTGACCGAGAACGACCGGACCGAGAACGCCGCCGATACGAGCCGCACCAGCCCTACGAGCGGTACGACCGACGAGGCCGCCGCGCCCCAGCCCGAAGAGAGGGTCTGACATGGCCTCCGCCTCCGCCTCCACCGCCGTCCTCAAGACCGAGGCGCGTCTGCTGACCCGCGAGCCGGGCGTGCTCTTCTGGATCATCGCCTTCCCCACCCTCCTGATGGTGATCCTCGGCCTGATCCCCGGCTTCGACGACGCCGACCCCGACCTCGGCGGGCGACGGGTCATCGACCTGTACGTCCCCGTCGCCGCCCTCCTCGCCGTGATCATGGCCGGACTCCAGGCCATGCCGCCGATCCTGATCGGCTACCGGGAGCGCGGCATCCTGCGCCGTATGTCCACCACGCCGGTGCGGCCCGCCACCCTGCTCACCTCGCAGATCATCCTGCTCGGCGGCGGTGCGTTCGCCTCGGCCGCGCTGGTGATCGCCGTCGGAAGGATCGGCTTCGGGGTGCCCCTGCCGGAGAACATCGCCGGCTATCTCCTGGCGCTGGTCCTCGCGACGGCCGGAGCCCTGGCCATGGGCGGTCTGGTCTGCGCGATCGCCCCGACCCAGCGGGCGGGCCAGGCCATCGGCTCGGCCCTGTTCTTCCCGTCGATGTTCACCGCGGGCGTCTGGCTGCCCGTCCAGACGATGCCCGACCTGCTGCGGGACATCGTCGGCTACTCGCCCATGGGCGCCTCGTCCGAGGCCCTGGACGCCGCGATGCGCGGCGGCTGGCCGCACTGGGTCGACCTGCTCGTGATGGCCCTCTGGGCGGGCCTGCTGACCGCGGGCGCCGCGCGCTGGTTCCGGTGGGAGTGAGTCCGGCCGGGCGGGCGGCGGGTGCGGGCCACGGGGGTGTCCCCGGCCGCCGCCCGGCCGCCGGGGCACGGGGCACACTGTCAGGATGGGGATGAGGATGGGGATGACGACCGAGGCGGCCCGCCCGACCGTCTCCGTGGAGGAGCGGTGGGAGCAGTTCTACCGGTGGGGCCCGTACGCCCTGCTGGGGCTCTCCACCCTGATCTCCCTTCTCTCGGCGGACGAGTTCGGCATGACCGGCACCGAGAAGCACCTCGCCGGGGCTCTGGTCCTGACCGCCGTCGGACTCCAGCTGTGGTGGAACCTGATCGGCCACGGCGGGCCGCTGCGCGAACGTGACCCCTCGGTCACGGGCACCGCCTACTACATGGCGCGGACCGCCGTCGCCGCCGTACTGACCTGGCTCAACCCGCTGTTCGCGATCTACGCCGTCCTCGGCTACTTCGACACCAGCCACCTTCTGCCCAAGCGCGCGGCCCGCGCCGGGCTGCTCGTCACCGCCGTCACCATGGCCGGCTCCCAGTCCGGCGGACTGCCGCCCGCGAACACTCTCCAGTGGGTCCTGTTCGGCGGGCTCCTGCTGCTCAACGGCTCCCTCACCATGGTCTTCTCCAACCTCGGACTCAGAGAGGCCGAGATCGCCGCGGAGCGGGCCGCCACGATCACCCAGCTCGAACAGGCCAACGCCCGTCTGGAGCAGGCCCTGGCGGAGAACGCCGGCCTGCACGCCCAGCTCCTCGTCCAGGCTCGGGAGGCGGGCGTCGCCGACGAACGGCGCAGGCTCGCCGCCGAGATCCACGACACCATCGCCCAGGGGCTGGCCGGCATCATCGCCCAGCTCCAGGTGGTCTCCGGAACGTCCGACCCGCGGCGGGCCCGCGAGCATCTGACCCGGGCCGCCGACCTCGCCCGCCACAGCCTCGGTGAGGCGCGCCGTTCGGTGCACAACCTCGCCCCGGCGGAACTGGAGCACGACTCCCTCGCCGAGGCCCTCGAGAAGGCCGTCGCCGACTGGGGCGAGCGGACCGGCGTGGAGGCCCGGTTCACCGTCACCGGCACGGAGGAGCCCCTGCACGACGAGGTCGCCGTCACCCTGCTGCGCATCGGCCAGGAAGCGCTCGCGAACACCGCGAAGCACGCCTCGGCCGGCCGGGCCGGCGTCACCCTCTCGTACATGGGCGACGAGGTGACCCTCGACGTACGGGACGACGGCCGCGGCTTCGACCCGCTGCTGCCGCGCCCGCGCTCCGGCTCGAACGGTTTCGGGCTCGACGGCATGCGCTCCCGCGCGGAGCGCATCGCCGGCACCGTCACCGTCGAGTCGGAGAAGGGCGGCGGCACGGCCGTCTCGGCTCGCGTACCTTTGGTCCGTCATGACGGAGCGCAGCATCACCCTGATCGTTGTCGATGACCATCCCGTCGTACGGGACGGTCTGCGCGGCATGTTCGAATCGGCGGACGGCTTCGAGGTGCTGGGCGAGGCGTCCGGCGGTGTCGAGGGCGTCGAACTGGCCCTCCGTCTCGACCCGGACGTGGTCCTGATGGACCTGCGGATGCCGGGCGGCGGCGGCGTCGACGCCATCGCGGCGCTCACCCGGCACGGCGCCCGCTCCAAGGTCCTCGTCCTCACCACGTACGACACCGACTCCGACACCATCCCCGCGATAGAGGCGGGCGCGACCGGCTATCTGTTGAAGGACGCGCCGCGCGAGGAGCTGTTCACGGCGGTACGGGCGGCGGCCGAGGGACGTACGGTCCTCTCCCCGGCGGTCGCCTCCCGGCTGGTCTCCCGCGTCCGTACACCCGTCGCAGGCAACGAACCGCTCTCCGCGCGCGAGCGCGAGGTCCTCGAACTCGTCGCGCGGGGCACCTCCAACCGGGAGATCGCCGCCGAGCTGTTCATCAGCGAGGCGACGGTGAAGACCCACCTCACCCACATCTACGCGAAGCTGGGCGTCAAGGACCGGGCGGCGGCGGTCGCCGTCGGATACGACCGCAAGATCCTCGGCTGAGGACACCCCCGGGAACACGGCCTCCTAATGAGGCGGCCTCTCACCCCCGTATCCGCAGCAGCAGCACCGACCGCGCGGGCACCACCGTCACCGTCCCGCCTTCGAGCACCGTCCCCGGCTCCTCGTTCTGGTCCTCCGACGAGGTGTCGACCACCAGTTCGTACGACCGCGCCCACGGCGGTCCCGGCAGCGCGAAGTCCACCGGCTCCGCGCCCGAGTGCAGGATCGCCAGGAAGCTGTCGTCGGTGATCTTCCGCCCGCGCGCGTCGCGCCCCGGGATGTCACGCCCGGACAGGAACAGCGCGAGCGTCGACGCGGGCGCCCACCAGTCCCGCTCGGTCATCTCCTTGCCGTCAGGACGGAACCACGCCAGGTCCCGCAGCCCGTCCGGCGCCTGGGCGCGGCCCGAGAAGAACGCGCGGCGGCGCAGCACCGGATGGGCGTGCCGCAGGGCCAGCAGCCGTCGGGTGAGCCGGTAGAGACCGTAGGAGCCCGGCTGGTCGAGCAGTGACCAGTCGAGCCAGCTGGTCTCGTTGTCCTGGCAGTACGCGTTGTTGCTGCCGCCCTGCGTACGGCCCATCTCGTCGCCCGCGACGATCATCGGCACGCCCGTCGACAGCAGCAGGGTGGTGAGCAGGTTCCGCAGCTGGCGCCGTCGCAGCGCGTTGATCGCGGGGTCGTCGGTCTCGCCCTCCACGCCGCAGTTCCAGGCGCGGTTGTCGTCGGTGCCGTCCCTGTTGCCCTCGCCGTTGGCCTCGTTGTGCTTGCGTTCGTAGCTGACGAGGTCGCGCAGGGTGAAGCCGTCGTGCGCGGTGACGAAGTTGACGGAGGCGTACGGCCGCCGGCCGCCCCACGCGTACAGGTCGCTCGACCCGGACAGCCGGTACCCCAGATCCCTCACGTCGGGCGTGGCGCCGCGCCAGAAGTCGCGTACGGCGTCCCGGTAGCGGTCGTTCCACTCCGTCCACAGCGGTGGGAACGCGCCCACCTGGTAGCCGCCGGCGCCGACGTCCCACGGCTCGGCGATCAGCTTCACCCGCCGCAGCACCGGGTCCTGCGCGATCACCGCCAGGAAGGGCGAGAGCATGTCGACGTCGTGCATGGAGCGGGCGAGCGCCGCCGCCAGGTCGAAGCGGAAGCCGTCGACGCCCATCTCGGTGACCCAGTACCGCAGCGAGTCGGTGATCAGCCGCAGCACCTGCGGCTGGACGACGTCGAGGGTGTTGCCGCAGCCGGTGTAGTCGGCGTACCTGCGGGCGTCGGGCTGGAGACGGTAGTAGCCGCGGTTGTCTATCCCGCGCAGCGACAGCGTCGGGCCCAGCTCGCCCGCCTCCGCCGTGTGGTTGTAGACGACGTCGAGGATGACCTCGATCCCGGCGCCGTGCAGGGCGCGCACCATCTGTTTGAACTCGTCGACCTGCCCGCCGCGGGTGCCGCCCGCGGCGTAGGCGGCGTGCGGGGCGAAGTAGCCGATGGAGTTGTAGCCCCAGTAGTTGCGCAGTCCGCGCCGCAGCAGATGGTCCTCGTGCGCGAACTGGTGCACCGGCAGCAGCTCGACGGCGGTCACCCCGAGCCGTAGGAGATGCTCGATCGCCGCCGGGTGGGCGAGGCCCGCGTACGTCCCGCGCAGCTCCTCGGGGATGCCCGGGTGGCGCATGGTGAAGCCGCGTACGTGCAGCTCGTAGATGACCGTGTCCGCCCAGGGCGTCTTGGGGCGCCGGTCGTCCGCCCACTCGTCGTCGGGGGAGTCGTCGTGGACGACCACCCCCTTCGGGACGTACGGCGCCGAGTCGTGCTCGTCGCGCACCGTGTCGGCGACCTGCTGCTGCGGCCAGTCGCGCACATGGCCGTACACCTCGGGCGGCAGCCGGAAGTCGCCGTCGACGGCGCGCGCGTACGGGTCGAGGAGCAGCTTGGCCGGGTTCCAGCGGGCGCCGGTCCAGGGGTCCCAGCGGCCGTGCACCCGGAAGCCGTACCGCTGTCCGGGGCGTACGTCCGGCACGAAGCCGTGCCAGATCTCGTGCGTCAGCTCGGTCAGCGGGACGCGGGTCTCCACCAGGCCTCCTCCTACGGAGGCCGTCCCGGGGCCGGGGTCGGCGTCGTCGAAGAGGCACAGCTCCACGGCCTCGGCGCCCCCCGCCCAGAGGGCGAAGTTCGTCCCCGCCACCCCGTCGGGACCGACCCGGTAGCGCGCCCCCAGCGGTGTGGGCGCGCCCGGCCAGACCTCGGGCGGGGGAGCGGTGGAGCCCGCACGGGCGGCGGCCCCCGTCCCGCCGCCCGCTCGCTTCTCGCCTTCCGGGGCCGGATCTCTCACGTGATCCATCATCGGATCCGGGACCGGTTCCCGCACTGTCTCCTGCTCGGCTGCGCTCGCCACCTGTCAGGCCTCCCGGCTCTTCGGCCCCGCGCGTCCGGGGGCCACGGCGTCCCGGCCATGACTCCCCCGCGTGGTCCTCCCCACCTGTTCTGCCCGCCGGAAGGGCCGCACTCACGTTTCCCCCCGAGGGGGGTCGTCGTTGGGCGGGTCGTGACACACGTACTGAAGCGGACAGGGACCGGGATGGCCGCCGTCCTGACATGGGCGGGACTGATGGCGGCGCTGGCGGGACTGACGGGCTGCGCCGTCGGCGAGACCTTCACCGAAAGCAAGTCCCGGGCGCCCGGGGACACGATCCGGATCACCCCCGGCGACGGGGCCGAGGACATCGAGCGCGGGGACCGGATCGAGGTGAGGATCCCGGACGGGCGGCTGGAGCGGGTCGAGGTCGCCCAGGTCGAGAACGCGCAGCGCACCGAGCTGCCGGGCCGGATCTCCGGCGACGGCCGCGTGTGGACGCCGAAGGCGGACGCGAACGTCGTGCTCGCGGCCAAGTACAGCGTCGACGTGGTCGCCGTGGACGGTGAGGGCCGCCGCTCGGCCCGGCACTCGACGTTCACGACCGCCGTACCGAAACACCGTTTCATCGGCTACTTCAAACCCGAGAACCGCTCGACCGTCGGCACCGGCATGATCGTCTCCTTCGACTTCAACCGGAGGATCGAGAACCGCGCCGCCGTCCAGCGCGCCATCCGCGTCACGTCGAATCCCCCGGTCGAGATCGTCGGCCACTGGTTCGGCGGGCGGCGCCTGGACTTCCGGCCGCGCGAGTACTGGAAGCCCGGCACCGAGGTCACCGTCGACCTGCGGCTGCGCGACGTGCAGGCGGCGCCCGGGGTCTTCGGCATCCAGGAGAAGACCGTCGGCTTCACCGTCGGCCGCTCCCAGGTGTCCCTGGTGGACACGGAGAAGCACACCATGGAGGTACGGCGCGACGGCGCGCTGATCTCGACGGTGCCGATCACGGCGGGGGCGCCCAGGACCACCACGTACAACGGGAAGATGGTCGTGACCGAGCTGTACGACGTGACGCGGATGAACGGCGCCACGGTGGGCTTCGGCGGTGAGTACGACATCAAGGACGTGCCGCACGCGCTGCGTCTGACGACGTCCGGGACGTTCCTGCACGGCAACTACTGGGCCACTCCCGACACGTTCGGCTCACAGAACGTCAGTCACGGCTGTGTCGGACTGCGCGACGTCAAGGGCGGCAGCCCGGACACCCCGGCGGGCTGGTTCTTCGACAGGACGCTCGTCGGCGATGTCGTGGAAGTGGTCAACTCCCCCGACAGAACGGTCGACCCGGCCAACGGACTCGGCGGCTGGAACCTCGACTGGCGGAAGTGGAAGGCGGGTTCGGCCCTCGGACGCTGACCGGAGCGGCTCCCCCCCGCCGGGCGGAACGAACCGTGCGTCTCCTCCGTATCCACCCTCCCACCTGCGTGACCGTCCTTGACTCCGGGGCACGTTGGGACGGAACAGTGACATTCCCGGGGAGTCCCGGACGGCTCGCGGTGTGATTGTCTAGCGCCGTGCGCGCGAGCGAAGCGCGCGGGGGTGTGGAGCCCGGTCGTGCGTTCGCACCCGGCTCCGAGGCCGTGGCGGGGCCCGGCCGTGTGAGGGGAGACGACCATTGAACGGGCAGCCGTTTTCGGGGGCATCGGCGAGAGTCGGCCGGGGCAGAGGACTGACGGCGTTCGCGCTGGGGAGCCTGCTGCTGTTCGTGACGGCGTGCGGCGGTGGCGGCGGTTCCGACAAGGGCGGTGACGGCAAGAACGGCAAGGACGGCGGGAAGGTCGAGAACGCCGCGTCGCAGGCGGTCGTGACGGTCGCTCCGAAGGACGGCGCGAAGTCCGTCGCGACGAGCGGCGCGCTCAAGATAACCGCGGCCAAGGGCAAGCTGACGACCGTCACCGTCGAGGACAGCAAGGGCAACCCGGTCGACGGCAAGATAGCCGCCGGCGGGACGGCCTGGGAGCCGACCCGCCATCTGGCCGGTGCCACCAAGTACGCGGTGCACGCGATCGCCAAGGACTCCGAGGGCCGGGTCTCCGCCAAGGACACCACGTTCACCACGCTCGTACCGAAGAACACCTTCATCGGCCACTACACGCCCGAGGACGGCTCGACGGTCGGCGTGGGCATGCCGGTCTCGCTCAACTTCACGCGGGGGATCACCGATCCCGAGGCCGTCGAGAAGGCCATCAAGGTGACCGCAGAGCCGTCGGTGCCCGTCGAGAGCCACTGGTTCGGCAACGACCGCCTGGACTTCCGGCCCGAGAAGTACTGGGCCGCGGGCACGAAGGTGACCGTGGAGCTCGACCTCGACGGTGTCGAGGGCCGGCCCGGGGTGTACGGCGAGCAGTCCAAGACGGTGAAGTTCACCATCGGCCGCTCCATGGTCTCCACCGTGGACGCGAAGAAGCACACGATGAAGGTCGTCAAGGACGGCAAGCAGATCAAGAAGGTCGCGATCACCGCCGGCGCGCCGTCCACCACGACGTACAACGGCCAGATGGTCATCAGCGAGAAGCACAAGGTGACGCGGATGAACGGCGCCACGGTGGGCTTCGGCGGCGAGTACGACATCAAGGACGTGCCGCACGCGATGCGGCTGTCCACGTCGGGCACCTTCATCCACGGCAACTACTGGGCGTCCGCGGGGACGTTCGGGTCGGCCAACGTCAGCCACGGGTGCGTCGGTCTGCGCGACGTGCGGGGCGGTTACGACAAGGGCATGCCGTCCGCGTGGTTCTACGACCAGTCGATCATCGGTGACGTGGTGATCGTGAAGAACTCCAACGACAAGAACATCGCCCCGGACAACGGCCTCAACGGCTGGAACATGTCCTGGGCGGAGTGGAAGAAGTAGTCCCACCGCGTGGACACCGGGGCCCGCCGCACCCGACCGGGTGCGGCGGGCCCTTCCGCGTGCCGGGCCCTTCCGCGTGCCGGGCCCTTCCGCGTGCCGGGCCCTTCCGTGTGCCGGGGCCGCTCCTCGGGCCAGGCCCTAATCTGCCTCGTATGTCATCTGTGAATCTCGAAGTCTCCGGCGGTGTCGGCACCATCCGGCTGGACCGCCCGCCCATGAACGCGCTGAACATCGCGATCCAGGACCGGCTCCGTGAACTCGCGGCGGAGGCCGGCGCCCGCGACGACGTCCGGGCCGTGATCCTCTACGGCGGTGAGAAGGTGTTCGCCGCCGGGGCGGACATCAAGGAGATGCGCGACATGGACCACGCGGCGATGGTCGTACGCTCCCGGGCCCTCCAGGAGTCGTTCACGGCCGTCGCGCGCATCCCCAAGCCCGTGGTCGCCGCCGTCACCGGCTACGCGCTGGGCGGGGGCTGCGAGTTGGCGCTCTGCGCGGACTACCGGATCGCCGCCGACAACGCGAAGCTCGGCCAGCCCGAGATCCTGCTCGGTCTGATCCCGGGCGCGGGCGGCACCCAGCGTCTCGCCCGGCTGATCGGCCCCTCCAAGGCCAAGGACCTCATTTTCACGGGCCGTCAGGTGAAGGCGCCCGAGGCGCTCACGCTGGGGCTCGTCGACCGCGTCGTACCGGCGGACGAGGTGTACGAGCAGGCGCACGCGTGGGCCACGAGGCTCGCCCAGGGACCGGCGCTGGCGCTGCGGGCGGCCAAGGAGGCGGTGGACGCGGGTCTGGAGACGGACCTGGAGACGGGGCTGGCGCTCGAACGCAACTGGTTCGCGGGCCTGTTCGCCACGGAGGACCGCGAGCGCGGCATGCGCAGCTTTGTGGAGGACGGGCCGGGCAAGGCCAACTTCCTCTGATCCCTGACCGGTTGGACAGCCGAACGGCGCGCGTCAACCTGGTGCCAGGCTCAGCTCCGCCTTAAGGCAACCTTAAGGCGGAGCTGTCGATCACTTCCGGTGATCACCCGTGCGTGGCGTGTTATCGCAGCTCAGAGTGGGTAATAAGGGCCGCGTCCTGCCATGGTCATATGCCAAACCCCTTGGCGGGGCTGGGCCGTTCGGGGGCGCCGATTACCCCGGAACGCCCCCGGGAGCCCGCCTGGGCAGCCATGATGGACACATGGCGGGCCTTGAGGGTGTGGAACAACCGCGGCACGGCGGCGACGCGACCGCTACGCGATTGACGCCGGCCGTCGAGGACGAACAGGCACGCGGAGTGCTCGAACTGTTCGGTAACCCGACGGAGGCGGAGGTCCGTCTGCCCTCCCGCCCCGAGTCCGCCCTGGCGGCCCGCAGGCTCACTCACATCGTGGTACTGCGGCAGTGGGCGTTGACCCCGCAGATGGCCGAGCAGTCGGTGCTGCTCGTCTCCGAACTCGTCGGCAACGCCGTACGGCACACCGGCGCCCGCGTCTTCGGCCTGCGTATGCTGCGCCGCCGCGGCTGGATCCGGATCGAGGTCAGGGACCCCTCCCGCGGACTGCCGTGTCTGCTGCCGGTGCGCGACCTGGACACCAGCGGGCGCGGGCTGTTCCTGGTGGACAAGCTCTCCGACCGGTGGGGCGTGGATCTGCTGCCGCGCGGCAAGACGACCTGGTTCGAGATGCGGGTCTCCGACCGCCATCCCTGACGGCGTTGGCGCCCAGGACCGCTCCCGCGCGGGCTGCGCCGGGCCCCCGCCGAGAGGGCGGCGGCGTGCCGATAATCTGACTCCCATCAGATAGGGCACCAGAAGGGGCGGAAGCAGTGGCGGACATCGAAGAGGCGCGCAAGGCGTTCGACCGTTTCGACGCGGACAGCGACGGGCTGATCACGGCGGCCGAGTACAAGAGCGCGATGGCGCAGCTGGGCGACTTCCATGTGACGGAGACCGTCGCGCAGGCCGTGATCAACGCCCACGACTCCAACAACGACGGACTCCTCACCTTCGAGGAATTCCTGGCGTCCCGGGCCAAGGGCTAGGCCCTGTCCGGCGGATCGGACAGGCTCCAGGCCCTGGGACCTGTCGATCGGGCCGGCGGGCGGCCGGGCGGGATCGGGGAACGGGGGTCGGCGCGTGCGAGCGCGGGGCGGGAGAGGGAGGCACGGCGGAGCCATGCCGACCGACGACAACGCGGCAGAAGCGCGCGCCGGGGTCCCCGAACCCGGCGGCAGCCGGACGACAGGCCCAGGAGCGACAGCGGCCGGGCGGCCCGGCCCGACGAGACCCGCCGGACGGGGCGCCGCCGTCGTCCTCGGCGCCGTGGCCGCGCTGCTCCTCGTGCTGTACGGCGCGGGCCTCGCCACCCACGGCACCGGCGAGCTGCGCATCCCCGCCGCCGGCACCACCTCCCTCCTGCGCGCGGCGGTGTTCACCGCGCTCGCCCTGCACCTCGGTGAACTGGCCGGCGCCGCGCTCGCGCGCACCGGGCCCCTGCCACGCACCCTCGCACTCCCCGCCGCGCTCGTCGGAGCCGCCGGATCGGCCGGACAGATCGTGGTCCTCGCGGTCGTGAGCGACCTCGACATCCCGGCGACGTACGGCACCCGCGAGGGCGGCCTGCTGCTCGTGATGGCCAACGGCTTCCTGCTCGCCGCCGGTTGCGCCGGCACCGGCCGCCCGCGCCTGGCCCTCGTCCCGCTCGCTGCGGTGGCCCTCGCGGAGGCGCTGCGCGCCCACCCGGAGCCGTACTCACCGGAGTGGGGCACCGCCCTCACGGTCGTCCATCTCATCGCCGCCTCCCTCTGGGCCGGCGGCCTCTGCCATGTCCTGCGCACCATGTGGCTGCGCCGCGCCGCCCCGGCGGACGCCCGCGCCGTCCTAACCCGCTACGCGCGCGGCGCCCTCTGGCTCCTGGTCGTCCTGGCCGCCACGGGCACGCTGTCGACGCTGCGCCGGCTGCCCCCCGACGTGGTGCTGACGTCGGCGTACGGGCGCGTCCTCATCGCGAAGCTCGTGCTCGTCGCGGTGGCGAGCGTGCTCGCCCTCGTTGCCCGTCGGCGGCTGCGCCGCGACCGCGACGCCCATGGAGCGGCCCGCGTCGAACTGGCCGTCCTGGCGGGCGTGGTGCTCGTCTCCGCCGTCCTCACGGTGGTCCCCGACCCGCACTGGCTCAGTACGCGCTGAGCGGGCCGCGTCTCGGCGGCCCCGAGCGCGTGAGCGGCGCCCACGGAGCGGTACCGAAGCGCACCACCGGATTCACGGTGGACCGGGCGGACAGCGGTTCCCAGGCGCTGTCGGGGTACACGACCGATCGGCTCCCGGACATCGCGCGAGGGAGCGGAGGCGTGGAGTCACTCCGGCCAATGTGATGATCTTAGGGGTGTATGTGCCTGTCAACGAGTTGTCGATTCGTTCAAGGACACGTATACGAGTACAAGCGACGAGCAGAACCGCACGGCGAGGGATCCGGACGTGAAAGCAGACAACACGAACATGCTGGCCTTCGTTCGGGCACGCCTGGACGAGGAGGAGCAGGTCGCGAGGGCGGCCGGCGGTGAGGCGTGGCGATGCCCGCCCGAGTCGCCCGGCGAGGTCCACGACCGCTCCGGCGGAATCTCGTTCAGTGTCCGGACGCAGGGGTACGACCGCCACATCGCCCTCCAGGATCCCGCCCGCACGCTGCGCCGTATCGAGACGAGCAGAGTGCTGCTGGGGGAGTACGCGGAAGTGGCGCACCTGGACGTCGACCGCCCCGAGCACGACTTCCCGTCGGGCCGCGCCGTGGGGATGGGCTTCGTCGTCCGGCAGATGGCGGCCGAGTACGCGGGGCACCCCGACTACCAGGCGAAGTGGCTGCCGCGTTTCACGCACTAGCGGTTCCGGGGGAGCGTGAGCGGTCGCGGAACGAGGCCGGAGGGGCTGCCCGTTCGGGCATCCCGGGGCGCGGTCGCGGTGCGGAGCGGGCAGGTCACCGCCCGTGTCGGAGAAGCGACCGCTTCATATGCCGATCGGATATACGATCACTCAACCATGTCTGGTTCGGGGGTGGTTGGCGAGTCACCCGCATGCGTCCCCACGCACGAAACGCCGCGGACGACTCACCGACCGGACATCGACTTCAGCGAACTCGAAGGTTTCCCCATGGTCCGATCCCCCACGTCCTCACCCGCCTTACCCCCGGCCGCCCGCGGGTCACGGCTCCTGTGGTCGGTCGCACGGCTGCTCGCCCCGCTCGCCCTCGCCGCGGGCGCGATGCCGCTGGCCGGCGTACACGCAGGGGCGGCGGTGGCGTACGGCGCGGTCGCCCTGCTGGTCCTCGCCACCCTGGAAGCCCTGCGCCGGCGGCACCGTGACGCCGTGTCGGACGCCGACCGGTCGCGGGTGGAGGCCGAGCGCGTACGGGCAGCGGCCGAGGCGATACGGGCGGAGGCGGAAGCCGCGGGGGCGGAGGCGCGGGACGTACGGGCCGAGCTGGCCGGCCGCGAGGAGCACTGGCAGGGCCGGGTACGCGACCGGGCCGAACTGGTCCGCGCCGAGGTCGAGTTCACCGTCATGAAGCGGCTGCCCGCCGCGCTCTCCCGGACCGAGGAGATCCCGGAGCCCCTGCACGGCGACGACGAGCTGGGCCCCGGCGTCGCCGAGTGGCTCGACCGGATGCTGGACGCCGTCACGGAGGCGGCCGACGACCGGGAGGAGTCGCAGCGCCTCTCGCTGGTCGAACTGGCCAGCCGGGTACAGACCTCCGCGCACCGGATCCAGGCGACCGTGACGGGGCTGGCCGACCGTTACCCGGGCGACGCGGACCTGCTGGAGACCACGATGCTGGTGGACCACGCGGCCACCCAGCAGGCCCGGCACGCGCAGAGCCTCAAGGTCCTGTGCGGCGAGTGGCCCGGCCAGCAGTGGCAGCGACCGCTCGCCCTGGTGGACGTCGTACGCGCCGCCTCCGGCCGCATCGTCGCCTTCAAGCGCGTCGAGGTCAGCGGCGACCCGGACGTGGGCGTCGCCCCGTCCGTCGTGGAACCGCTGATCCATCTCATCGCCGAACTCCTCGCCAACGCCACCGAGTACTCACCGCCCAGGACCGGTGTGCCCGTGACGGTGCGCACGGTGCAGCGCGGCGCGGTCATCGAGGTGGACGACGGCGGTCTGGGCCTGGACGAGTACCGGCTCGCCGGGGCGCGCGAGATCGTCTCCGGGCAGCGGCTGCTCGGTGTCGGCGACGTGGGCGAGATCCCGCGGACCGGATTCGCGGTCGTGGGCCGCTTCGCCGAACGGCACGGCTTCCAGGTCGATCTGGGGCCCTCGCCGTACGGTGGTGTCCGGGCCGTGGTCCTGGTGCCGCTGGACGTACTCCAGACGCTGGCGCCCGCCGGTACGCCGCCGGGGAGGGTCCTGCCCTCGACGCAGCCGATCCCCGAGGTCCCGAGCCGCGCGCCGACGGCGGAGCCCGCGCCCGCGCCCGAGCCCGCCCCCGGAGACATGGCGCCCGACGGGCCCGCCGTCGTCGCGGAGCCCACCGTCCCGCCCCTTTCCGCCCGACGCCTCCCGCAGCGTCGTTCGCGGCGCGGCGCGTACGAGCCCGGCACCGGGACCGGCCCCACCACCCCCACCGCCGTGACCCCGCCCGGCACACCGGAAGAGGCCGGCGACTGGATGGAGCAGTTCTTCGAGGGCGGACGCACCCTGCCGCCCTCCGGCGAGTCCGCCGCCACGGACTCCGCCACCGACGAGGGCCCGCACGACCCGCCCTCGTCCGCCACCCCCCTCCCCCCAGAAGGACAGACGTGACTATGAGCTACGTGGAGAACCCGGAGCAGCGCAGCTGGATGATCGCCGAGGTCGCCGTCGTACCAGGGGTCGAACGGGTGATCGTCTTCAGTGCCGACGGGCTCCTGCTGGCCAGCTCCGAGGGCATGGACCGGGACTCCGCCGAGCGTCTGTCGGCCAGTTGCTCGGGGCTTCAGTCGCTCGGCCGCGGTCTCGGCCGTGAGTTCGGCGCGGACGGCGGAGCCGTCCACCAGCAGATGGTGGAGTTCAACGGCGGCTTCCTCTTCATGCGCAGCGCCAACGGGGCCCACCTCGCCGTCGTGACGGGCCCCGTGGTGGACCCCAAGCTCGTCGCCAAGCAGATGCAGGCGCAGGTGATGAAGATCGGCGCGGGCAACCTGAGCAGTCCCCCGCGGCAGGACTCCGTGTGAGTGGTCCGGGAGAGGAGCCGTACGAGGACAGCGCGTTACGTCCCTACGTGATCACCAAAGGGCGCTCCCGGCCGACCCGCAACACCATCAGCATCGAGACCCTCCTCGTGGTGATCAGTCCTCCACGCGCCCTGCCGGTCTCGGCGACCAGGGAAGAACGCGCCCTGGTGCGGATGTGCGAGCGGCTGCTCTCCGTGGTGGAGGCGGCCGCCCATCTCCGACTGCCGGTCAGCCTGGTGAAGGTACTGGCGTCCGATCTCGTCGACAGCGGCCATCTGGCCGCCCGTTCGGGTGTGCCCAAGGCCGCCGTGCCCGAACAGCAACTCCTCCAGGAGGTACTGGATGGTCTCCGCAGGCTCCGCTGACCGCTATCTGCCCGACACCGTCCAGCGGGCCGTCAAGATCCTCGTCGTGGGCGCGTTCGGGGTCGGCAAGACCACGCTGGTCGGCTCGGTCAGCGAGATCGAACCGCTGCGCACCGAGGAGGTCATGACGCAGGCGAGCGTCGGCGTGGACGACCTGGCCGGCATGAGTACGAAGAGCACGACCACCGTCGCCATGGACTTCGGCCGGATCACCCTCAACTCCCGCCTCGTCCTCTATCTGTTCGGGACCCCCGGGCAGCGCAGGTTCTGGGATCTGTGGGAGGGGCTGGCGGAGGGCGCGCTCGGTGTCCTCGTCATCGTCGACACCCGAAGACTGGAGGACAGCTTCGACGTCCTCGAACAACTGGAGCTGCGCGGGCTGCCGTTCGCGGTCGCCGTCAACCAGTTCCCGGACAGCGAGCAGCACGGTCCGGACGAACTGCGCGGCGCGCTGGACCTGCTGCCCGCGACGCCGGTGGTGGTGTGCGACGCACGCGAGCACGCGTCGTCCGTCGACGCCCTGATCAGCCTCGTCGAGTACGTGTCGGCGAGCTCGTTACGCACTCCGGAGACCGCCTCATGAGTTCCGCCCCGCACCCCGCGTCCGCCGGCGCCTCCGAGCCGGCCGCGTCACCTCCGCCCGGCTGCCCGGCGCACCGTTCCCACCCCGGCGGCGGTACGGGGCTGCTCCCGCTGTCCGCCGCCGTCGGCGCGCCCGATCCGCGTGCCGTCTACCGCCGCCTCCGCGCGGAGTGGGGCAACGTGGCCAAGGTCGAACTCGAACCGGGCGTCCCCGCCTGGCTGGTGATGGGCTACCGGGAGCTGCTGACGATCACCCGGCAGGAGCAGATCTACTCCCGCGACGGCCGCAAGTGGCGCCATATGCACGACGGGGTCGTCTCCCCCGACTCCGGTCTGCTCCCGATGATGGGCTGGCGCGCGAACGTCATCGGCGCCGACGGCGCCGAGCACCGGCGGTTGCGCAAGCCGCTCGACGACGGCATCGCGCGGATCGACCAGCGCAAGGTGCGGCGCCATGTCGAGCAGATCTGCACCGACCTGATCGCGGAGTTCTCCGAGCGCGGCAGCGCGGACCTGGTGAACGAGTACGCCACGATCGTGCCGATGCTCTCCCTCGCCTCGCTCTTCGGCCTGGACGCCGCCGAGGGGCGGGAGCTGCTGGACGCGCTCATCGCCCTGTTCGGCAGCGCGGACGACTCGCAGGCCGGGAACCGGCACTTCGAGGAGATCCTCCTCGACACGGTGCGCGAGCGGCGGCGCAACCCGACCGACGACATGACGACCGTCTTCATCAACCACCCGAACCTCCGCAACGAGGCCGAGCGCCTCCAGTCGATCGTGGTGATGATCTCCGCGGGGAACGAGACGGTCACCGCCTGGATCGCGCACACGCTGCGCCTGATGCTCACCGACGAGCGGTTCGCCGCCCGGCTGCACGGCGGCCGGCTCGGGGTGGACGACGCGCTCGACCAGGCGCTCTGGCGCGACCCGCCCATGAACAACATGCCGGCCCGGTACGCCCTGCACGACACCGAGCTGGGCGGCCGGTTCATCCAGCGCGGCGACTGCCTCATCCTCGGCCACGCCGCGGCCAACGACGACCCGGCGATCCGCCCCGACGAGGGCGACGAGGAGCCGGGCAACCGCGCCCACCTCGCCTTCTCGGCCGGACCGCACGTCTGCCCGGCGCAGGTACCGGCCCGGCTCATCACCCGTACGGCCGTGAACACCGCGCTGAACCTGCTGCCCGACATGAAACTCGCCGTCCCCGCCGAGGAGCTGACCTGGCGGCCCTCACCCTGGACACGGGTCCCGGTCGCCCTCCCGGCACGGTTCTCGGCGGCGCGGATTCCGCTCCGTACCGGCCGGGGACAGCACAGCCCGAACCAGCCCGAGTCCTGGAGAAGCACATGACCCCGCGAGCCACGGCCTCCTCCGAGCCGGAGATTCCGGTCGTCACCCTCGACCCGCACGGCCGAGACCACCACGGCGAGGCCGCCGCACTCCGTGCGCTGGGCCCCGTGGTCCGTATCAGGCTGCCCGGAGACGTGATGGCGTGGTCGGTGACCGACCACGCCCTGCTGAACGACATGATCGCCGACCCGCGCTTCAGCAAGGACTGGCGCAACTGGAACGCGATCCTGCGCGGCGAGATCTCCGACGGCTGGCCGCTCGTCGGCATGGTGAAGGTGACCAACATGGTCACGTCGGACGGCCAGGAACACCGCAGGCTGCGCCGACTGGTCACCGAGACCTTCACATCCCGCCGGATCCAGGAACTGCGCCCGCGCGTCGAGCGGATCGTCGAGGAGCTGCTCGACGCGCTCCCCTCGCACGCGGACGCCGACGGCGGCGTCGATCTCCGCCGCCACTTCGCCCACCCCGTGCCGATGCGGGTGATCTGCGAACTGTTCGGGGTGCCCGAGCACGAGAGGCCCCGGCTGAAGGAGCTGATGGACAACATCTTCCGCTCCGACCTGGATCCCGCGGAGGTGACGGCGAGCCAGATCGAGCAGTACGAGCTCCTCGCCCGGGTCGTCGACAACTGCCGCCGGAACCCGGGTACCGACCTGACCAGCGCGCTCGTCGCCGCCCGGGAGCAGGACCCCGACTCGCTCAGCGAGGAGGAACTGGTCGGCACGCTGCTGCTGATGCTCTCCGCCGGCCAGGAGACGACGCTGAGCCTCATCACCAACGCCGTACGCGCCCTGCTCACCCACCCGGACCAGCGCGCGATCGCCGAACGGGGCGACGAGGCGGTCTGGGCGGACGTGGTCGAGGAGACCCTTCGCTGGGACGCCCCGATCGGCAACTTCCCCTTCCGCTACCCCCTGGAGGACGTCGAGATCGCGGGCGTACGCGTCCCCCGGGGCGAGGCGATCATGGCCCCGTACAGCGCGGTCGGCCGCGACAAGGCCCAACACGGCGAGGCGGCGGACGAGTTCGACATCACCAGGACCCGGCGCAGACACCTGGCCTTCGGCCACGGCCCCCACTTCTGCCTCGGCGCCCCCCTGGCCCGACTGGAGGCGGCCCTGGCGATCCCGGCGGTCTTCAGGCGCTACCCCCGGCTCACCCTGGCGGTCGACCCCGCGACCCTGGTCCCGGTCCCCTCCCTCTTCTCCAACAGCTCCACCACCCTCCCGGTCCGTCTGAACCCCTGACCACCGGCGTCCACGCGCCCCGCGTCCGCGCACCGGGCCGGACACCCGTCCGCGCGGACCTCTCCGCCGGGATGCTGAAACAAAGGTCGCGGGCCGAAAGCCGGAATAGAGAACAATATGCGCGCCGGGTCGACGGGGGCGTCGGCTTGCCCCACGAACGTGTGAAACACCTTCCGACGGGGCCTTCCGGGTAAGTGCGGACAACCGGCATGGAATACATTGCGGGCGTAATCATCCTCTTTTTGCTGGGTTTGCCCTGCCGGCATGTGCGGTTCGCGTCGGTGGTCGGTGAGTGAACTGGAGTTGGTGTGGCAGCACAGCCCGGATTTGACGTCGACGCCCCGCAGGAGAGTGAGGACGACTCGTATCAGAACGAGCTGCCGGTACGGCGGAAAGAACCCGGCAATGTCGTCATCAGGTGGCTGACCACCACCGACCACAAGACGATCGGCACGCTCTATCTGATCACCTCGTTCGCCTTTTTCGTCATGGGCGGAATCATGGCGCTGGTCATGCGCGCCGAGCTCGCCCGCCCCGGCATTCAGATCGTGTCGCACGAGCAGTTCAACCAGGCGTTCACGATGCACGGCACGATCATGCTGCTGATGTTCGCGACGCCGCTGTTCGCCGGATTCACCAACTGGATCATGCCGCTCCAACTCGGCGCGCCCGACGTGGCGTTCCCCCGGCTGAACATGTTCGCGTACTGGCTCTATCTCTTCGGCTCGATCATCGTCGTCGCCGGATTCCTCACCCCGCAGGGCGCCGCGGACTTCGGCTGGTTCGCGTACTCCCCGCTCACGGACTCGGTCCGGTCGCCCGGGATCGGCGGGGACCTGTGGATCATGGGCCTCGCGTTCAACGGGTTCGGCACGATCCTCGGCTCCGTCAACTTCATCACCACGATCGTCTGCATGCGCGCGCCCGGCATGACGATGTTCCGGATGCCGATCTTCTGCTGGAACGTGCTGCTCACCGCCGTACTGGTGCTGCTCGCCTTTCCGGTGCTGGCCGGCGCCCTCCTCGCCCTGGAGGCCGACCGGAAATTCGGTGCGCACATCTTCGACGCCGCGAACGGCGGCGCGCTGCTGTGGCAGCACCTCTTCTGGTTCTTCGGGCATCCGGAGGTGTACATCATCGCCCTGCCGTTCTTCGGGATCGTCACGGAGATCCTCCCGGTGTTCTCCCGGAAGCCCGTGTTCGGCTACATCGGCCTGGTCGGCGCGACCATCGCCATCGCGGGTCTCTCCGCCACCGTCTGGGCCCATCACATGTTCGTCACCGGCGGTGTGCTGCTGCCGTTCTTCTCGTTCATGACATTCCTGATCGCGGTGCCGACCGGAGTGAAGTTCTTCAACTGGATCGGCACGATGTGGAAAGGCTCGCTGTCCTTCGAGACACCGATGCTCTGGTCCATCGGATTTCTTGTCACGTTCCTTTTCGGGGGCCTGACCGGCATCATCCTCGCCTCGCCGCCGATGGACTTCCATGTCTCCGACTCGTACTTCGTCGTCGCGCACTTCCACTACGTCGTCTTCGGCACGGTGGTCTTCGCGATGTTCGCCGGCTTCCATTTCTGGTGGCCGAAGATGACCGGCAAGATGCTCGACGAACGGCTCGGGAAGATGACCTTCTGGACGCTGTTCACCGGCTTCCACGGCACGTTCCTGGTGCAGCACTGGCTGGGCGCTGAAGGCATGCCGCGGCGGTACGCCGACTACCTCGCCGCCGACGGGTTCACCGCCCTCAACACGCTCTCCTCGATCAGCGCGTTCCTGCTGGGCCTCTCGCTGCTGCCGTTCTTCTACAACGTCTGGAAGACCGCCAAGTACGGGAAGAAGATCGAGGTCGACGACCCCTGGGGCTATGCCCGCTCACTCGAATGGGCGACTTCCTGCCCGCCGCCCCGGCACAACTTCCTCACCCTGCCGCGTATCCGCTCCGAATCCCCGGCGTTCGACCTGCACCACCCGGAGGTCACCGCCCTGGAGGACGCGCACAACGCCGGCCGCCGGGACATCGTGGAACCCGAAGCGGATGTCAGCGGTCCGTCGGGAGACGACAAGGACCGGCCGTGATCGGCAAGTCGTCACCGTCCTCGAAGGAAGCCGCGGCGGGCATCCAGCAGCTGGAGGGCTATCTCCTGGCCCAGAGCCGGGTGCGGGAGGCCCGCGCGCACGCCGTGGTCTTCGCCGACCGCATGCCGTGGCTGACCACCGCACAGCACGAACAGGTCGTCAGCCTCTACACCCAGGACCACATCGCCATGTCCCGGCGGGCCCTGGAGCTGGTGGTGGCGCGCGCCGCCGAACTGCGCGAGGAGTACAGCGCGCGCTACCAGCTGCTGCGGCGGCGCCTGCTCTGCGCGAGTCTCACCGCGCTGATCGGCGCCGCCGGCGTCGTCCTGTGGCACATCCCCCGCTGACGCCCACCGGGCTCAGAGCGAACCCTCGGGCGCCGACCTGAGCGGGTCGTGGCCCAGCCTCATCAGCTGGTCGCGGCTCGGCGGGTCGTCCTTGCCGGGCACGAAGTCCTCGACGCGCTCCACCACGTCGTACATGACGCGGGTGTCCTCCTCGGTCAGCTCGCTGCGCCGCTTCTGGAGGATCTCCAGCACCCGCAGCCCGGTACTCGTCCACTCGGAGTCCCCGTCCGGCCCCCCGTCCGTCTGGAGGACCACGCCGATCTCCTGCGAGGTCATGTTGACCACCTCGTGGAACTCGGTCCAGAGCGTTTCGAGTTCGAGTGCGGACATACCGGCCATGTCATCCACTCCTGCCATTCTCGTGCCGCGCACGGCGTCCCTTCCCCCGTACGTCGATACCGCTACTACCCGGCGAGGGGGACGAGGACGCGGCGCGGTGGAGTGAGTCCGGGCGACCGGCCCGGCGCCGCGGCCGGCGGGGTCAGCACTCGATGATGTTCACCGCGAGACCGCCCCGCGCGGTCTCCTTGTACTTGACGGACATGTCCGCGCCCGTCTCCTTCATCGTCTTGATGACCTTGTCCAGCGACACCTTGTGGCTGCCGTCGCCGCGCAGTGCCATCTTCGCCGCCGTCACCGCCTTGACCGCCGCCATGCCGTTGCGCTCGATGCACGGGATCTGTACGAGGCCGCCGACCGGGTCGCAGGTCAGGCCCAGGTTGTGCTCCATACCGATCTCGGCGGCGTTCTCGACCTGTTCGGGGCTGCCGCCCAGGACCTCCGCGAGGGCGCCCGCGGCCATCGAGCAGGCGGAGCCGACCTCGCCCTGGCAGCCGACCTCGGCGCCCGAGATGGAGGCGTTCTCCTTGAAGAGCATGCCGATCGCGCCGGCGGCGAGCAGGAAGCGGACGATGTCGTCGTCCTTCTCGGCGTCCGTGTGGCCGGCCGCGGCGAAGTTCAGGTAGTAGTGCAGCACCGCCGGGATGATGCCCGCCGCGCCGTTGGTCGGGGCGGTGACGACCCGCCCGCCCGCCGCGTTCTCCTCGTTGACCGCCATCGCGTAGAGGGTGATCCACTCCATCGCGCGGGCCGCCGGGTCACCCTCGGCACGCAGCTGCCGGGCGGAGTTCGCGGCGCGGCGGCGGACCTTGAGGCCGCCGGGCAGCAGGCCCTCACGGGTCATGCCCCGGGACACGCACTCCCGCATGGCCCCCCAGATCTCCAGCAGCCCCTCGCGGATCTCGCTCTCCGTGCGCCACGCCTTCTCGTTCTCCAGCATCAGCCCGGAGATCGAGAGCCCGGTCTCACCCGCCAGCCGCAGCAGCTCGTCACCGCTGCGGAAGCGGTACGTCAGCACCGTGTCGTCCAGCTTGATGCGGTCCTCGCCCACGGCGTCCTCGTCCACGACGAAGCCGCCGCCGACGGAGTAGTACGTCTTCTCCAGGAGGGTGCCGCCGGCGGAGTCGTACGCCGAGACCGTCATGCCGTTCGCGTGGTACGGCAGCGCCTTGCGGCGGTGCAGGACCAGGTCCGTGTCGAGGTCGAAGGGGATCTCGTGCATCCCGAGCAGGCTGATCCGGCCACCGGTGCGGATGGTCTCCACCCGCGCGTCGGCGGACTCGATGTCGACCGTACGGGGGGATTCGCCCGCCAGGCCCAGGAGCACCGCCTTGGGCGTGCCGTGGCCGTGGCCGGTGGCGCCGAGCGAGCCGAAGAGCTCGGCCCGTACGGAGGCGGTGTGGGCCATCAGGCCCTCGTTCTTCAGCCGTCGCGCGAAGAGGCCCGCCGCGCGCATGGGGCCGACGGTATGGGAGCTGGACGGGCCGATGCCGATCGAGAACAGGTCGAAGACCGAGATGGCCACGGGGGACTCCTTGCGAGGTGGTAGACGCCGCTGTCTGCCGGGGTGGTGCAGAAAACGTAACTACAGGTGCAACGGTACGGCGCGCCGCGCACTCCGGTCGGGTGTGCGCGGCGCCGCCGTGGGGCGGCCGCGGGCCCCCCCCACCCCACCGCCCCCCGCCCCCCCGCCGAGCCGACCCGGGC
>NZ_JBHXRM010000024.1:105574-122723 GCF_042716895.1 Streptomyces sp. NPDC058653 | reverse complement strand
GTTCCGGACCAAGCGGTCCGGAACCCACCCCTCTCTTTTCTTTCTCCCGGCTCCGGAGCCGCACGGGCCGCACGCTTCGTCCGTGTGGGCGCCATGTCGGCGGACGCGCGCGCGGCGACCCGGGCCGGGGGCGGATTCCGGTGTTCGGTGGCCGGACGGCGACCGGAGGCCGACCGTTCGGTTGGCTGAGATTCGTATCTTGTGGGGCCGCTCCTGCCCTCCGGATAATCCGGATCGCGTTCCTGTCGGGCTCATGCCAATGGCGTGCAACGCGCGTCGACCTGTGTGCCATGACAGGAGCAAATCCCTCAAGCCCCCACGAAAGGCAGACCGTTGAGCATTCAGGGTGTCCTCAAGAGATGCATCGCTGCCGGCGCTGTCATGCTCGCCGCCATCAGCCTCCAGACCACCTCCGCCACCGCCGCGCCCGTGCCGGACGCGCCCAAGACGCAGGCCGCCGCCCCCCTCGCGCCTCCCGTCGTCGGCGGCACCCGCGCCGCCCAGGGTGAGTTCCCCTTCATGGTCCGCCTCTCGATGGGCTGTGGCGGCTCGCTGTACTCGTCCACCGTCGTGCTGACCGCCGCCCACTGTGTGAGCGGATCGGGCAACAACACCAGCATCACCGCCACCGCGGGCGTCGTGGACCTCCAGAGCTCCAGCGCCATCAAGGTCCGCTCCACCAAGGTCCTCCAGGCCCCCGGCTACAACGGCGCGGGCAAGGACTGGGCGCTGATCAAGCTCGCCCAGCCCATCAACCTGCCGACCCTGAAGATCGCCACCACCACGGCGTACAACAACGGCAACTTCACCGTCGCCGGCTGGGGTGCCGCCTGTGAAGGCTGTGGACAGCAGCGCTACCTGCTCAAGGCGACCGTCCCGTTCGTCTCCGACGCCAGCTGCAACTCCTCCTACGGCGGCCAGATCATCACGAGCGAGGAGATCTGCGCCGGATTCGCCGCCGGCGGCACGGACACCTGCCAGGGTGACTCCGGCGGCCCGATGTTCCGCAAGGACAACGCCGGCGCCTTCATCCAGGTCGGCATCGTGAGCTGGGGCAACGGCTGCGCCCGGCCCAACTACCCCGGTGTCTACACCGAGGTCTCCACCTTCGCCTCCGCCATCGCGTCGGCCGCGGCCAGTCTCTGATCCCCCTCCGGGCTGATCCCAGCGGATCCGAGCCCGGGGAGCGTCCGGTCAAGGGCCTGTTCCCAGAGTCCCGCCCGGCCCCGAGGGCGGGGCAGGTCACCACGCGCGCCGGCGCGTCGGTCCACGACCTGTCCCGCCTTCGTCCACGCGACGTGAACGCCATCGCACTCGTGACAGCCGGCGCCGCCCTCGCCGCTCCGGGCGGCGCCTTCGCGGCCGGTACGGTGCCCACCACGGGCACCGTACCGGCGTCCCCCGCCCGCGTCGTGTCGTCCACCGACCGCGCCACCCGGGCCGTGCCGCACGGGCAGAGCGCCCCCGCCGGCCCGGGCGCCGGGCCGCCGGTCGGCCCCTGGTCCTCCGACCCGTCGGAGGTGAACAGCGGCACATCGGTCCCGCGGGTACGGAGCACCTCGGCCGGAGACGGGAGGTCCGGCAGGTCGGAGCCGTAACTCCCCTTTTTCCGGGAGCGCCAGGGCCGGACCGTGCCCGGCGGCTGGAGCGGACCGTGCCCCGCACCCCGGCCCCCGCCGACGATCACCACACGCCCTCCTCCCTGAGACGCCGTCCCCTCCGGCGCCCGGCAGCACTTAAGCTTCCGCCCCATGACCACGAGCGACAACGGAGACAACGGCGGCATCGACCGGTCCGTCCAGGCCGAGCTGGACCGGCTCCGCGGGAGTATCGACAACATCGACGCGGCAGTCGTCCATATGCTGGCGGAACGGTTCAAATGCACCCAGCAGGTCGGTCTCCTCAAGGCCGCGCACCATCTGCCGCCCGCCGACCCGGCCCGTGAACGGCTCCAGATCACCCGCCTGCGCCAGCTCGCCGAGAGCGCCCGGCTCGACCCCGCGTTCGCCGAGAAGCTCCTCACCTTCATCATCGCGGAGGTGATCCGGCACCACGAGACGATCGCCGACAACTCCGGCCGCGCGGAGAACACGGCGGGCACGGTCGGCACGGACGCGGTAGCGGCCACGGACGACCCGGCGCACCCGGAGAACGCAGCGCGCCCGGAGAACCCGGCGCACGTGGACCGCTCCTCGACGTGACCGGCCCTTCCCGCGCCCCCGGCCGGCCCCGTCGCCGCAAGCGCCGCCCGCGCTCCCCGTGACCCGCCCCGTGCGCTCAGAGCGCAATCCCCACCCGCTGCGCGGCCCGACACCCATCGGGCAGCATGTCCCCATGTCCGTACTGACGCGCGACGAAGCGCAGACCCGTGCCCAGCTCATCGACGTCCACCGGTACACGGTCGCCCTCGACCTGACCACCGGCGACGAGACCTTCGAATCCCGTGCCGCCATCGAGTTCACCGCCCTCGCGGCCGGAGACACCTTCGTCGAGCTGAAGCCCGCACGACTGCGCTCCGTCACCCTCGACGGACAGCCCCTGGACCCCGGGGCCCTCACCGAGAACCGCCTCGCGCTCCCCGGCCTCGCCGAAGGCCGGCACGAACTGCGCGTCGACGCCACCATGCGCTACTCCCGCACCGGCGAGGGCATGCACCGCTTCACCGACCCCACCGACGGCGAGACCTACGTTTACACCCAGATGTTCCTCGAAGACGTCCAGCGGATCTTCGCCGTCTTCGACCAGCCCGACCTCAAGGCCGTCTTCGACCTCACCGTCACCGCCCCCGAGGAGTGGACCGTCCTCGGCAACGGCATCGCCACCCACGAGGGCGACGGCACCTGGAGCCTCGCGCCCACCCCGCCCATCTCCACCTACCTCGTGGCCGTCGCCGCCGGGCCCTGGCACTCCGTCCGCACCGAACACGCGGGCCTGCCCTTCGGCATCCACTGCCGCCGCTCCCTCGCGCCCCATCTCGACACCGACGCCGACGAGATCCTCGGCATCACCCGCGCCTGTTACGACCGCTACCACGCCAAGTTCAAGGAGCCGTACCCCTTCGACTCCTACGACCAGGCCTTCGTCCCCGAGTTCAACATGGGCGCCATGGAGAACCCGGGCCTCGTCACCTTCCGCGACGAGTTCGTCTACCGCTCCGCCGTCACCGACACCGAACGCCAGACCCGGGCCATGGTCATCGCCCACGAGATGGCCCACATGTGGTTCGGCGACCTCGTCACCCTCACCTGGTGGGACGACATCTGGCTCAACGAGTCCTTCGCCGAGTACATGGGCTACCAGACCCTCACCGAGGCCACCCGCTACACCGACACCTGGGTCGCCTTCGGCATAGACCGCAAGTCCTGGGGCTACGACGCCGACCAGCGACCCTCCACCCACCCCGTCGCGCCCGACCCCGCCGCCGTACCCGACACCGCCTCCGCGATGCTCAACTTCGACGGGATCTCCTACGCCAAGGGCGCCTCCGCGCTGCGCCAACTCGTCGCCTGGCTCGGCGAGGAGGACTTCCTCGCCGGCATCAACACCCACTTCGCCCGGCACAAGTTCGGCAACGCCACCCTCGCCGACTTCATCGACTCCCTCGCGGCCTCCACCGACCGCGACGTCCACCGGTGGGCCGAGCGCTGGCTCCGCACCACCGGCGTCGACACCCTCACGCCCACCATCACCGGCAACGGCTCCGAGGCCGGCTGGGCACTCGACATCACCCAGGACGGCGACCGCCCGCACCGGATCGCCGTCGGCACCTACGACCGCGACCTCGTCGACCCCAGCCGACTCGCCCCGCGCGACCGCTTCGAGATCGACATCCCGCAGCAGGACGGCCCCACCGTCCGCCCCGGCCGCCGCCCCGACCTGGTCGTCCTCAACGACGGCGACCTCGCCTACGCCAAGGTCCGCCTCGACGACCGCTCCTGGACCACCGCGCTCGGCTCCCTCTCCGCCATCCCCGACCCGCTCACCCGCACCGTCGTCTGGAACGCGGCCCGCGACATGGTCCGCGACGGCGAACTGGCCCCCACCGCCTATCTGGAGGCCGCCCGCACCCACCTCCCCCAGGAGTCGGACCTCGCCGTCGTCCAAGGCGTACTCGGCTTCGCCGCCACCCAGATCGCCGACCGCTACCTCGGCCCCGACGAGCGGCCCGGCGCCCTCGCCACCCTCACCGCCATCTGCCGCGCCCTCATCCGCCGCACCGAGGACGGCAACGCGCCCGGCCTGCGCCTCACCGCCGTACGCCACTTCATCTCCGCCGCGACCCAGCCCGACGGCATCCAGGACTGGCTCGGCTCGGACAGCGTGCCCGGCGGCCCCGAACTCGACCCCGAACTGCGCTGGCGCATCCTCTACCGCCTCGCCGTCCTCGGCGCCGTCGACGACACCGCCATCGACGGCGAACTCGCCCGCGACCCCAGCGCCACCGGCCAGGAGGGCGCCGCCCGCTGCCGGGCCGCCATCCCCGACCCCGCCGCCAAGGCCGCCGCCTGGGAACGGCTCTTCCTCGGCGACGACCTCTCCAACCACCTCTTCACCGCCACCGCCCAGGGTTTCTGGCAGCCCGAACAGACCGACCTCGTACGCGAGTACGTCCCGCGCTTCTACACCGACGCCGTCGCCCTGGCCACCCGTCGCGGCCCCGCCATCGCCGAATTCGCCGGACGCCACGCCTTCCCCCTGCACGCCGTGGACGAGGAGTCCCTGCGCCTGGGCGAGGAATGCCTGACCGAGAAGGACCTCCTGCCCGCGCTGCGCCGCAAACTCGTCGACCAACTCGACGACCTCCGCCGCGCGCTGCGCGTACGGGCCGGCTGACCGCGCCCGCCTCCGTAAGCGCTTCCGTGAGCCTCCGTAGGGAGGACGAGGCCGGCCCCGCACACGCGCCCGCCCGCCCCGCCCTCCTTACGGAGACGCCTCTTCACGGCGACACACGCGACGCACTCTCCTTCAGCGCACGCCGCTACCCCCGCCGGGTCCGGATCGTTGGGCACCGTGGGCACCACCCGACCGACCCCGGACCCCTGGTGAAGCTGGCCCACCCGCCCTGAAGGACCTCCATGACCGACCTGTCAGCAGCCGATCACGACCAGCCGCACGACCTGGTCGGCATCGGCATCGGACCGTTCAACCTCTCCCTCGCCGCGCTCGCCGACGGCGTCCACGGAGGCCTCGCCGCCGCCTTCTTCGAACAACGCCCCGCCTTCCACTGGCACCCGGGGCTGCTCCTCGACGGCGCGACCCTCCAGGTACCCTTCCTGGCCGACCTGGTGACCCTCGTCGACCCCGCGAGCCCCTGGTCCTTCCTGAGCTATCTCAGGGCCTGCGACCGGCTCTACCCGTTCTACTTCGCCGAGCGCTTCCACATCCGGCGCGGCGAGTACGACGCGTACTGCCGCTGGGTCAGCGAACAGCTCCCCGGCCTCCACTTCGGCCACCAGGTCGACGCCGTCCGCTGGAACCCCGAACGCGCCCTCTTCGAGGTCGACTTCACCCAGCTCGACAAGGACGGCGAGGTCGAGGCACTCGGCCGCGCCTACACCCGTAACGTCGCCCTCGGCATCGGCACCGAGCCCCACGTCCCCGAGCCGCTCAAGCTCCTCGTCGACACCCCCGCCGTACCCGTGATCCACTCGGCCGACTACCTCGCCCACCGCGAGCGGATCCTCGACGCCGAACACATCACCGTCGTCGGCTCCGGACAGTCCGGCGCCGAGGTCTTCCTCGACCTGCTGCGCGCCCGCCCCGCCGGCGCCGAGAAACTCCACTGGCTCGCCCGCACCGAGGCCTTCGCGCCCATGGAGTACTCCAAGCTCGGCCTGGAGCACTTCACCCCCGACTACGTCAGCTACTTCCACGCCCTGCCCGAGCACGTACGCGACGAACTCGTCCCCCGCCAGTGGCAGCTCCACAAAGGCATCGACAGCGACACCATCGCCGCCATCCACGACGAGCTCTACCGCCGCACGCTCCACGGCGGCTGGCCCGACGCCGTCCTCACCCCCGGCGTACTCGTCCGTACGGCGGGACGCGTCGGCGCCACCCGCCTCGAACTCCACCTGGAACACGCCCAGCAGTCCGGCCGCTCCCGGCTCACCACCGACGCCGTCGTCCTCGCCACCGGCTACCGCGAGCGCCCGCTCGGCCGCCTCCTGGCCGGACTCGACCCGTACATGCGGCTCGACAAGTCCCAGCGCCCCCGCGTCGACGACCGGTACCGGCTGATGCTCGACCCCTCGGTGACCGGCTCCGTGTACGTACAGAACGCCGAACGGCACACGCACGGCGTCGGCACCCCCGACCTCGGACTCGCCGCCTGGCGCGGCGCGACGATCCTCAACTCGCTGACCGGCACCGAGCCCTACCCGCTGCCGCGACGCACCGCGTTCACCAGCTTCGGCCTCGACGGACAGGAGAAGCACCGGCAGGTACCGGTGCCCAGGGGTCTCGTGCCGCTCTCCGAAGTGCGCTGATCTCCGGTCGTCAGCCGTCGTTCTTCCGTTGGGGTTTGCGCCGGTGCGGTGCCGAGGGGACAGCACCACACCGGCGCGTCAGCGCGCGACGAGTCAGAAGACCGGGGTGCCGTCGCGCGTGAGCTTCCAGTCCACCGAGGCGAACGCGGCCGGGTCGACGGTCTTCTCCGTCTGCACCCAGGTGATGATCGTGTTCCGGATCTCGTCCGGGTCGGACCACAACTGCTGCGCGCCCGCGACATGCGGGAAGTTGCCGCCGCCGCTCGCCCGGTAGTTGTTCACCGCCAGCACGAACCTCGCCGACGGGTCGAGCGGCTTCCCCTCGAAGGAGAGATTCACGATCCGCGAACCGGCCGGCGCGGCGATGTCGATGTCGTACGTCAGCCCCGACACCACGTCGTAGTTGTAGTCCGGGATGTTGTCCGCGTTCGTCAGCTTCGAGGTGTCCACCGGCGCGCCCGCGGCCGTCCGCACGTAGTACCTCGCCGAGAACTCCAGATAGTCCTTGATCTGAGCACCCGTCAGCAGCCGTGCCTCCAGGGTGTTCTCGAACGGGTACAGCGCCGCCGCGTCCTTGATCGTCACCTCGCCCGCCGGAATCCCCGCCGTACGCGAGAAGCTCGACGCCTGCGACAGCAGGGGCAGCGCCGCCCACTCACCGCCCGCCAGCCCCGCCTTCACCGTCTCCGTCTGCACATGGTTGATCAGGTCGATCAGCGGCTCGTCCCGCCAGGGCGCGTCCGCCGTCGTCATCGCGGTCGCCGACGTGCCGATGACCTGGTTGACATAGCTGACGACCTTGCGGTGCTCGTCGACCAGCAGGCCCGTGATCTTCCGGTCCTCCTCCACCGTGTTGGAGTTGAGGACCTGCGCGCCCACCTTCTCGACCGACCAGCGGCCCCGCTCCCACACCAGGTCGAAGTCGAACAGCGTCAGCCGCTGCCCCCACTTCAGCGGCTCGGACAGCACCACGTCCTTGCCGGTCTCCTTGTTGGTGACCCGGTACTCCGGAATCTCGCTGTGCGCGTGGCCGACCAGGATCGCGTCGATCCCCGGCACCTGCTCGGCCACCAGACCGGCCGCGTTCTCGATGTGCGGAAGCTGGTCTCCGTAGGAGGACGTGCCGCTCGACCCCGAGTGCGCGGAGACGATCACCACGTCCGCGCCCATCGACCGCAGCTTGGGCACCCACTTCGCGGCCTGCTCCTCCAGACCCGGGAACGTCATCCTGCCCTGGACGTTCACCTTGTCCCAGATCGCGATGCCCGGGTTCGTCAGCCCCAGCACCGCCACCCGCACATCACGCCCGTGCGGCGTCCGCAGCCGCTTGATCACATACGGCGGGAAAGCCGGCCGCAGCGTCTTCGCGTCCAGCGCGTTGGCACCGAGCAGCGGGAAACGGCACTGCTCCTCGAACTTGCGCAGCACCGGAATGCCGTAGTTGAACTCGTGGTTGCCGAGCGCCGCGGCGTCGTACCCGATCGCGTTCATCGCCTGCGCCATCGGATGCACGGGACCGCGCTTCGCCGTGATCGGGTCGATCTTGGCGTAGTAGTACGAGAGCTGGGTGCCCTGGATCGTGTCGCCCGCGTCGATGAGCAGGGTGTTGCCCCGGCCCTTCTCCTCACGGACGCGGTTGACCAGCGTGGAGATCTTCGCCAGACCGACGTCGTTGCGGTCCTTGTCGTCGAACTCCTTGTCCGTGAAGTAGTCCCAGTTGAAGACGTTGCCGTGCAGGTCCGTCGTGCCCATCACGGTGAACGAGTACCGCTTCGGACGCCCGTGGCCATGCCCGTGACCGTCGCCGTGCTCCCGCGCCTCCGCGGGCACGACGGCGCCCCCGGCGATCGCCACGCCCGCTCCGGCGGCGGCCGACCGGCCCAGGAACGTCCTTCGGTTCAGCGGCATCGCTACTCCCTCGATCTCGTCAACCGTGCGCACAACGCGCGTAGATAAGGCGGCTAGATTCTGACGCAGGAACGCGGAATCGAACACCCCCAACGGGTTTCGATCCGATGACCGCCGAATGTCGTGCCCGGACGCGAGCCGGATGGGAGAGTGACGCCACAACTCGCCGCCGTACGAAGGAGACACCGAGCCGTGACCGCCGACGCCCCCGCACCCGTCCCCGCCTCCGCGCCCTACGGCACCCCCGAGATCCCCAGGGTCGCCGTCCGGGGCGAGGCACGCCTGGAGTTCGACCCGGAGATCGCCAGGATCGGCGTCACGGTCAGCGCGCGCGGCACCGACCGCCGCACCGCACTCGACGACCTCACCCGCCGCAACAACGAGGTCCTGACCCTGATCAAGTCGTACGGCGACTCCGTCGAGAAACTTGAGACCGGCTCCTTCTCCATCAACCCGGAACTCACCCGGCACGGCCGCGGCGAACGCGTCCGCGCCTACCACGGACGTGTGAACATCAACGCCGAGCTCGCCGATTTCACCGCACTCGGCGAACTCACCACCCGCCTCGCCGACCTCGACCTCACCACCGTCGACGGCCCCTGGTGGGCCCTGCGCCCCGACTCGCCCGCGCACGGCGAGGCCCGCAGGCAGGCGGTCCGCGAGGCGGTCCAGCGGGCTCGTGAGTACGCGGGAGCCCTCGGCGCCGATCTCGCCGCGCTCGTCGAGCTCGCCGACATCGGAGCGGAGAACGCGGTGCCGTTCGCCACGCGTGCCCCCGCGTACGCGTTGAGTTACGGAGGCGCTCCCCAAGCCGCCGCCGCGGCCCCCGCGCTGGACCTCGAACCGCAGCGTCAGACGGTTTACGCGCAGGTGAACGCGCGGTTCACGATGACACCGCCGGTTCTCTGACCGGCGCACGCCGCAATTCCCCAATAATGCTCATCGGAGCGCCCGCCCGCCCACTTCAACACTTGGCAACAACCCTTCACGCAAAGGTTGTTGAGTAGTCATGTGAGACCAATTACCTACCCGGCGGTAAGGTTTAGTCTCAAATCATGCGTCGAGCAAAAATCGTCTGTACCTTGGGGCCCGCCACCGACTCGTACGACCAGATCAAAGCACTGGTCGAGGCCGGAATGGACGTCGCCCGCTTCAACCTCAGCCACGGCACCTACGTCGAGCACGAGGAGCGCTACCAGCGCGTACGCAAAGCCGCCGAGGAAACCGGCCGCAGCGTGGGAATCCTCGCCGACCTTCAAGGCCCGAAGATTCGCCTCGGGCGTTTCCGTGAAGGCCCGGTACTGCTTGAACGCGGCGACGAATTCACCATCACCGTCGAACCCCTCGAAGGCGACCGCCACACCTGCGGCACGACCTACGAGGGACTCGCGGAGGACGTCACCCCCGGTGAGCTCATCCTCGTCGACGACGGCAAGGTCACCCTCGAGGTCACCGCGGTCGACGGACCCCGCGTCCGCACCACGGTCCGCGAGGGCGGCATGGTCTCCGACAACAAGGGCCTCAACCTCCCCGGCGTCGCGGTGTCCGTCCCCGCGCTCTCCGAGAAGGACATCGACGACCTCCGCTGGGCCCTGCGCATCGGCGCCGACGTCGTCGCCCTCTCCTTCGTACGGAGCGGCCGCGACATCGACGACGTCCACCGCGTCATGGACGAGGAGGGGCGGCGCGTCCCGGTCATCGCCAAGGTCGAGAAGCCACAGGCCGTGGAGAACATAGACGACATCGTCGCCGCGTTCGACGGCATCATGGTCGCCCGCGGGGACCTCGGCGTCGAGATGCCGCTGGAGCAGGTGCCGATCGTGCAGAAGCGCGCGATCAAGCTCGCGAAGCGCAACGCGAAGCCGGTCATCGTCGCCACGCAGATGCTCGACTCGATGATCGAGAACTCCCGGCCCACCCGGGCCGAGGCCTCGGACGTCGCCAACGCCGTCATCGACGGCACCGACGCGGTGATGCTGTCCGGCGAGACGAGCGTCGGCAAGTACGCGGTCGAGACCGTCCGGACGATGAGCCGCATCGTCGAGGCGGCGGAGGAGGACGTCCTGGCCAAGGGCCTCCCCCCGCTCACCGAGCGCAACAAGCCCCGCACCCAGGGCGGCGCGGTCGCCCGAGCGGCGGCCGAGATGGGCGACTTCCTCGGCGCGAAGTTCCTGGTGGCGTTCACCCAGTCGGGAGACACGGTCAAGCGCCTCTCCCGCTACCGCTCGCCGATCCCGCTGCTGGCCTTCACCCCGGACCCGGCGACCCGCGCGCAGCTCAACCTCACCTGGGGTGTGGAGGCGTTCCTCGGCCCGCACGTGGAGTCGACGGACGCGATGGTCGACCAGGTCGACGAGGAGCTGCTGCGGATCGGCCGCTGCAACAAGGGCGACATCGTGGTGATCACGGCGGGCTCCCCGCCGGGGGTCCCGGGCTCGACGAACCTGGTCCGGGTGCACCACATCGGTGAGGACGACAGCCCGAAGTAGCACGCGCGGCGCCGGAGCCACGCCGGGCCGAAGCTCAGTGCTTCGGCCCGACGTGGGTGTCCATGAGGGCGACGGACGCCTTCCTGGCGACGGATATGTTGTACGGCTTCCCGTACCGGGTGCAGTTCTTCCACTCCACGCCGAGAGTGTCGAGCGTGTCGGTGTAGAGCCGCCGGATGTCGTCGGAGACGTTGGTGAACCAGTACCGGGGGTACTCGTACCGCTTGGTCTCGCCGCCCACGGTGCGCGTGGTCCAGTTCATGTTCCGGCAGCCGTCGGAATGGACGAGACCGCGGATCAGTCCCCAGGGGTGCGCGTCCACGATCTCCCGCTGCCAGTCGACGAGCTCGATCCGGCGTTCGTGCTTTCTGCCGGGCCCGTGCTGCGGGAACAGACACGGCCAGTGCCGGTCGTAACTGCTCACCATGACACACCCCTGCTTCCGGACGACTGCCACGCAGGCCCCGGGCCGGACGGCGACAACGGCCGCGCGGCACAGCTCTGTCAGCCCCGGCCAGGCGTCGGCGCAGGCGATACGCAGGTAGTGGCCGCCATGAGGATGCGGGCTGATGCAGCCGTCACCGAGGTAGAGCCCGAGGAGATAGGCGTACGACGCCGCGTCGGCCGGCTCCGACGGACACTCCCGCGCCATACGGGGGCTCGGCTCGACCCGGGTCGCCCAGGAGCGGATCGCCGAACGGGACACACCGGTCTGCTTGCTCACGGAGTTGAGGCTGCGGCCCTGGGCGACAAGCCTCAGCGCGCCCAGCCGTGTCTCGGTGTCGTACATGCGACCGAGCTTGACGTGATCTTGGGGGAGCGGCGCGGAAACAGCGCTTCTGTCACACGTTCACGTGAAGATCGTCCAACTTCACGTCAACCTTGGAATCGAAGGGAAAGTGCCCCGAGTCGGATTCGAACCGACGCTGTATGGGTTTTGAATCCATGGCCTCTACCGCTGGGCTACCGGGGCTCCTTTGAAACAAAGGATGGGGTGGGCCCTCCGTGCCCCAACCATACCGTAGCTGGGTAGGCTCTTGCCCAGCAGTATCTGCCAGTAACGAGGAGCCCCCGTGACCGCCCCCGAGTCGCCCCAGCCCGTCGACGACGACAAGTCGCATGTCCCGCCCCTGACGACGCGCGTCGTCATCGCCGAGGACGAGGCGCTCATCCGTCTCGACCTCAAGGAGATGCTCGAGGAAGAGGGCTACTCCGTCGTGGGCGAGGCCGGTGACGGTGAGCGTGCCGTCGAGCTCGCCCGGGAGCACCGGCCCGATCTCGTCATCCTCGATGTCAAGATGCCCGTCCTCGACGGCATCTCCGCCGCGGAGCGGATCGCGCGGGAGTCGATCGCGCCCGTCCTGATGCTCACCGCCTTCTCGCAGCGCGATCTGGTGGAGCGCGCCAGGGACGCCGGCGCCATGGCGTATCTCGTGAAGCCGTTCAGCAAGACCGACGTGGTCCCGGCCATCGAGATGGCCGTCTCGCGCTTCAACGAACTCAGGGCGCTGGAGAAGGAGGTCGCCGATCTGACGACCCGCCTGGAGACGCGCAAGCTCGTGGACCGCGCCAAGTCGATCCTCCAGACCCAGTACGGCCTCACGGAGCCCGCCGCCTTCCGGTGGATCCAGAAGACCTCGATGGACCGCCGGCTGTCGATGCAGCAGGTCGCCGAAGCCGTCATCGAGGACGACGAGGAGAAGAAGGCCGCGAAGGGGCAGTAGAGCGTCCCGCGGAAGCGGGAGAAGGCCCGCGTCCCCGAGGGGGCGCGGGCCTTCTCGCGTACGTGCGCGTGCGCGGGGACTCAGTCCTCGCCCAGGTACGCCTTCCGTACCGACTCGTCGACCAGCAGATCCTGTCCGCTGCCCGAGAGCACGACCTTGCCGACCTCCATCACATGGCCCTGGTCGGCCAGGGACAGCGCCGCCTGGGCGTTCTGCTCGACGAGGAGGATCGTCGTGCCCTGCGACTTGAGTTCGGCGATGGTCGCCATGATCTTCTGCATCATGATCGGCGAGAGTCCCATGGACGGCTCGTCCAGCATGAGCAGCTTGGGCCGTGACATCAGCGCCCGTCCCATGGCGAGCATCTGCTGCTCGCCGCCGGAGAGGGTGCCCGCCGCCTGCTTGCTGCGTTCGCCGAGGATCGGGAACAGCTCGTAGGCGCGCTTGATGTCGCTCTCGATGCCGGCGGCGTCCTTACGGAGGAACGCGCCGAGCTTGAGGTTCTCCGCGATCGTGAGGCGCGGGAAGATCCGGCGCCCCTCGGGGGAGTGCGCGAGGCCCATCGCGACGATCTTGTGCGCGCCGATGCCGTTCAGCGGCTGCCCGTCGAAGACGATCCGGCCCCCGGAGGGCTTGAGCAGCCCGGACAGGGTGCGCAGCGTGGTCGTCTTGCCCGCGCCGTTGGTGCCGATGAGCGTGACGATCTGACCGGCTTCGACGCTGAAGGAGATGCCCTTGACGGCTTCGATCTTGCCGTAGGCGACCTTGAGGTCCTCCACCTCCAGTAGTGCGGTCACTTGGTGTCTCCTTCTTTTCCTGCCGTGCTGTGTGCCTCCGCGGCCTCCACCTCGGAGACTTCCTCGCCGCCGGGCGCGCCCTCGTAGGGCGTGCCGAGGTAGGCGGCGACGACCCGCTCGTCGGCCTGGACGACCTCGGCGGTGCCCTCGACGAGCTTCTCGCCCTGGACGAGGACGGCGACGCGGTCGCACAGGTTGAAGATGAAGCGCATGTCGTGCTCGATGACGAGTACGGCGATGCCCTGGTCGCGGATGGCGAAGACCAGGTCCTGGGTGGTGCGGGTCTCCTGCGGGTTCATGCCGGCGGTGGGCTCGTCGAGCAGGAGGAGGCCCGGGTCGCTGGCGAGGGCGCGGGCGATCTCCAGTTTCCGCTGTTCTCCGTAGGGGAGGTTGCGGGCGAGGTGGTCGCGCTTGGCCGCGAGGCCGGTGAACTCCAGGAGTTCCATGGCGCGTTCCTCGGACTCCTTCTCCGCCTTCTTGAAGCCGGGTCCGCGCAGGAGTGCGGACCAGAGGCCTTCCTTGGTCCTGGTGTGGCGTCCGACGAGGACGTTCTCCAGGACGGTCATGTTGGCGAAGAGGCGGATGTTCTGGAACGTACGGGCGATGCCTGCCTTGGTGACCAGATGGGACTGGTGGGGCAGGACGGTGCCTTTGTAGCTGACGGTGCCCTCGGTGGGGACGTACAGACCGGTGAGGCAGTTGAAGAACGTGGTCTTACCGGCACCGTTGGGGCCGATGAGGCCGACGATCTCGCCGGTGTTGACCTGGAGGTCGACGTTCTGTACGGCGGTGAGGCCGCCGAACTTCTTGGTGACGCCGGTGGCCTGGAGCACGGGCACGGCGGCCTGGGTGGCGGCCTTGGGGGATCCGGCGCCGGTGGGTTCGATGTCGGTGGTCATTCGGGTCACACCCCCGCTTTACTGAGGCCGATATCGCCCTTGGGGGCGTCCAGTTGCCCGGTCTCGTGGAATTCGAGCTGCTTCCTGCGGTCCGCGATGAGGCCCTCGGGGCGGAATCGCATGAGCAGGATGAGCGCGATGCCGAAGAGCAGCAGCTGGTAGTCGGACATGAACTGGAGCTTCGCCGGGATGAGGTAGAGCAGCGAGGCGCCGATGAGGGGGCCGCTGACCGTGCCCATGCCGCCGAGGATGACGGCGGCGAGCAGGAACGCCGAGTTCGGCGGGACGGCTTCGACGAACTTGTACTGGGCGGGGGTGACGGTGAAGGTCACGTGTGCCTGTACGGTGCCGGCCATGCCGGCGAGGGTGGCGCCGAGGGCGAAGGCGAGCAGCTTGAGCCGGAAGGCGTTGATGCCCATGGCCCTGGCGGCGGTCTCGTCCTCGCGGATGGCGACCCAGGCGCGGCCGATGCGCGACTGGTCGGAGCGGCGGAACACGGTCACGACGATGATCGTGAACAGCAGCATCAGCAGGTAGTAGTTGGAGAACCTGCCGAGTTCGACGCCCAGGATCGTATGCGGCTCCCCGAGGTTGAACCCGAAGAGATCGAGGTCGGGGATGTTGGGGATGCCGTTGGAGCCGTTGGTGACGTCGGGGCCGGACGATCCGTCGAGGTTCTGCATGGTGATACGGAAGATCTCACCGAAGCCGAGCGTGACGATGGCCAGGTAGTCGCCGTGCAGTCGCAGGGTCGGCGCGCCGATGACGACACCGAAGATCAGCGAGGCGCCGGCGCCGCAGAGGACGGCGGCCCAGAACGGCAGCTGGAGCCCGATGGTGGACGACGGCGATCCGGAGACGAGGGCGGCCGTGTAGGCGCCGACGCCGAGGAAGGCGACGTATCCGAGGTCGAGCAGTCCGGCGAGGCCGACAACGACGTTGAGTCCGAGCGCGACGGTGGCGAAGATCAGGATGTTTGTACCGATGGAGGCGTACGCGTCGTTGCTCTGGGTGAACGGGAACGCGAACGCGGAGACGAACGCCGCGGTCACGGTCACGTTCTTGTGCTTGGAGGTGAGGCTCGCGAGGCGGCGGTTGAGGCCGGCCCGCGATACGGCGGTGGCGCCGAAGGCGACGAGGAGGATGTAGCCGATGAAGAGTTCGGCGGCCTCGGTGTCGATGCCGTAGGTGAAGATGAACAGGCCGAGCCCGAAGGCGGCGGCGATGATGAGGATCTCGGCCCAGCCGGGGAGCGGTGCGGCGTCCTCGGGGGTGGGGGCCTTGAAGGACTGGACGAGCCGCTGCCACGCGTTGGGGTTCGGGTCCTCGTGCGGGACGTCGCAGGGGAGTCCGAGGGCCGCGACGAAGGTGATCAGCGAGGCGACGGCGGCGACGTAGCCGCCCGGTTCGAGGTTGGCGAGTCCGCCGAGTTCCACGGCGATCGCGATGACCGTGTACCAGGTGGTGGCGAAGGTGCCGAGGGCGAGGAGGAGGACGGGGCCGTTCCTGCCGCCGGGGGTGAGCCAGCCGAGGCCGCGTACGCCGTAGCCGGCGGCGACGAAGACCAGCGTCAGCAGCGCACCGGTGAGGGTGAGCAGCTGGAGGCCGCCGGGGTAGCCGGTGACCGTGAGGTCGCCGGGGAATTCGGCGGTCCAGGTCCAGGCGAGGAAGGTGCTGGCGAAGGTCGCGACGGCGCCCACGGCGGCGCCGATGCTCGCCACCGCGGGCGGCAGGCCGATGACGGGGCGCTGCTCGCGGTGGGCGGGCGGCGCGGTGGTCGTCTTCGATGTGGTGGTCATCGGTATCACGCCCTGTCCGAGACGCGTGCGCCGAGCAGACCTTGTGGCCTCAGCAGCAGTACGAGGATGAGGAGGACGAACGCCCACACGTCCTTCCAGGCGCCGCCGCCGAGCTGCGACATGCCCGGGATGTTCTCGATGTAGGCGGTGGCCATGGATTCGGCGAGGCCGAGGACGAGGCCGCCGATCATGGCTCCGTAGATGTTGCCGATACCGCCGAGGACCGCGGCCGTGAAGGCCTTGAGTCCGGCGATGAAGCCCATCTTGAAGTTGACCTCGCCGTACTTGAGGCCGTGGGCGACGGCCGCGATGGCGGCGAAGGCGGCACCGATGGCGAACGCGGTGACGATGATGCGGTCGGTGTTGATGCCCATGAGCTTGGCCGTGTCCGGGTCCTGCGACGTGGCCTGCATGGCGCGCCCGGTGCGGGTCTTGGAGACGAACACGCCGAGCGTGATCATGCACAGGGGTGCGGCGATGAGGAGGAAGAGGTCGCCGCGGCTGATGGCGAACGCGCCGAAGTCGAGCCTGCCGCCTTCGAACTCGGGGAAGGGGCGGGACTTGGTGGCGTCCGGGTAGAAGGCCCAGATGGCCTGCTGGAGTGCGATGGAGAGGCCGATCGCGGTGATCAGTGGTGCGAGTCTGGGTGCCTCACGCAGGGGCCGGTAGGCGAAGCGTTCGGCTCCGACGGCGACGAGCACGGAGCAGGCCATCGCCATGAGGATCATGAGGGGCAGTGCGAGGAGCAGGCTGGTCCCGCTGGGCAACCAGAGGTGTACGGTCAGCGCACCGAAGCCGCCGATCATGAATATCTCGCCATGGGCGAAATTGATGAGCTGGACTATGCCATAGACCATCGTGTAACCGATTGCGATGAGTCCGTACAGCGCGCCGAGTAGCAGGCCGTTGGCAAGTTGCTGCGGCAGATCGTTCACCGCGGGGCCTCCGAATGAGTGGGGTCAGATACGGCCGCGGGGGGGGGGGGGGGGGGGGCCCGCCCGGGGGGGGGGGGTACGCGGGGGGGGGGGGGGGGGGATAAAAAAAA
>NZ_JBHXRM010000024.1:87335-105564 GCF_042716895.1 Streptomyces sp. NPDC058653 | reverse complement strand
CCCTTGTTGCAGGCGGTGGGCATTTGGCGGGGGTTTTTCTTTCCCGGGGGGGCCGCCTATTGTGGGGGTTATTTTCCGGCGGCGGGGGGGCGCGGGGGCGCCCCCGCGCGGTGGTAGGTCCTACAGGAGGGAGGGCTGGTCAGCCCGGTCAGCCCTCGAACACGCCCGTCTTGACGGGGACGTGCTTGCCGCCCTTCACCTCGTAGAGGGAGAGCTGCTTGTTCACGGTGTCGCCGAACTCGTCGAATCCGACGCTGCCGGTGACGCCGTCGAACTTGACGTCCTGCATGGCCTCGGTGATCTGCTTGCGCGCGTCCTTGACGTCGCCGGGCAGCTCGCCGTCGTTCTTCTCGACGACGGCCTTCACGGCCTGGATGATCGCCCAGGTGGAGTCGTAGGCGTAGCCGCCGTACGCCTCGAAGGCGCCGTCGTAGCCGCCGGCCGCGTAGTCCTTGATGAAGGTCTTGGCGGTCTCCAGGGTCTCCAGGGGCGCGCCCACGGAGCTGGCGAAGTCGCCTTCGGAGTTCTTCTTGCCCAGCTTGATGTACTCGGCGCTGAAGAGAGCGTCACCGCCGACGGTGGGGATCTTGGCGCCGGCGTTCTTGATCTGGCTGGCCAGCGGGGCGCCGGCCGGGTACTCGCCGCCGTAGTAGACGAAATCGGCGTCCTTCGCGGCGACCTTGCTCGCGACGGCCGAGAAGTCCTTGTCGTCCGGGTTGATGTGGTCGGTGCCTACGACCTTGCCACCGAGCTTGGTGAACTCGGCGGAGAAGGTGGCGGCGAGACCGGCTCCGTAGGTCTTCTTGTCATCGATGACATAGACCTTCTTGAGCTTCTTCTCGTTGAACATGAACTGCGCGGCGTACGGGCCCTGGATGGCGTCCGTGGTGGCCGTGCGGAAGTAGGTGTCGAAGCCCCGGACCTTCTTGCCGCTCTGCCAGTCCTTGCCCTGAGTCATCTCGGGGTTGGTGTTGGCGGGCGAGACCTGGACCAGGTTGTCGTTGGCGAAGACCTTCTGCATGGCCTGGCCGACGTCGGAGTTCAGGGGGCCGACCACGCCCATGACGTCCTGGTTGCCGACGAGCTTGGTGGCGTTCTGCTGGCCGGTCGCGGCCTGGGCGACGTCGTCCAGGGACTCCAGCTCGAAGGTGATGCCTTCGACCTCGTTGTTCTTGTTTGCCGTCTTGACGGCGAGGTCGGCGGAGTTCTTGATGCCCTGGCCGAGCGCGGAGAGGTCTCCGGTCAGCGGCGCGTCGAGGCCGATGACGACGGTCTTCTTTCCGCCGCCGCCGCCCTCGCTGCTGTCGTCGCGGGAGCCGCAAGCAGAAAGCGTGAGGGCTCCTACAGTGACCGCAGTGGTGACTATGAACAAGGAACGGTGACGCACGATCAGTCCTTTCCCCTGGCACGGCTGTCCCTGATTGGGAAGCCGGGTCGAGCGCTGGAACCGAACTGAAGGGAATCCGGTGGCGCGGTGACTGGCCGTGACTCTAAGCGCGCTGGTGGGGGTGGTGCAGAGGTGCGGCCAAGGATGTGACGCTCTTGTTATGACGGAAGCGCGATGAAGCCCGTGCGGGAAGGGAAAGGCGTGTGATTTGAGCCTGTTGGGAAGTCCACATAGTGAGAACCAGCAGGACCGCACCGGTAATCGGTCGATTACGGAACGGTACGGCGGCATGTCGTTTCGATGGCTGTTCCGAGGTCTTCCGGGTATCCGCCACCAAGGATCCGGCTCTGTTTCTGGATGGCTCGTTCATTACGTAACGTGACATCCAGGAAAGGGAGTCCGGCATTCCGGGGTACTTCCGCGCAGTCGAGCACATAGACGGTCACGAGCACCTCGCGGGAGCCTCCGGCGGGCACGGTGAACGGCGCCGGCGGTTCGGTCGAGACGGCGAGCGCGGCGGACGGCTGGGTGATGGCGTCGACCGTGACGCGGCGGCCGGGCTCGGTCGTGACGCTGACGCCGAAGGTGAACGCGCCGGCGTGCTCGCCCTTTGGCGCGGCGCCCCGGTAGGCGAAGCCGACCACCTGCGACGGCCAGGGCGGTGGTGGTTCCGGGGGCGGCGACGGGGCCGTGAGGACGTACAGGCAGCCGCCCGCCGTGAGCAGCGCGGCGGCGCCGAACGCGGCCTTGCGGCGGTGCCGCGGGGGCAGCGTGAGGTGCGGACGGGCCGGCGGCGCCCCGGTGAACGGGTCGTCGGGGCGGTGGTAGGTGGACTCGCCCGGTTCGACGGGGCCGATCGCGCTCATGCGCGGGCGCCGGTGCGCGGCGGGCGCGAGGGCCCGGGATCGCGGCGCAGGGTGTCACACAATGTCACCATGGAGGGTCCCACCTGGCTCTCCCGTGCCGGGGTCCGGCGGCGGGCGGAGCGCCGCGGGCGTCCCGGCGGACCTTCGTTTCCGCCGTGTTTCACGGCCGTCCGGTGGCGGCCGCGCGTCTCACCTGTTGGTCACCGGAGGCGCCGAGAAGCCCGTTCGGTGTCTTTTCCCGTCCGCTTGAGCATTCCTTGAGGTTCGCCCTTCAGGCGCCTTTCCGTGCCATGAATCCGGTGCCGTCGCCTTTTTGGAGAAGACAGGTCAACCGGGCGGTGCAGACCCGCTTCTCCTGTTCGTCGGTGATGACGATCTCGTACGTCGCGGTGGACCTGCCCCGGTGGAGCGGGGTGGCGACGCCGGTCACCACTCCGGCGCGCGCCCCCCGGTGATGGGTGCAGTTGAGGTCCACGCCCACGGCGATCCTGCCGCGTCCGCCGTGCAGCATCGCGCCGATGGAGCCGAGGGTCTCGGCGAGTACGGCGGAGGCGCCGCCGTGCAGCAGCCCGTACGGCTGGGTGTTGCCCTCCACGGGCATGGTGGCGACGACGCGTTCGGCGGACGCCTCGACGACCTTCAGGCCCATCCGGGTGCCGAGGTCCCCGGCGGAGAAGAGGGACAGCAGGTCGGTGTCGCTGTACTCGTCGATGATCTCCTGCGGGAACGTCGCCGCGGACTCGTCGTTCGCTCGGGACTGCTCACCCATGGATCCGGCTCCGATCGGCTGCGTGGTGCGATACGTGTTCAGTGCATGTTTCGGCGCGTTCCTCCGCGCGGGATTCCGCGAGCGGCTCCGCGCGGGCTGGTACGCACCGTCATATCAGATGGGTGAGCGCACGCTCGGACAGGGCGGTGCCCGGGCGGACCGGCCCCCGGAACCGGACCTGGATGTTCCGTCAGCGGTGCTCGAAGCGGACCACGACCGACTTGCTCGCCGGGGTGTTGCTGATGTCGGCCGTGGAGTCCAGCGGCACCAGCACGTTCGTCTCCGGGTAGTAGGCGGCGGCGCAGCCGCGCGCCGTGGGGTAGTGCACCACCCGGAAGCCGCGGGCGCGCCGCTCGACACCGTCCTTCCACTCGCTGACCAGATCCGTGTACGAGCCGTCGGCCAGGCCCAGTTGCTCCGCGTCGTCCGGATTCACCAGGACGACGCGACGGCCGCCCTTGATGCCCCGGTAGCGGTCGTCGAGGCCGTAGATCGTGGTGTTGTACTGGTCGTGCGAGCGCAGTGTCTGGAGCAGCAGCCGGCCCTCCGGCAGCGCCGGGTACTCCACGGGCGCCGCCGTGAAGTTGGCCTTGCCGGTCCCGGTAGGGAAGCGCCGTTCGTCGCGCGGGGCGTGCGGGAGCTGGAAACCGCCGGGCCTGGCGACGCGTTCGTTGAAGTCCTCGAAGCCGGGGACGACCCGCGAGATACGGTCGCGGATCGACCCGTAGTCCTTCTCGAACTCCTCCCAGGGAGTCAGCGACGCGGGACCGAGGACCGCCCGCGCCATGCGCGCGACGATCGCAGGCTCGGAGAGCAGGTGCGGGCTCGCGGGGGCGAGGTTGCCGCGTGAGGCGTGCACCATGCCCATGGAGTCCTCCACGGTCACGATCTGCCTGCCGCCCGCCTGCACGTCCTTGTCGGTGCGGCCGAGGGTCGGCAGGATCAGGGCGCGCGCGCCGGTCACCGCGTGCGAGCGGTTGAGCTTGGTCGACACGTGCACCGTCAGCCGCGCGTTGCGCATCGCCGCCTCGGTCACCTCGGTGTCCGGCGACGCGGAGACGAAGTTGCCGCCCATGGCGAAGAAGACCTTCGCGTCGCCGTCGCGCAGCGCGCGGATGGCCCGGACGACGTCGTAGCCGTGGTGGCGCGGCGAGGTGATCCCGAACTCCCGGTCCAGGGCGTCGAGGAAGGCCGGCGCGGGCCGCTCGAAGATGCCCATGGTGCGGTCGCCCTGGACGTTGGAGTGTCCGCGTACGGGGCACACCCCCGCGCCGGGCCGGCCCACGTTGCCGCGCAGCAGGAGGAAGTTGACGACCTCGCGGATGGTCGCGACCGAGTGCTTGTGCTGGGTCAGGCCCATCGCCCAGCAGACTATGGTCCGCTTCGACGCCAGCACCATGGAGAGCGCGCGCTCGATGTCGGCGCGGTCGAGCCCCGTCGCGGTGAGGGTCTCGTCCCAGTCGGCGGCCCGCGCGGTGGCGGCGAACTCCTCGAAGCCGTGGGTGTGCCCGGCGACGAACTCCTGGTCGACGGCGGCGGGATCCGTCTCGGCCGCGTCGAGGATCAGCTTGTTCAGCAGCCGGAAGAGGGCCTGGTCGCCGCCGATACGGATCTGGAGGAAGAGATCGTTGAGGGCAGCGCCCCTGACCATGCCCCCCGGGGTCTGCGGGTTCTTGAACCGCTCCGTACCCGCCTCGGGCAGCGGATTCACCGAGATTATCCTCGCGCCCGCCGACTTGGCCTTCTCCAGGGCGGAGAGCATGCGGGGGTGGTTCGTCCCCGGGTTCTGCCCGGCCACGATGATCAGATCGGCCTGGTGCATGTCGTCGAGGGAGACACTGCCCTTGCCCACGCCCAGGGTCTCGGAGAGCGCCGAACCGGACGACTCGTGACACATGTTGGAGCAGTCGGGGAGATTGTTCGTGCCGAACTCGCGGGCGAAGAGCTGGAGCAGGAAGGCCGCCTCGTTGCTCGTGCGGCCGGAGGTGTAGAACAGCGCCTCGTCGGGGGAGTCCAGCGCCGTCAGCTCCTCGGCGATGATCGCGAACGCGCGCTCCCAGCTCACCGGTTCGTACCGGTCACCGCCGCCCGCCGCGTCGCCGCCGTCCCCGCCCGTGCCGCGCTCCAGGAGCATCGGCCGGGTGATACGGCCCTGCTGGCCCAGCCAGTAGCCGCTGCGCCTCGCCAGGTCGGCGACCGGGTGCGCGGCGAAGAAGTCCGGCGTCACCCGGCGCAGCGTCGCCTCCTCGGCGACCGCCTTCACACCGTTCTCGCAGAACTCCGCCGTGTGCCGCTTCTCGCCCTCCGGCCAGGCGCAGCCGGGACAGTCGAAGCCGTCCTTCTGGTTGACCTTGAGCAGCGTGCGCGCCGCGCGCGCCACGCCCATCTGCTGCTGGGCCACCCGCAGCGAGTGCGCCACGGCGGGCAGCCCGGCGGCACTGTGCCGCGGACCGTCGACCTGCGGCGCGTCCTGGACCGGGTCACCTGAGGGCGGCTTGCGAGCCATCACGCTCTCCCTAACTCGTACGACGGGACTTCTCCCGCGATCCTGTCCCACGACAACTCCCCCCGATCCTGTCACGCGGCGCCGGACGGCCTCCCGCGGTGCGGTACGCGGGTGAGGATTGTCAGTGGGGCGTGGCAGGATCGGGTACGTGGCTGAGACAGCATCGAAGAAGATCGCAGACAACCGTCCTCGCCTGCTCCTCATGGACGGGCACTCCCTGGCGTACCGGGCGTTCTTCGCGCTGCCCGCGGAGAATTTCACCACCAGCTCCGGGCAGCCGACGAACGCCTTCTACGGCTTCGCCTCGATGCTGGCCAACACCCTGCGTGACGAGGCGCCCACGCACTTCGCGGTGGCGTTCGACGTCTCGCGCAAGACGTGGCGCTCGGAGGAGTTCCCCGAGTACAAGGCGAACCGCTCCAAGACGCCCGACGAGTTCAAGGGCCAGGTCGAGCTGATCGGCGAGCTGCTGGACGCGATGAACGCGCACCGGTTCGCGATCGAGGGCTTCGAGGCGGACGACGTCATCGCCACCCTCGCCACCCAGGCCGAGGAGGCCGGCTTCGAGGTGCTCATCGTCACCGGCGACCGGGACTCCTTCCAGCTCATCAGCGAGCACACGACGGTGCTGTATCCCACCAAGGGCGTCTCCGAGCTGACCCGCTTCACCCCGGAGAAGGTCCAGGAGAAGTACGGGCTCACGCCCGCGCAGTATCCGGACTTCGCCGCCCTGCGCGGCGACCCGTCGGACAATCTCCCCGGTATCCCCGGTGTCGGCGAGAAGACGGCCGCGAAGTGGATCAACCAGTTCGGTTCCTTCGCCGAACTCGTGGAGCGCGCCGAGGAGGTCAAGGGCAAGGTCGGCCAGAATCTCCGCGAGCACCTGCCCTCGGTCAAGCTCAACCGCCATCTCACCGAGCTGGTGCGCACCGTCGAGCTGACGAAGACCCCGGGGGACCTGGAGCGCGCCCCGTACGACCGGTCGGCCGTCACGGGTGTGCTCGACGTCCTGGAGATCCGCAACCCGAGCCTGCGCGAGCGGCTCCTCGGTGTGGACCCCGGCGCCGTCGAGGACGAGGGACCGGCCCCCGAGGCGGGCATCGAGCTCGACGGCAAGGTCCTGGCCTCCGGCGAGCTGGCGCCCTGGCTCGCCGAGCACGGCGACCAGCCCCTCGGTGTCGCCCTCGTCGACACCTGGGCGCTCGGCACCGGCAGCATCGGCGAGGTCGCGCTGGCCGCCGCCGACGGCGCCGCCGCCTGGTTCGACACCACCCAGCTCGACGAGGCCGACGAGAAGGCCTTCGGCTCCTGGCTCGGGGCGGCGGACCGCCCCAAGGTGCTGCACAACGCGAAGAGCGCCATGCGGGTCGCCCCCGAGCACGGCTGGCGGATCGGCGGGGTCACGATGGACACCGCGCTCGCCGCCTATCTGGTCAAGCCCGGCCGCCGTTCGTTCGCCCTCGACACCCTCGCCGTCGAGTACCTCGGACGTGAACTCGCCCCGGCCGCCCCCGGCGACGGCCAGCTCGCCTTCGGCAGCGACGACCAGGCCGAGGCGGACGCCCTGATGACCCAGGCGCGGGCCGTGCTCGACCTCGGCGAGGCGTTCACCGGGCGGCTGGAGGAGGTCGGGGCGACCCGGCTGCTCCAGGAGATCGAGCTGCCCACCTCGGCGCTCCTCGCCAAGCTGGAGCGCAACGGCATCTGGGCCGACCAGCCCCATCTGGTCGCCCTGGAGCAGCAGTTCGACGCGGCCGTCCAGCAGGCGGTCAAGGAGGCGCACGCCTCGGTCGGCCACGAGTTCAACCTCGGCTCGCCCAAGCAGCTCCAGGAGGTCCTCTTCGGCGAGCTGGCCCTGCCCAAGACGAAGAAGACCAAGACCGGTTACACGACGGACGCGGACGCGCTGGCCTGGCTCGCCGCGCAGACCGAGCACGAGCTGCCCGTCCTGATGCTGCGCCACCGTGAGCAGGCCAGGCTCCGGGTCACCGTCGAGGGCCTGGTCAAGATGATCGCGGCCGACGGCCGTATCCACACCACCTTCAGCCAGACGGTGGCCGCGACCGGCCGGCTCTCCTCCACGGACCCCAATCTGCAGAACGTGCCGGTGCGCACCGACGAGGGCAGGGCGATCCGGCGCGGGTTCGTCGTCGGCGAGGGCTACGAGTCGCTGATGACCGCCGACTACAGCCAGATCGAGCTGCGGGTCATGGCGCATCTGTCCGAGGACGCCGGTCTGATCGAGGCGTTCACCTCCGGCGAGGACCTGCACACCACCGTCGCCTCCCAGGTGTTCGGTGTGGAGCGGGCGGCCGTCACCCCCGACATGCGCCGGAAGATCAAGGCGATGTCGTACGGACTGGCGTACGGCCTCTCCGCGTTCGGCCTCTCCCAGCAGCTGAACATCGAGGCGGCCGAGGCACGCGGTCTGATGGACACGTTCTTCGAGCGCTTCGGCGGTGTACGGGACTATCTCCAGCGGGCGGTCGAAGAGGCCAGGGCCACCGGCTACACGGAGACGATGCTCGGCCGCCGCCGCTATCTCCCGGACCTCAACAGCGACAACCGCCAGCGCCGTGAGATGGCGGAGCGGATGGCGCTCAACGCCCCGATCCAGGGCACGGCCGCCGACATCGTGAAGGTCGCGATGCTCCGCGTCGACTCGGCGCTGACCGAGGCCGGGCTTGCCTCGCGCATGCTCCTCCAGGTCCACGACGAAATCGTGCTGGAGATCGCCCCCGGTGAACGGGAGCGGGTCGAGGAGCTGGTGATCCGCGAGATGGCCGCGGCGACCGAGCTGCGGGCCCCGCTGGACGTCTCCGTGGGTGTGGGCCCGGACTGGGACTCGGCCGCGCACTGACGGCGGGCCGGCGGCCGGTCCGCGGCCATCGCCGGGGCCTCAGCGCGTACGGGAACGGTCCTTGGCCGTCGGGTCGTTCGCGTCGGACGGCGCCGACGGCTTCGTACGGGCCGCGCGCAGCCGCATGGCCGCGCCGTACAGCACGAGTCCCGCCGCCAGCCCCGCCCCGGCGCCGAAGCAGAGCGTCGGAACGACGTCCAACGGCGTCGACACCTGACCGTGGTAGTCGTACCAACGGATGAACCGGTGCGCCATGGCGGCCAGCACGCACACCGCGAGCAGCGCGTGCGCGAGCGCGCGCACGCGCCGGGGCAGTACGGGCACGGAGGCCGGCGCGGGGGACCGGGGCAGACGGCGCAGCGCGGAGACGGTGAACCAGCAGAGCGCCACCAGCGCCAGGGCCGACGTGCCGTACTGGGTGTAGGTGTACAGCGGGAAGCCGGCGACGACGTTGTCCAGCGCGGGCACCGTACGGGTGCCCCAGCGGTCGATGTGCGTGAACGCGTCCCAGACCACATGGGTGGCCGCGCCGAGCACCGCCGAGAGGTAGAACCGGGCCGCGAGCGACGACCGAGGTTCGCCGCGCCGGTCGGGTCCTCGGACGAAGGCGTACGCGCGCCCCTGCCAGGAGGTGGGCAGCAGCGCGAGCACCGGCTCACGCAGCATCAGCCAGAGGCCCACCAGGGCCCCGGCGATGAGGACGTCGACGGTGAACACGCCCAACGGGCCGTGCGTCACCTCGCCGAACTCCATGGCCTCGGGCACGGCGGTCGCCGCGAAGTACGTCATGTCGGGGGCCATCGAGCCGGCGACGAGCGCGGAGGCGAGCAGCGGCCCGCGCGAGGTGCCGTCTCTTCTGATGCCCGGCAGCACCGCCGCGGCATGGCTCAAGGTGAATGGCACGGCGGGTCGGTCTCCCTGAGGCGTGTCGTTGTCCGATCAGGCAGGGAACACGCCCACCTGGCACGCGATCAGTATGAAGGACGGCTGTTCGGGCCCTGGGGGAGACCGGCAGATGGCGAAACGGTGAAAAGGGGTCAGCGACCCGTGTGCGTACACAGGGAGTTGCCGTAGGGTCGCCTGAGTCCTCGCGCTGGGAGCGCGAACAGCTGTTCACCGGGAGGGACCAGACGTATGGCAGCGCACTTCGGCCGCCGGCTCCGCAGAGGGGCGACCACCACCGCGGTCGCCGCACTCGCGGTCGCCGCGCTTTCCGCCTCGCAGGCCCCGGCGATCGTCCACGGTGGCGGTGACGGGGGCGGAAAGCAGGCGTCCGGATCGAGCGTGCCGGACGGGGAGGGGGAGTCGGCCTCCGGCGACTCCTCGTACCACACGGACCTCCCGCCGCTGAACACCCCGAACAAGCCCGGCACTTCGATCGATCTGCCGGGCCTGGTCGGCGGGTCGGAGGCGGGCATACCCGCCTCTGTTCTGGCCGCGTACAAGCAGGCAGAACAGAGCATCGCGATCACCAACCCCGGCTGCAAGCTGCCGTGGCAGCTGCTCGCCGCGATCGGCAAGGTCGAGTCGGGCCAGGCGCGCGGCGGCCGGGTCGACGACGCGGGCACCACGCTCACACCGATCCTCGGCCCGGTGCTCAACGGTGTCGGCTTCGCCAACATCTCGGACACCGACGACGGTGAGTTCGACGGCGACAAGACCCACGACCGCGCCGTCGGCCCGATGCAGTTCATCCCGTCCACCTGGGCCACCTGGGGCCAGGACGCCAACGCCGACGGCCGCGAGGACCCGAACAACATCTTCGACGCGGCGCTGGCCGCCGGCCGCTACCTCTGCGCCAACAACCGCGACCTGTCGGTTCAGGCCAATCTCGACCAGGCGATCCTCAGTTACAACCGCTCGAACGAATACCTCGCCACGGTCCTGTCCTGGCTGGACTACTACAAGCGCGGAACGCACGAGGTCCCGGACGGTACGGGCGTGCTGCCGACGGGTCCCGGCCCGCTGAACCCGGGCGGTTCCGGCAGCTCCCCGAGCCCGAGCACGAGCCCGTCGAGCCCCGGCAAGAAGCCCAGCCCCGGCGCGTCCCAGGGGCCCTCGAAGCCCGGCAACTCCCCGTCGAAGCCGCCGAAGCCCCCCAAGCCGCCGACGACGACACCGCCCGCGACCCCCGCGCCCACCGTCCAGCGGCTGGAGGACGCGGGCACCGGCCGGCTGTCCGCCACGGCGGGCGCGACGTTCACGGAGCGCGTCACCGTGCGCGGCGAGGACGCCAAGGGCAAGGCCGTCGGCAAGGTGGCCCTGCGGTTCGAGATCGTCGGGGACACCGACGCCGCGTTCTCGGGCGGCGGCAAGCAGGCCACCGTCACCAGCGGCGGCGACGGCATCGCCACGGCGCCCACGCTCCAGGCGGGCGAGACCACGGGCGACTTCACGGTGCGGGTCAGTGCCGTGGGCCGTACGGTCCCGGCCGTCGACTTCACGGCGACGGTCACCGAGCGCCAGGCGGACGCGGTCGTCAGGACGAGCGACAAGGAGCTCAGCGCGGCACCGGGCGCCGAGTTCGCCGACGCGGTCGAGGTCAGGGCCACCAACCAGGGCCAGGCGGCGCCGGGTGTGGCGGTCAAGGCCACCCTGATCACATCGGCCGACGACGCCTCGCCCGCCGGCAAGGGCCCCTACTTCAATGGCGCGGACGGCCAGCCGCTCCGGGCGCTGACGGGGCTGAAGACCAACGAGGAGGGCCTGCTCCTGCTTCCGAAGATCTACGCGGACGACGCGACGGGCACGTTCCTGCTGCAGATCGAGACGGCGGGCGGCGCGAAGGTGACGATCGAACTGAAGGTCGCCGCCCCCGCGTAGCGCACGCCGGGCGCGTGGCGACGACCGCGCGCCCACGAGCGCACGCCGGTGATCGCACGAAGATGAGCGCACGCCGCCTCTCCTTCCTGGACGGAGAGGCGGCGTCGGCGTGTTCGGGGTGCTGCGGTCCGCCGGCTACCGCCGGTCCTTCAGGCGCCGTGTCGCGACCGCCCGGGTGGGGTCCTCGGGCCACGGATGGCGCGGATAGCGCCCGCGCAGCTCCGCGCGCACCGCGCGGTAGCCCTCCCGCCAGAAGGACGCGAGGTCCGCCGTGACGGCCGCAGGGCGCCCGGCGGGGGAGAGCAGATGGACCAGCACGGGCACGCCAGCGACCTTCGGGGTCTCCGTCAGACCGAACAACTCCTGGAGTTTCACGGCCAGTACGGGCTGCTCCGCGCCGTAGTCGAGGCGTACGCGCGATCCGCTCGGCACCTGGAGGCGCTCGGGCGCCAGCTCGTCCAGCCGCCCCGCCTGCCCCGACGACCACGGCAGCAGCCGCCTCAGCGCCTGGCCCGCCTCGATCCGCGCCAGATCCGCGCGGCGCCGGGCCCTCGACAGCTCCGGCTCCAGCCAGTCGTCCGCGCGGTCCAGCAGCGCCGGGTCCGACACGTCCGGCCAGGGGGCGCCCAACGCCCGGTGCAGAAAGCCCAGTCGCTCGCGCAGCGCCCGCGTGTCACGCGTCCAGTGCAGCAGGGTGCCGGGGCCCTCACGCCGCAGCCCGTCCAGCAGCGCGGCCCGCACCAGGGCCGGTTCGGGTGCGCGCAGCGGCCGCGCGGAGAGTTCGATCGCGCCGAGCCGTCGCACCTGTCGGGCGACGACGTCGCCGTCCTCCCAGCGCACCTCCTCGCCCGAGACGAGCAGATGCGCGGCGGCGGTCCGCGCGGTGTCCTCGTCGACGACGGCGGCCAGCCGCACCCGGGCGGAGGCCGCCGTCGACGGCCGGTCCGCGACGGCGACGGCCAGCCACGGCGCACTGCGCAGCCCGGAGCCGTCGGCGAGTTCGGCGCCTGTCCCCGACGCCATGAGGAACGCGCCGCCGCCACGGGCGCGCGCCACGCGCTCGGGGAAGGCGTACGCGGCGACGACCCCGACGACGGCGTCGTCCGGCAGCCCGCCGGCCTCGCCGTCCCTCCGGCCGCCGTCCCCGCCACCGCCCTTGCCCCCGGCCGACGCCAGCCTCCGCGCCTCCTGGCGCCAGCGCGCCGCGTACCCGTCGCCGCCCCGTCGCGCCGTGCGCCACGCCGCCGCCAGGTCGTCCCCGTACGCCCTCGGGGGTTCCTCGCTCAGCAGCGCCACCACCTCGGCGGCCCGGCGCACCCCGACCACCTCGGCGCCGTCCAGGAGGGCGCGGGCCAGCCGCGGGTGGAGACCCAGCAGGGACATCCGGACCCCCCGTTCGGTCACCCGGCCCTCGGCGTCCACCGCCCCGATCGCCGCCAGCACCGCCCGCGCGGCGGCCAGCGCCCCCGCCGGCGGCGCGTCGAGCAGGGCGAGGCCCGAGGCGTCCGGGTCGCCCCAGCACGCGGCCTGCAACGCGAACGCCGCCAGATCGGCGACCTTGATCTCGGGCGCCGGGAACCTGGCGAGCCGCGCGTCCTCGGCCTCCTCCCAGCACCGGTACACCGTGCCCGGCGCCTCACGCCCGGCCCGTCCGGCGCGCTGGCGTGCCGTCGCCTGCGAGGCGCGCACGGTGGTGAGCGCGCTCAGCCCGCGCGCGTGGTCCGTACGCGGCTCACGCGCCAGCCCGGAGTCGACGACCACCCGCACGCCCGGCACCGTCAGACTCGACTCGGCCACCGAGGTCGCCAGTACGACGCGGCGGACGCGGTCCCCCGACCCCGCGAGCACGGCGTCCTGCACCTCCGCCGGAGCCCGGCCGTGCACCTGGAGGACCTCGGCGCCCAGCGCGTCCCGGTCCCCCAACTGCCCCGCCACCCGGCCGATCTCACCGACGCCCGGCAGGAACACCAGCACATCGCCCGCGCGCTCGGCCAGTGCCCCGCGTACCACCGACGCCACGTGCGTCAGCAGCGCCGGATCGACCCGCGTCCCGTGCGGCGGACGCACCGGACGCGTCGGCGGCGCCCACACGACCTCCAAAGGATGTGTCACGCCGTGCGCCTCCACCACGGGCGCGTCGCCCAGCAGCCGCGCCCATCCCTCGGCGTCGGTCGTCGCGGACGCGGCCACCAGCCGCAGCTCGGGACGGAGGGTGGCCCGTACGTCCAGCAGGAAGGCCGCCACCGTGTCGGCGTCCAGATGCCGTTCGTGGCACTCGTCGATGATCACCACGTCGACGCCGCCGAGTTCCTGGTCGCGCTGGAGCCGCTGGAGCAGGACGCCGGTGGTCACCACCTCCACCACCGTCCCGCGCCCCACCACGCGCTCCCCGCGGACCGTGAAGCCGACACTCCCGCCGACCCGTTCGCCCAGCAGCCAGGCCATCCGCCGCGCCGCCGCACGTGCGGCGATCCGGCGCGGCTCCGCGACGACCACCCGCCGCCGGGGCCCCTGTGCGGCGCCGTCGGACCGGGGGACGAGGCCGGCCAGCACCAGCGGCACCAGCGTCGTCTTGCCGGTGCCGGGCGGCGCGCACAGCACGGCGCAGCCGGCCCCGTCGAGGGCCGCCTCCAGCGCTGGCAGGGCGGTACGGACGGGCAGAGCGCCGAGGACGTCTTCGCGGACCACGCCCTCAGTCCCGTACGCAGACGAAGATCGCCGACCCCGGGATCAGATTCCCGCGCAGCGGCGACCAGCCACCCCACTCCTGGGTGTTCCAGGCGGGCCACTCCGGCTCCACCAGGTCGACGAGCCGGAAACCGCCCGCCACCACGTCCCGTACCCGGTCACCCACCGTCCGGTGGTGCTCCACGTACATCGCGCGCCCCTCCTCGTCCTGCTCGACATAGGGGGTGCGGTCGAAGTACGACGCCGAGACCGACAGGCCCTCGGGGCCCGGCTCGTCGGGGAACGCCCAGCGGATCGGATGCGTGACCGAGAAGACCCAGCGCCCGCCGGGGCGCAGCACCCGCCGTACCTCGCGGAACACCCGCACCGGATCGGCGACGAAGGGGATGGCGCCGTAGGCGGAGCACGCCAGGTCGAACGAGCCGTCCAGGAAGGGCAGCGCCCCGGCGTCGGCCTCCACAAGAGGTACGTCGTCGCCTATGCGCAGCGCGTGCTGGAGCTGGCGGTGGGAGAGGTCGAGCGCCACCGGGCGCGCCCCCTGCCCGGCCAGCCAGCGCGAGCACTGCGCCGCGCCCGCCCCGATCTCCAGGACGTCGAGGCCCTTGAGCGACTCGGGCGGGCCGAGGAGCTCCGCCTCGACCTCGTCCAGACCCTCGGGCCCCCAGACGAAGCGGTCGTCGCCGAGGAAGGTGCCGTGCTCGATCTGGTAGTCGTCCGCGTTCCGGTTCCACCACCCCCGGTTGGCGCGGCTGCTCTCGGTGCCGTCGCTGTCACGCCGGGTGGCCTCCGGCTCCCACTCCGTCTGACGCTCTGTGTGCTGATGCTCTGCCTGGTCTTGGCTCATCGTGTCCGTCGTCGTAGTGTGCGGAAAGGCCGTACGAACCCGTGCCGCCCTGTAGTCGGCCGGTGGCGGGTTGAGTCACGGTGCGGCCGTCGTGGCCTCAGGAAACGCTTGTTGTGCCGGGTATGGGGCGTTCCGCCCCGGGTGTGCGCCTTCGCGCATTGACCGTGTCCGGCTGCCCCCGTATGCTAAAGGTTGCGCTGCGGGCTTGCGCGCCTCAGACGTAGCAGGCCGCGCTCGCATCTGTTGTGGGTCCCCTCGGCTGTTCGAGGCGCCTTCCTTCTCGGGAACGGCGCTTCCCAGGCTGTCCGGCTTCCGGCAGATGGCGATACGGGCTCTCGGCGTGGCAGTACCTACGACTCAATGTCCGTACCGGAGCCTTTACCCACATGACGAGCAGCACCGAGACCACCGCCACCACCCCGCAGGTTGCGGTCAACGACATCGGTAACGAGGAAGCATTCCTCGCCGCGATCGACGAGACGATCAAGTACTTCAACGACGGCGACATCGTCGACGGCGTCATCGTGAAGGTCGACCGGGACGAGGTCCTGCTCGACATCGGTTACAAGACCGAAGGCGTCATCCCCTCCCGCGAGCTCTCGATCAAGCACGACGTCGACCCCAACGAGGTCGTCGCCGTGGGCGATGAGATCGAGGCCCTTGTTCTCCAGAAGGAGGACAAGGAAGGTCGGCTCATCCTGTCCAAGAAGCGCGCGCAGTACGAGCGCGCCTGGGGCACGATCGAGAAGATCAAGGAAGAGGACGGCATCGTCACCGGCACCGTCATCGAGGTCGTCAAGGGTGGACTCATCCTCGACATCGGCCTCCGTGGCTTCCTGCCGGCCTCTCTCGTCGAGATGCGCCGCGTCCGCGACCTCCAGCCCTACGTGGGCAAGGAGCTCGAAGCCAAGATCATCGAGCTGGACAAGAACCGCAACAACGTGGTCCTGTCCCGCCGTGCCTGGCTGGAGCAGACGCAGAGCGAGGTTCGCCAGACCTTCCTCACGACCCTGCAGAAGGGCCAGGTCCGCTCCGGCGTCGTCTCCTCGATCGTCAACTTCGGTGCGTTCGTGGACCTCGGCGGTGTCGACGGTCTCGTGCACGTCTCCGAGCTCTCCTGGAAGCACATCGACCACCCCTCCGAGGTTGTCGAGGTCGGCCAGGAGGTCACCGTCGAGGTTCTCGACGTGGACATGGACCGCGAGCGTGTCTCCCTGTCGCTCAAGGCGACGCAGGAAGACCCGTGGCAGCAGTTCGCCCGGACGCACCAGATCGGCCAGGTCGTTCCCGGCAAGGTCACCAAGCTCGTTCCCTTCGGCGCGTTCGTCCGCGTCGACGAGGGCATCGAAGGTCTGGTCCACATCTCCGAGCTGGCCGAGCGCCACGTGGAGATCCCGGAGCAGGTCGTCCAGGTCAACGACGAGATCTTCGTCAAGGTCATCGACATCGACCTGGAGCGCCGTCGTATCAGCCTCTCGCTGAAGCAGGCGAACGAGGCGTTCGGTGGTGACCCGGCCTCGGTCGAGTTCGACCCGACGCTGTACGGCATGGCCGCCTCGTACGACGACCAGGGCAACTACATCTACCCCGAGGGCTTCGACCCCGAGACCAACGACTGGCTCGAGGGCTTCGAGGCTCAGCGCGAGGTGTGGGAGACCCAGTACGCCGAGGCGCAGACCCGCTTCGAGCAGCACCAGGCGCAGGTCATCAAGTCCCGCGAGGCCGACGAGGCCGCCGCTGCCGAGGGCGCTGCCGCCCCGGCCGGCGCGGCTCCCGCGGCCTCCGGTGGCAACGGTGGCGGTGGCGGCGGCGGTTCGTACTCCTCGGAGTCCCAGGACAACTCCGGCGCCCTCGCGTCGGACGAGGCCCTGGCCGCCCTGCGGGAGAAGCTGGCGGGCGGCCAGAGCTGACGCTCTGACCTCCTGATCCGGTAGACAGCTCGACGTGAGGCCCGCTCCCCCCGGGGAGCGGGCCTCACGTATGCCCGCACCGCGGGGTCGTGATGATCAACGGCGGCCAAGTGCCGTACGCTGTCCGCCTGTTGCTTCCCGCACCACCGGCGCCGGGACCCACGGCGCCCGTACCGACGGGTACCGGTCCGTCCGCCGCCGGCCGGATGCGGCGTGCGCGGCCGGGGAATGCTCACGCCCGGAGGCGCGTTCTTCCTGAGGAACACGAGGAGGACCGGTAATCGTGCTTGATCCGCAGGATTTGTACGAGTGGGAGCCCAAGGGCCTGGCAGTCGTCGACATGGCGCTCGCGCAGGAGTCCGCGGGCCTTGTCATGCTCTACCACTTCGAGGGCTACATCGACGCGGGTGAGACCGGCGACCAGATCGTCGAGAACCTGCTGGAGTCGCTCCCTCACCAGGTGGTGGCGCGCTTCGACCACGACAGACTGGTCGACTACCGTGCCCGCCGCCCGCTGCTGACGTTCCGGCGCGACCGCTGGTCGAGCTACGAGACGCCGACACTGGAGGTGCGGCTCGTCCAGGACGCCACCGGCGCCCCGTTCCTGCTGCTCTCCGGCCCCGAGCCGGACGTGGAGTGGGAGCGCTTCGCGGCGGCCGTCGCGCAGGTCGTCGAGCGCCTCGGCGTACGGCTGGCCGTGAACTTCCACGGCATCCCGATGGGCGTCCCGCACACGCGCCCGGTCGGCATTACCCCGCACGGCAACCGCACCGACCTCATGCCCGGCCATCGCAGCCCCTTCGACGAGGCCCAGGTGCCCGGCAGCGCGGAGGCGCTGGTCGAGTTCCGGCTGATGGAGACGGGGCACGACGTACTCGGCGTGGCCGCGCACGTCCCGCACTATGTGGCGCGGTCCTCGTACCCGGACGCGGCGCTGACCGCGCTGGAGGCCATCACGGCGGCGACGGGGCTCGTCCTGCCGGACGTCGCGCACGCCCTCCGTACGGAGGCGCAGCGCACGCAGACCGAGATCGAGCGCCAGCTGAGCGAGGGGGACGAGGAGCTGGTGACGATGGTGCAGGGCCTTGAGCATCAGTACGACGCGGTGTCCGGTGCCGAGAGCAGGGGCAATCTGGTCGCCGAGCCGGTGGAGCTTCCGTCGGCGGACGAGATCGGGCTCGAATTCGAGAAGTTCCTCGCCGAGCGCGAGGGCGATTCCTGAGTCGTGGGAGCGAGTCCGGCGGCGTCGGGGTGTCCCGGGGTGCGCGGGCTCGTAAAACGCCCGGCGCACGCTCTAGGCTGCGAGACATGCTGAAAGTGGGCCTGACCGGCGGAATCGGTGCCGGAAAGAGTGAAGTGTCCCGACTGCTCGTCTCGTACGGCGCGGTGCTGGTGGACGCGGACAAGATCGCCAGAGAGGTCGGGGGGCGCCCGGGGCCCCCGGGGGGCGCCCCCGCCGGGCCGGGCCGGCGGGCCGCCGCGCGGGGCGGGCGCCCCCCCGGGACGTGTTTCCGGGCCCCGCGGACGCCCCTACTCGTTGAGCTGATCGGCCAGCTTCCGGGCCAGTCCCCGTGCC
>NZ_JBHXRM010000024.1:80793-87325 GCF_042716895.1 Streptomyces sp. NPDC058653 | reverse complement strand
ACAGCCCAAGTGGGCTGGCGCCGCGGCGCCGCCGGGGCCGCCACGCCGTTGTCGAAGCCTTCGGGCCCGCTGTCCTCACCGCCGACGGGAGACTCGACCGGCCGAAGCTCGGCTCGCTCGTCTTCTCCGACAGCGACAGGCTCGCCACCCTGAACGGGATCGTCCATCCACTGGTCCGCGAGCGTTCGGCGGAGCTGGAGGCGGCGGCGGGGGAGGACGACATCGTCGTCCACGACGTGCCGCTCCTCGTCGAGAACGGGCTGACCGGGCTCTTCGACACGGTCGTGGTCGTGGACGCGTCGCCGGAGACCCAGCTGGACCGGCTCGTACGGCTCCGGGGGATGGCCGAGTCCGACGCCAGGTCGCGGATGGCCGCGCAGGCGACCCGCGAGCGCCGCAGGGCGGCCGCCGATCTGGTCGTGGACAACGACGGACCGCTGGAGAAGCTGGAGCCGCAGGTCCGCGAGGTCTGGGAGCGGCTGGTCGAGCGGGCCACCGCCGGCGCGTCCGCCGAAGGGTGACGCGCGCGCCGACGCGTTGTGGAATACCGCCAACCTGTGCGACGTTGAACGCGCGGACCGAGGGGAAGGATTCGACCGTGCCCGAGAGCCCGGAGACCCACGTCATCGACTACCGCGCCGCCGAGCAGCTGCTCGCCGCGCGCGACCCGCGCGGCGCGGTCAAGCTGCTGGACTCGGTGATCGCGGCGCATCCCGAGAACACGGCCGCCCGGCTGCTGCGCGCCCGCGCGTTCTTCGCGGCGGCGCAACTCAGGCCCGCCGAGCTGGAGTTCGAGCTGGTCCTGGAGCGCGAGCCGGACAACGCCTTCGCGCACTTCGCGCTGGCCAGGACCTATGAGCGGGCGGGACGGCCCGAGCACGCGACGAAGCACTTCAGGCTGGCGGCGGCGCTCGACCCGAACCCCGAGTATCTCAAGGCGGCGCGTTTCGATTCCGACGACTGAGGTCGTCGGACCTGCCGCTGTCCTTCCTCCACTTCCAGGGCCTCTCGTAGCCGGTGCCGCGGCGCCGTCGGCCGGGATCTTCGAACGGCGGTACGTCGCGGCTCGGCTGGTAGCGCGTCCCCTGCCGCATATGGCGGACGACCAGCACGAAGTCCGTGGCGACGATGAGCAGCAGCACCCCGCAGGCGGCCGCCCAGCCCGGCTGGTCGGCGACCGCGAAGGCGACCGTGCCCAGGGTGAACCAGAACATGCCCCAGAGGCTCAGCCACCAGCGCATCCGTAGCGGACTGCGGGCGGTGACCGGTTCATTTCCGGTGCGCATGGCATCGCACCTCCTGTTGATGACGTACCCGGTCCGCGCCCCGGCGCACCGGGTACGGGCCGCGAAAAGGGTCGACGCGCGGGCCGACGGGAAAACCGTCGGGAAGTCCGCCGATCCGGCCGCGCGGAGAGCGATGAGTTCCGGGCGCGGCGGGTGTCTACCTCTTTGAAAACACACCACGTGTTCAACGGAGGAGACCCTCAATGTCCGAGGCTACGACCACTCACGCGCCGACCGCATCCGCGCGGCCCGTATCCCCTTCACTGTCGGGCGTCACCGGCCAGGCCGGGCCCTCGCGCCGCACGGACATCACGGTCCGTACGCTCCAGATCGTTCTCGCCCTGTTCCTGGCGATCCCGAGCGCCGGGCCCAAGCTCATCGGCCACTCGGTGGCGGCCGAGTCGTTCGACGAGATCGGCTTCGGCGACTGGTTCATGTATCTGACCGGGGGCCTTGAGCTGGCGGGCGCCGTCGCGCTGGTCGTCCCGATCCTCTCGGGAGCCTCCGCGGTCGCGCTCATCGGTCTGATGATCGGCGCCTTCATCACCCAGGTGACCGTCTTCGACGGACAGAACGCGCTGACGCCGGTGATCTTCCTCGTCCTTTTCGCCGTCGTCGCGTGGGTGCGGCGGCAGAAGACCGTGGAGCTCCTCGCCCTGGTCCGCCGGCGGGTCCGACGGGTCTGACCCGTGGCCGCCCGACGTCACGCCTGATGACCGCATCCTCACGCCTTGAGGGTGCGGCCTTCAGGCATGACGGGGGCACTGTCAGACCCCCCGCCTAGACTCGCCGTAACGAGATCTTGCAGGTGTGCGACCTGGGCGGAAGGGAGTCGGTGACCATGGCGCGACACGCGGTGCACGACGCGCTTCCACCCCTCCACGCCTCCGGCGGTTCAGCGGCCTCCGCGACACCGCCGGGCCGCTGCGCTGTCGTCTTCCTTCCGGCGGGCCTGCCCCGTGAGGGGCGCGTCGCGTTCTGGGCCCCGGAGGGGGAGCCGCCCGCCGAGGGTGACTTCACCACGGGCGATCTCACGGTCGTGGTGCCGGCCGGCCACGGAGAGCCCGGGGACTCGCGGGAGCCCGGTCCCGGCGGTCCGGGCGACGGCGTCCGGACCAGCGGTCCCGGCGGTCCGGACGGTCCGGGCGACGGCGTCCGGACCCGTGTCGTACGGGCCCTGCTCATGCCCGTCGCCGACGCCGTGCCCCTGCTCGTCCGCGCCCGCTCCGACGCCTCGGCCCACCCCTCGGCCGCCTGCTGGGGAGCCGCGGCCCTGCACGCGCTCCACCTCGCGGCCCGGGGCCGGCTGCTGCCCGGTCTCACGCCCTCCGACCACGACGCCTGGCGGGCCGGCCCCCTCGACGCGGACGACATCGCCCAGCTGCGGGCCATCGCCGCCGCCATGCCCTACGAGGCGCACGCCGTCCCGGTGCCCGGCCTGCTCCCGCCGCGGCTCCCCGAGCCCGAGGCGCTGGTGCGGGCCTTCCTCGACGCGGTCGCCGACGCCCTGCCCCGTACGCCGGCGGCGGCGTTCGCCGCGGGCGCGCCCTTCGCCGCGCAGGCCGCCCAGCATCTGCCCCGTGCCCGCTCCTGGGCGGCCGAAGCGGCGGCCGGGATGGACGCCGGGGTGCGCGTATCGCTGCGCCTCGACCTGTCCTCGTACGAGCTGTTCGACTCCGCGTCGCCACGGGAGACGCCCGAGGAGTCCGGCGCCGAGCGGCGCGCCGGCGCCGCCCTCGTCCAGATCCACAGCCTCGCCGACCCGACGCTCGTCATGGACGCGAGCCGGCTCTGGGCGGGCGACGGGGACGATCTCTTCGGACCGCGAGCCAGGATCGACGCCCTGCTCGCGCTGCGCCGCGCCGCCCGCGTCTGGCCGCCGCTCGCCAGGCTGCTGGAGTACGACACCCCCGCCGTGCTGCCGCTCTCCGAGGACGAGCTGTACGAACTGCTGGGTCCCGGCGCCGCGAGCCTTGCCGCCGCCGGGGTGGCGGTCCACTGGCCGAGGGAGCTGGCGCGTACGCTCTCGGCCGCCGCCGTCGTCCGTCCGGCGCCCGGCTCGGCCACGGACGGTACGCCCTTCTTCGACAGCGCCGAACTGCTCAAGTTCAACTGGCAGTTGGCGCTCGACGGCGATCCGCTCAGCGAGGCGGAGATGGACGCGCTCGCCGAGTCCCACCGGCCGATCGTGCGCCTGCGCGACCAGTGGGTGGTGGTCGACCCCGACCTCGTACGGAAGGCGCGTAAACGGGAGCTGGGCCTGCTCGACCCCGTCGACGCGCTGGCCGTCGCCCTCACCGGCTCGGCCGAGGTGGACGGGGTGACGGTCGACGCCGTCCCGACCGGCGCGCTGGCGGTCCTGCGCGACCGGCTGGTCGCCGGCCCCGCGACCGTCCCCCAGCCCCCCGCCCTGGACGCGACGCTCCGCGACTACCAGCTGCGGGGGCTCGCCTGGCTCGACCTGATGACCTCGCTCGGCCTCGGCGGCTGTCTCGCCGACGACATGGGCCTCGGCAAGACGATCACCGTCATCGCACTCCATCTGCACCGCGCCCGCCAGGTCCCCACGCTGGTCGTCTGCCCCGCCTCCCTCCTCGGCAACTGGCAGCGGGAGATCACCCGCTTCGCGCCGGGCGTCCCCGTCCACCGCTTCCACGGCTCCGGCCGCACGCTCGACGGGGTGACGGACGGCTTCGTCCTCACCACGTACGGCACGATGCGCGGCAGCGCGCCCGACCTGGCCGCCCACAGCTGGGGGATGGTCGTGGCCGACGAGGCACAGAACGTCAAGAACCCGTTCTCCTCCACCGCCAAGGCCCTGCGGACGATCCCGTCGCCCGCCCGTGTCGCCCTGACCGGCACCCCCGTGGAGAACAACCTCTCCGAGCTGTGGGCGCTCCTCGACTGGACGACCCCCGGACTTCTCGGCCCGCTGAAGTCCTTCCGCGCCCGCCACGCGCGCATCGTGGAGAACGTGGAACACGCGGGGTCGGCCGGCACCACCGTGAGCGACGAGGCGGTGGAGCGGCTCTCCCGGCTGGTCCGGCCCTTCCTGCTGCGCCGCAAGAAGTCCGACCCCGGCATCGTGCCCGAGCTGCCGCCCAAGACCGAGAGCGACCACCCCGTCCCGCTCACCCGCGAACAGGCCTCCCTCTACGAGGCCGTCGTCCGCGAGACGATGGGAGCCATCGAGGCCGCGGAGGGGATCGCCCGGCGCGGTCTCGTCATGAAGCTGCTCACCGCGCTCAAACAGATCTGCAACCACCCGGCGCAGTATCTGAAGGAGGACAGGGCCAGGCTCACCGGCCGCTCCGGCAAGCTCGCCCTCCTCGACGAACTGCTCGACACGATCCTGACCGAGGACGGCTCGGTCCTGGTCTTCACGCAGTACGTGTCGATGGCCCGGCTCCTCTCCGCGCACCTCACCTCCCGCGCCGTCCCCTCCCAACTCCTGCACGGCGGCACGCCCGTGGCCGAGCGCGAGCGGATGGTGGACCGCTTCCAGTCCGGGCAGACCCCCGTCTTCCTGCTGTCGCTCAAGGCCGCGGGCACCGGCCTCAACCTCACCCGGGCCGGCCATGTCGTCCACTACGACCGCTGGTGGAACCCGGCCGTCGAGGAGCAGGCCACCGACCGGGCCTACCGCATCGGCCAGACCCGGCCCGTGCAGGTCCACCGGCTGATCGCGGAGGGCACCGTCGAGGACCGCATCGCCGAGATGCTCGCCGCCAAGCGTGCCCTGGCCGATGCCGTACTGGGCTCGGGCGAGGGAGCCCTGACGGAGCTGACCGACCGTGAACTGGCCGACCTGGTCTCGCTGCGGAGGCCGTCATGACCGCTCCACGCGTCCCCCGGCACGACGACCGACGGCGTACGTTCCCCGCCCTGGCGCCCCGGCCCGGTGCCGCGGACGAGGGCGACTTCGCCGCCAGCTGGTGGGGCAACGCGTGGGTGGAGTCCATGGAGGACTCGGCGCTCGACCCGGCCCGGCTGCTGCGCGGGCGCGCCTACGCGGGACGCGGCCATGTCGACGCGATCACGGTCACCCCGGGCCGGGTGATGGCGTACGTGCACGGCTCCCGGCCGCGCCCGTACCGCACGGAGATCCGTCTGCGCACCCTCGGCGACGACGACTGGGAGCGCCTTCTCGACGCCGCCGCGGCCCGCCCGGACCATATCGCCGCCCTGCTCGACCGGGACATGCCGCACGCGCTCGCCGCCACGGCGGACCTGCTGCCCACCGCGGGTGACCTGACTCCCGACTGCTCCTGCCCGGACGACGGGTTCCCCTGCAAACACGCGGCGGCCCTCTGCTACCAGACCGCGCGGCTGCTGGACGAGGACCCCTTCGTACTGTTCCTGATGCGCGGACGCGGCGAGCAGGAGATCCTCGCCGATCTGACCCGCCGCAACGCCACCCGCTCCGCCGCCGAACGCACCGCGGCGGCGCCGCCCATGCCCACGGTCGACGCGGCAGCCGCGGTCACCCCGCACCCGCTCCGGACCCTGCCGCCGCCCTTCCCCCTGCCTCCCCACCCCGGCCGCCCACCGGTCTATCCGCACACCCCCGGCGCCCCCGACCCGCTCGCGCTCGATCTGCTCGCCACCGAGGCGGCGGCCCGCGCGCACACGTTCCTGGCGTCCGGCATCGACCCCGTCGCCGGCCTCACCCCCTGGCAGGACGCCGTCCGTCTGGCCGCCGCCCACCCCGGCTCCGGACTCACCGCCTCCACCCGCGCCCTCTACCGCGACCTCGCGGCGGGCACGGACCACACCCCCATGGACCTGTCCCGCGCCGTCGCCGCCTGGCGGCAGGGGGGCCTCGCGGGCCTGGCCGTGCTGGAGGAGTCCTGGGACCCGCCCGCCGGCCCGTTCGACCGGGCCCGGCCCGCCCTGATCGCGGCCGACTTCCCGCACTTCCGCCCCTGGCGCAACCGCCTCTCCGAGCGCTCGCTCCAACTCCGCTTCGGCCGCGACGGTCTCTGGTACGGGTACGAGTCGGACCCCGACAGGGAGGACTGGTGGCCGCGCGGCACCCCGGACACGGACCCGGTCGGCGCGCTCACGGCCCTGCTCGGACGGTGACCGGGAGCCCGGACCTGTAACGGGGCCCGGCCCCGGGACGCGCCGTCGCGGGGGGGGGGGGGGGGCCCCCCCCCCCCCCCCGGGGGGGGGGGGGCCCCCCCCCCCCCGGGGGGGGGGGGGGGGGGGCGGGGGGGGGGGGGCGCGCGACCGAGCGGTTTTTG
>NZ_JBHXRM010000024.1:64375-80783 GCF_042716895.1 Streptomyces sp. NPDC058653 | reverse complement strand
CACGGCCGTGCTCGCACGTTCACCGGTCCCCCGCACCTAAACGGGGCCCCGGCCCGGGGCCGCGCCGTCGGGGGGGGGGTCCGGGCCCCCCCCGCCGCCACGGTTCTGTCTGCCGGCCCGGCCCGCGGGGGGGCCGTGGCCGAGGTCAGGCGGTGTGGAGCCGCAGACCGTACGTGTTGAGGATCTCGTTGATCGGCTGGTACCAGGTCTCGCCGCCGCCGCTGCAGTTGCCCCAGCCGCCGGAGGTCACACCCTGGGCCTGGTCGCCGCTGAGGAACGACCCGCCGGAGTCGCCGCCCTCCGCGCAGACGCTGGTCTTGGTCATCTGGTGGACGGCGCCCTGGGCGTAGTTGACCGTCTCGTTCTTGCCGAGGACGTTGCCGCAGTGCCAGCGGGTCGTGGAGCCGGAGCGGCAGATCGAGGCGCCGATGGGGGCCTCGTTGGAGCCGCGTACGAGCTGGTCCGGGACGGCGCCCCAGCCGAGGACGACGGGCACGGTCCACCAGCCGTTGGCGACGTTCACCCAGGCGTAGTCGTTGCCGGGGAACGACGAGCCCTGGAAGTTGCCGATGGGGGAGTTGTCCCAGCCGCGTACGGCCTGCCCGCTCGGGCCGCAGTGCCCGGCGGTGACGAAGCCGCCGTGCACGGAGAAGCCGATGGAGCAGCGGACGTTGCCCGTGTAGTACGGGTCACCGCCCACGGTGCCCGCAGCGAACGTGGTCGGGGCCTGGGCCGTCTCGGCGACGGTCACCGGACCGGTCTTCCTGGCCTTGGCGACGAATCCGGCCACGGCCTTGTCGTCACGCTCGGAGGCGACGACGTTGACCACGACCCGGTTGTTCACGGGGTCGACGCGCCAACTGCTGACGCCGGCCGGCGCGGAGAGCGCGTCGATCCGCTTCATGGTGGCGTCCAGGGCCCGCTCGCTGTGCTTGACGAGCTTGACCGTGGCGCCTGTCGCGCGCACGGCGGCGGCCTTGCTGCCGTCGGTGAGGGCGACGGTGAGCCTGTTGTCGGCCGCGCTGAACCAGGAGCCGCCGTACGACGCTCCCGCCACGCGCTGCGCCTCGCCCTCGACGGCGGTCGCCGTCTTCTCGGCGGCGAGCCGGGCCACGGCCTGACTCTTCGTCAGACCGAATTCCTTCTGCATGGCGGTGAGCAGGCCGGCGGACGCGGCGGGCGCCGCCTTCGACATCGATGTCGGGGCCGAGGCGGGCGCGGAGTCGGGGGTGGCGGCCGACGCGGGCGCGAGCCCGGCCGTCGCCCACGTGCCGACGAGGAGGAGTGCGGACAGACCGGTGCGTACAACTGTCTTGCGTCTCAAGGCATTCGCCCTTCGGTTGTTCCAGCGATCGTGGGGTTGGAACAGCGGAACAGTGGGCGAGTGAGAGCGCTCTCATTCGCCGCAGCCGGAGCGTATCCAAGGATCATGAACAGGTCCATGCCAATGGGCGAACGGAATCTGGGCGCACGCCGATTCCCCTGGTCGGGAGGGTCCTGATACATCGGAGCGGAGGGTTCCGAGGGGCGCCGGGGAGGGCGAGGAAGGCTCCGAGGCGGCTCAACAGGCCCTCGGCCGACGGTTCTTTACAGCGTTGCACACGGCAAGCGGTGAACGCCCTCTCAAGGCCCGAACCCCATGAGGCACTCCCGCCCCGCCAGTTGCCCCGGGTTATGGATCAGCCAGGTCACAGCAGCTCGGCCCAGCGCACCAGCGTCGCGAAGTCCCGCTCCCGCAGGCCCCGTCGGGGGTGGATACGGAGAAGGAGCGCCGGCCCGTCGTGATGGGTCGAGACGTACGTCGTGTCCAGCTCGGTGATCATGTCGTCGACCCAGGCGAAGGGTCTGCCGTCCGCCCATTCGACCAGGTGACGGGTCTTCCAGTAGAGGCCCTCCGGGTCCTTCGCGAAGAGTTCGGGCCACTCGATCACCGGCAGATCGTCCGGCAGCCCGACGGCCGGCGCGATCATGGTGTTGGCCTCGTGCATCCAGGTGGTGGCCCAGGCCAGTTCGAAGGGCAGCCCGGTGAGGACCGGCCCGTGGGCGGGGTTGAGCCGCACCCGCAGCCCCCGTCGGTGGCGCCGGGATCCCGGCGTCTGGCGGGAGAGCCAGCCCGACGGGCGCAGATGGTGCGTCGTGTACCCGCGCGGCCGGGTCAGCCGGGCGGCGTACGGGTTGAGGGGACCGTCGACGTCGAGGAGGAGCAGAGGGCGCGTCATGGAGGAGAAATGCCCGCTGCGGGCGGGGTTTACGGCTCCCCCTCCGCTCCGCTCAGAAGTCGGCGAGCGTCCGCTCGTCCAGCCTGGCCACGGAATCCTGGGCGTGGGCCCGGATGTAGGCGTCCCGGATCCGCTCGATCAGGGCGTCGCGTGACGCCGCCTCGGCCGCCGGGTACAGGAGGATCAGCTCGTAGGAGCGTTCGCGCTCGATCGTGCCGTTGGAGTCGCGCCACTGGCCGCGGCCCTCCTGGATCGTCAGCCCGGACGGGAAGCCCGGAGTGACCTGGCGGTCGATGAACGTCATGAACTGACGGTCCGTCACATCCGGCCCGCCGTCGGGGCGTTCCGTGCCGAAGAAGAGCCGGGTCTCGACGTACGCCGTGCCACGGCGGGTCTCGGTCCGGGGCCCCGTCCGCTCGCCGTCGAGGCTCGCGTACGCGGCGGGGGCCCCGACACCCAGTACGGCGACCGAGACAGCCGCGACGGAGAGCCACGCGCGCTGCCTCCGGGTGCGGGGGGTACGTGTGGTGCGGGAGTGACGGGGGCCGCTCGGCTGGGACGTCTGCGGCGCGGTCGGTACGGTCGGCACGGCGGGAGGTCGCTCTCTCTCGGAAGGCCCGCGCGGAGTGCTCTCACGCGCGGGACACGCACGCGCGATCATTCGCCGCACCACCCCCGTGAGAGAGCCGATCCGTCCGTAAACCACCCCCATGAGTGCATGACCGGGGCCCTTCGCACCCAGTACGTTGCTGCGATGACCACCGCTCCCGAGAGCCGGCCCGCCGATCTCGTCATCACCGGCTGCACCACGCTGACGCACGACGACCCCCACGGGGCAGGCGGTATCGGCTTCGTCGACAACAGTGCGATCGTCGTACGCGACGGCGTCATCGAGTCGATCACCACACCGGAGGCCGTCGCCGCCCTGCCCGCCGCCGAACGGATCGACGCGCGCGGGCAGCTCGCCATGCCGGGGCTGATCAACTGCCATACGCACACGCCGATGGTGGCTCTGCGCGGCATCGCCGAGGACGTGCCGATCGACGAGTGGTTCAACGACTGGATCTGGCCCATCGAGGTCAATCTCAGCGACCGGGACGTGGAGCTGGGAGCGCTGCTCGCCTGCGCCGAGATGATCCGCGGCGGTGTCACCACCTTCGCCGACCACTACTTCGCCATGGACGGGGTCGCCGCCGCCACCGAGACGAGCGGGCTGCGGGCCAACCTCGGCTGGGGCTACTTCTCCAGCGGGGGAGCCGCCGGCCGGGAGAGGTCCCTCGACTTCGCGCTGCGGACCCGGGGCGCCGCCGACGGGCGGATCACCACGTCCCTGGCGCCGCACGCCCCGTACACGGTGAACGACGACGATCTGGCCGCGACCGCCGAACTCGCCCGTGAGCACGGTCTGCTGGTGCACATCCACGCGGCGGAGAACAGGGACCAGACGGAGGCGAGCGTCGCCGCGCACGGGCGTACGCCCATCGAGATCCTGCACCGCGCCGGGCTCCTCGACGTCGACCTGCTCGTGGCCCACGGCACCGGGCTGACCGACGGCGATCTCGCCCTGCTGGGGCGAGGTACCGGGCGCATCGCGTTCGCCACCGCGCCCAAGGGCTATCTCAAGTTCGGCTGGGACATGACTCCGCTGCGCGCGCTGGCCTCGATCGGGGTGCCCGTCGGCCTGGCGACGGACGGGGCGGCGTCGAACAACACCCTCGACGTCTGGGAGAGCATGACGCTCACCGGGCTGACCCAGAAGTCGGCGGAGCGCGATCCCGGCTGGCTGACGGCCCGTCAGGCGCTCGGCCACGCCACCACCCAGAGCGCCCGCGCGATCGGCCTGGGCGACCGGATCGGGTCGCTCGCTCCGGGACGGCGCGCCGATCTGATCCTGGTGGATCTGACGGGACCGCACACCCAGCCGGTCCACGACCACGCCGCGACGCTCGTCTTCAGCGCCCGCTCGGCCGATGTGCTGACCACGATCGTGGACGGGCGGATCCTGATGCGGGACCGCAGGCTCCTGACGCTCGACCTCCCGGCGATCGTCGAGGAACTGACCGGCCGGCTGCCGGCGTTGACGGACCGCGGCCACGGGCGCCGCGTACAGGACTACGACCCGGCGTAGGTACGGAGGGTCGGGCGCCCGCCCTGCCCGTTCCGCTCGCCCGTATGCCCGCTTCCCGCCCGCGCCGCCTCCCGTACGTGCCCGTCGCGTCCGCGCCGCCGCCCCTGCACGATGATGGGGCGGTGAGACTCGAAGCGATCACCTGGGAGCGGCTGACCGACGCCCTGGCGGAGCGTGCCGTGGGGACCAAGGCCGGCGACGGCAGCCCCTGGTTGCGTATCGCCGTGGACGGCGCTCCCGCCGCGGGGCCCGGCGTACCGGCCGAAGCGCTCGCCGACGCCCTGCGTCTGCGGGGCCGCTCGGTGCTCGTCGTCGGGACCGGTGGCTTCCTGCGGCCCGCGTCGCTGCGGTACGAGTACGGGCGGCAGGACCCCGACGCGTACTACGACGGCTGGTTCGACACCGGCGCCCTCTGGCGGGAGGTGTTCGGGCCGGTGGAGGCGGGCGGGACGGGCCGGGTCCTGCCCGATCTCTGGGATCCCGTGACCGACCGGGCAACCCGCAGCGGCCGCGTCGAACTCCCGCCGGGCGGCGTGCTGGTGGTGCACGGGCCGCTGCTCCTCGGTCACTGGTTCCCGTTCGACCTCACGGTGCATCTGCGGCTCTCGCCCGCCGCGCTCCGCCGTCGCACCGACGAGGGCGAGCGCTGGACGCTGGCCGCCTTCGAGCGGTACGAACGGGAGGTCGGCCCCGCCGAGGCCGCCGATGTCCTCGTACGGGCGGACGACCCGCGCCACCCCGCCTGGGCGACGCGCGAGAGCTGAACCGCGCGGCGGGGTCGGGTCCCGGCGCGCGAAGACGCGCCGGACAGGGCCTACGGAAGCGGTGGCCGGCCGCCGGTCAGCGAGACCGCCGCGGCGCCGGCACGGCAGCCCTCGGCCGCGGCCTCCGCCGGGTCCGCGCCCCTCAACAGGGCGCTGAGGAAGGCGCCGTTGAAGGCGTCGCCCGCACCGGTGGAGTCGACGGGCCGCGCAGGAGAAGCGGGAACACGCGCCGTCACGGCTCCGTCCGACGCCAGCAGCGCACCGCCGGGCCCCAGCGTCACCACGACGAGCGGGAAACGGTGGCTCAGCTCGGCCGCCGCCTTCTCGGCGTCCGGGGCGCCGGTGAGCAGCAGGGCCTCGTCGGCGTTCGGCAGCAGCACCCGCACACCGTCGGCCGCCGCGAGGAACACGTCGGCCCCGAGGCCGGCGATGAAGCCCGCCGACGCCGGGTCCACGCTCACCGGCACGCCCCGTGCCAGCGCCGACTCCACGGCGGCGCGCACCGCGTGGCGGCTCGTGGCGGCGAAGAAGAGATAGCCGGAGATGTGCAGCCTGCCCACCCCGTCGAGCAGCGAGTCCGACCAGTCGGCGGCGCAGAGGCGCAGGACGGCGCCGCTGTCGGTCAGAAAGGTGCGTTCGGCGGAGGCGTCGACCAGCGAGACGACGGTCGCGGTCGGCGCGCTGTCGTCGACGACCAGGAGCGGCCACACACCGGCGGCTCGCAGCCGTTCCTCGTGCCAGCCGACGGCGTCCGTACCGACGCGGCCGAGCAGCCGGACGTCGGCGCATCCCGTGGCCGCCGCCCAGCAGGCCGCGTTGGCCCCGGCGCCGCCCGGCAGGGTGCGGATCTCGGCGGCGGTGTCCGTGCCGTGTGCGAGGGGCGTACGGTGCCGGGCCACCACGTCGGTGACGACGTCCCCGACGATCAGCAGCGCGCCCGCCGCCGTCCCCGTATCGGCGCCCGTGCCCTCCCCCGGGGAGCCCGTACGGCTCATCGTGCCGCCGCGATCCGCGCGGCCAGCCGTACGTTGCCGCGCACGGCCGCCAGATTGGCCTCCAGCGACGCCCCGCCGGTACGCCGCGTCAGCTCACCCAGCAGGAACGGGGTGACCGCCTGCCCGACGATGCCCTGCTCCCGGCACTCCGACAGGGCCTCGGCGAGGACCCTGTCGTGCAGTGCGGGATCGAGCTGTTCCGCCTCCGGCACGGGATTGGCGACGATCAGCGCGGCCTGTGGCCCGCCGAGCGCGTCCTGGGCGTCCATCACCGCCGCGACCTCCTCCGGACCGCGCACCGTCCAGTCGACGGGCTCCCCGGAGGAGCTCAGATAGAAGCCCGGGAAGTGTTCCGTGCCGTAGCCGAGGATCCCGACGCCCAGGGTCTCCAGGCGTTGCAGGGTCGCCGGTACGTCGAGGATCGACTTGACGCCCGCGCAGACCACCGTGATCCGGGTCTCCGCCAGCAGCCGCAGGTCCGCCGACTCGTCCTGCGCGCTGGTCCAGTCGCGATGCACGCCGCCCAGACCGCCGGTCGCGAAGACGCGGATGCCCGCGCGGGCGGCGAGGAAGGCCGTCGCGGAGACGGTTGTCGCCCCGCTCGCCCCGGTGGCGAGCGCGGGCGCCAGATCGCGATGGCCCAGCTTCCGTACGGACGGATCTCCGGCGATCCGCTCCAACTGGTCCTTGTCCAGGCCCACCCGGGCCCGCCCGTCCAGCACGGCGACGGTGGCGGGGACGGCGCCGCCGGACCGTACCAGCGCTTCCAGTTCCTCGGCGACGGCCAGATTGCGCGGTCGCGGCAGACCGTGCGCGATGATCGTCGACTCCAGGGCGACCACGGGCCGGCGCGCGTCGAGCGCCTCCCGGACCTCGGGGGAGAGCAGCAGTGTCGTGTCAGGCATGTCCCATCCCTGGCACGGGACGGGGCCCCGCAAACGTCGGCCGGGCACCGGGGCGCGCGGCCACGAGCAGCGGCGGCGCGCGTCAGAACAGCGGCGCGGGCAGCACACCTTCCAGCGCCAGCAGTTGGCGCTTGGTCTCCAGACCGCCCCCGAAGCCGCCCAGCCCCCCGCCGCTCTCCACCACCCGGTGGCACGGCACCACGATCGGCAGCGGATTGGACCCCATGGCGGCGCCGACCGCCTGGGCCGCGCCCGGACTGCCCACCCGGTCGGCCAGATCGCCGTACCCGACGACCGTGCCGTACGGAACGCCGGCCGCCAGCTCCCGCAGCACCTGCCGGTTGAAGCCGCCCGACAGCGACCAGTCGAGCGGCAGCTCGAACTCCCGCAGGGCGCCGTCGAAGAAGGCCGCCAGCTGACGTATCGGCTCGGCCAGCCGGCCCGCCGGGTCCTCCACGGGCTCGGCGCCGAGCCGCTCCTTCAGCTGTCGAAGTGCCGTCTCCCGCCGCCCGGTCGTGGCGTGGAAGACAACTGTCACAAGTCCTTCACCGGTGGCGGCCAGCAGCAGCGGGCCGATGTCGCTCCCGACGACGGCCCACTCCACCGACCGCGTGTTGTTCTCCATGCCCACCACGCTACGGCCCGGGTCTGACAACGGGCCTCGACCGGTGGTCCGGCGCCGGTCAGCCCACCGCGTCCCGCACCACGTCGGGGTTGTTGGTGATGATGCCGTCCACGCCGAACCCGTCCACGCGCACCGCGCCCGCGGCGTCGTTGACCGTCCACGTGCTGACCTGGAGCCGCTTGCCGTGCGGGCCCTTCAGCCGGTGCACGGCGGCCACGTACTCGGCGCTCAGCGAGGAGTGCGTGGGGTTGATCTGGTCGGTGAACTCCGCGTACGAGGGCAGGTCGGCCACCGCCGGCGTACCGAGGAATCCGGTGGTCACGTCCGGGCGCTGCGCGTGCACGGCCTTCACGCTGGCCGCGCCGAAGCTCTGGATGACGAGCTTGTTCCTGACGTGCGAGCCGTCCAGCCAGCCCTCCGCGCGCAGGACGCGCAGGATGTCCCTCTCGATGCCCGGGTACAGCTCGGGCGCCTTGATCTCCAGAAGAAGCTTCTGGCGGTTGGCCTCGACGGTGTCCAGATACCCCTTCAGCGTCGGCACCCGCGCCCCCGCCCACTCGGCGCCGAACCAGCTGCCCGCGTCCAGACGCGCGATCTCCGCGGCGGTGAAGTCCTTCACATTCCACGGAGCCCGGTCGGGGAAGACCTGCTCGGCGTCGGTGGTGCGCCTGAGGTCGGTGTCGTGCAGGACGACCAGCTCACCGTCCTTCGTACGCTGGACGTCGTTCTCCACCCAGTCGATGCCCAGTTCCTCGGCCTTGTCGACGGCGGCCAGGGTGTTCTCCGGCGCGTACGCGGAGGCGCCCCGGTGCGCGATGACCAGCGGGTCGGCGCCGTGACGGGCGGACGCGGCGGACGTCTCCGGGGCCGTGGCGTACGGCACGGCGGCCGACGTGGTCCCCGGCAGGATCAGCGCGGCGGCTCCCAGCAGCGCGACGGTCGCGGTCACAGAGGTGCGTGCGTACACGTGGACTCCCAGCGTCGATCGATCGCGGACGGGCCGAGGGTGACAGCCGGCGGCCAACACGTGACAGGCGAAGGTTGGCCACAACGTGAACGGAATGCGCCCGAGCCCGGCCCGGGGGCGGTCTCCATGTCGACAAAAAGGAGGCCTGATGTTTGCTTGCGGTGCCGCTGGTCATACCCTCGCCCCCGAACCAGCGCTTCCGCAGACGGCTCATCAGGAGCGAAGGGCGTACCGCATGCAGGGCACCACCGACGGACTCAGCTACGGCCTGATCACCCCCGTGGCGGCCTTCCTCATGGCCTGCCTCGGCGGCGCGATGGGCCTGCGCTGCGCCATCAGATCCCTGCACACCCCGGAACGCGGCCGCAAGACCGGCTGGCTCGCCCTCGCCGCCATCGCCATCGGGTCCGGCGTCTGGACGATGCACTTCATCGCCATGACGGGCTTCTCCGTCGCGGAGACGCCCGTCACCTACGACCGGGCCACCACCTTCGCCAGCCTCGGCCTCGCGGTCGTCATGGTCGGGGTCGGCCTCTTCATCGTGGGATACCGCGGTGCGACCACGATGGCCCTGGTCACCGGCGGCACGGTCACCGGCCTCGGCATCGCGAGCATGCACTACCTGGGTATGGCCGGCATGCGTCTGCGGGGCAGCCTCGAATACGACACCCTGACCGTCGGCGGCTCCGTCGTGATCGCCGTCGTGGCGGCCACCACGGCGCTCTGGGCCGCCGCGTCCGTCCACGGCCTGCTGCTGAGCCTCGCCGCCAGCCTGGCCATGGGCGTCGCCGTCACCGGCATGCACTACACGGGAATGGCCGCCGTCCACGTCCATCTGCGGGCGCCCGGCGGCCCCGGCGAGGGAGCCGACGGGGGCGAGTCGGCCGCCACCCTGCTCGGGCCCATGCTGGTGGGGCCCGGGGTCTTCCTGCTGCTGGCGGCGGTCGTGGTGGTCTTCGACCCGCTGATGGTCATGGGCCGCGAGCGGCCCGTACCGGTGCCCCGGGGCCACCTGGGCCGGGGACCCCACGACCGCCCCCTGCCGGGCGTACCGGCCCAGCGGGCGCGGTGGGAGCCCACGTACGGAGAGAACGCCGAAGAGGTCTCCAGGCGGTCCGCAGGCGGGTCCCGGGGCCTCCACGACTGGTGATCCCCACCCGACTGTCAGTGGGGGGTCGTACGGTTGAGACATGCGGCCAGTTTCCAAGATCGAACGTACTTTGGCGCCTTTTGAGGTCATCAGCTCCTACCAGCCCAGCGGCGACCAGCCGACGGCGATCGCGGACCTGGAGCGCCGCATCCGCGCCGGTGAGCAGGACGTGGTCCTGCTCGGTGCGACGGGCACCGGCAAGTCGGCCACGACCGCCTGGATGATCGAGAAGCTCCAGCGCCCCACCCTGGTGATGGCTCCGAACAAGACGCTGGCGGCCCAGCTGGCGAACGAGTTCCGTGAGCTGCTGCCCAACAACGCCGTCGAGTACTTCGTCTCGTACTACGACTACTACCAGCCCGAGGCGTACGTCCCCCAGTCGGACACCTACATCGAGAAGGACTCCTCGATCAACGACGAGGTCGAGCGGTTGCGCCATTCGGCGACGAATTCGCTGCTCACCCGCCGTGACGTGGTCGTGGTCGCGTCCGTCTCCTGCATCTACGGCCTGGGTACGCCCCAGGAGTACGTGGACCGGATGGTGCCGCTGAAGGTGGGCGAGGAGTACGACCGCGACGAGCTGCTGCGGCGCTTCGTCGACATCCAGTACACCCGCAACGACATGGCGTTCACCCGCGGCACCTTCCGGGTCCGGGGCGACACCATCGAGATCTTCCCGGTCTACGAGGAGCTGGCCGTCCGGATCGAGATGTTCGGCGACGAGATCGAGGCGCTCTCCACCCTCCACCCGCTCACCGGCGAGATCATCAGCGAGGACCGGGAGCTGTACGTCTTCCCGGCCAGCCACTACGTCGCGGGTCCGGAGCGCATGGAGAAGGCCGTCAACGGCATCGAGCGGGAGCTGGAGGAGCGCCTCGCGGACCTGGACAGGCAGGGCAAGCTCCTGGAGTCCCAGCGGCTGCGCATGCGCACCACGTACGACATCGAGATGATGCGCCAGATCGGCTCCTGCTCCGGTATCGAGAACTACTCGATGCACTTCGACGACCGCTCCCCGGGCACCGCGCCCAACACCCTCCTGGACTACTTCCCGGAGGACTTCCTGCTGGTCATCGACGAGTCGCACGTGACCGTGCCGCAGATCGGCGCGATGTACGAGGGCGACGCGTCCCGTAAGCGCACCCTGGTCGACCACGGCTTCCGGCTGCCCTCCGCGCTGGACAACCGCCCACTGAAGTGGGAGGAGTTCCAGGAGCGCGTCGGGCAGACCGTCTATCTGTCGGCCACCCCCGGCAAGTACGAGCTCTCCCGCGGCGACGGCTATGTGGAGCAGATCATCCGCCCCACCGGGCTCGTCGACCCGCAGGTCGTCGTCAAGCCGACCGAGGGCCAGATCGACGACCTGGTGCACGAGATCCGCACCCGCACGGAGAGGGACGAGCGCGTCCTCGTCACCACCCTCACGAAGAAGATGGCCGAGGACCTGACGGACTACTTCCTGGAGCTGGGCGTACAGGTCCGCTATCTGCACAGCGACGTCGACACGCTGCGCCGTGTCGAGCTGCTGCGCGAGCTGCGCGCCGGGGAGTACGACGTACTGGTCGGGATCAACCTCCTGCGTGAGGGTCTCGACCTCCCCGAGGTGTCGCTCGTGGCGATCCTCGACGCCGACAAGCAGGGCTTCCTGCGGTCGGGCACGTCGCTGATCCAGACGATCGGCCGCGCGGCGCGCAACGTGTCGGGCCAGGTCCATATGTACGCCGACAAGATCACCCCGGCGATGGAGCAGGCCATCGACGAGACCAACCGCCGCCGGGAGAAGCAGATCGCGTACAACACCGAGCGCGGTCTCGACCCGCAGCCGCTGCGCAAGAAGATCAACGACATCGTCGCGACCATCGCGCGCGAGGAGGTCGACACCGAGCAACTCCTCGGCAGCGGCTACCGCCAGGGCAAGGAGGGCAAGCAGGCCAAGGCGCCCGTGCCGACGCTCTCCGCCGGCCGCGCGGCCAAGGGAGGCAAGCAGGGCGCGGTGGTCACCGACCGGCCCGCCGCCGAACTGGCCGGGATCATCGAGGAGATGACGGATCGTATGCGCGCGGCGGCCGCGGATCTCCAGTTCGAGGTGGCCGCGCGGCTGCGCGACGAGGTGGGTGAACTCAAGAAGGAGCTGCGGCAGATGAGAGAAGTGGGGCTGGCCTGACGCGGCCGTATGCGGTGTGTTGCAAGACCGACACAAAAACGGCCGAAGTCTCCTACGCCGTCCGTGTGAATGCGTAGGGTACGGGACAACCGCACACATGGACGGTTGCGGGGAACTTCCGAGAGGGGACAGCGCGTGGCGGACGTATCCAAGGGCAGTGCGCCCGGGGGCCCTGGGGTCAACCTGACCAAGGGGCAGGCCATCAGCCTGGAGAAGAGGGGCGGCGGCACCCTGACGGCGGTGCGCATGGGGCTCGGCTGGCAGGCCGCCCCGCGTCGTGGCCTGTTCGGGTCGCGCACCCGCGAGATCGACCTCGACGCCTCTGCCGTGCTCTTCGCCGACAAGCAGCCGGTCGACGTGGTCTTCTTCCGCCACCTCGTCAGCGACGACGGCTCGGTGCGGCACACCGGTGACAATCTCGTCGGCGGCGCCGGACAGGGCGGCGACGACGAGGCGATCCTCGTCGACCTGCAGCGCGTTCCGGTGCACATCGACCAGATCGTCTTCACGGTGAACTCGTTCACCGGCCAGACGTTCCAGGAGGTGCAGAACGCCTTCTGCCGCATCGTCGACGAGACCAACGGCGACGAGCTCGCCCGCTACACGCTCGACGGCGGCGGTCAGTACACCGCGCAGATCATGGCCAAGGTGCACCGCTCCGGCGCCGGCTGGCAGATGACCGCCCTGGGCAACCCGGCCAACGGCCGTACGTTCCAGGACCTGATGCCGGCGATCCTGCCGCACCTGTAGGCACGGCTCGCACGCGCAAGCGCAGCTCCCGGAGGCAAGGCCGCCGGGAGCTGCACCGCTTGCACCAGGCACGGCGCATCACGCACCACCACCGAGCACCACAGTCCGAGCAGCACCACCGAACGACATCACTACGCGGCACCGAAGCGTGACCGACGAGGGGACAGAGGCGATGACGGCCGAGCTGGTCCGGGGGCAGAACCACCCCTTGCCCCACAGCCGACTGGAGATCCGGGTGACGGCCGCGGCACCCGTCCTGGCGTGCGCCACCCTCGGCGACGACCGGGGAACGATCCTCGGCGTCGAGTCGATCGCCCACCCCGGCTCGCCCACGCTGCCCGGCATCGAGGTGTCCCGGCAGGCCGCCGCGGGGCTCCGCTTCCATGTCGACCTGGAGGCCGTGCCCGACCGCGCGCATCTGGTGCACGTGCTGCTCGCGCTCCCCGAAGGGGGCGGCGGCCCGTCCAGGTTCGGCGCCACCGCGGCCCCGTTCGCCGCCGTCACCTCCACCGACGGCACCGAGATCGCCAGCTTCACCATCACCGACCTGGAGGCGGAGTCCGCCGTCGTCGCGCTGGAGCTCTACCGCCGCCAGGGCGCCTGGAAGGTCCGCGCCGTCGGCCAGGGGTACGCGGGCGGGCTCTCCGAGCTTTTCCGCGACCAGGGCCTGACGGGAGCCCGCGAGTTCGCCGCCGGGATCCAGGACGCCGTGGCCCGGCACATGGCCAGCGCGATCCAGGCACCCCTGGCCGGCACACCGGAAGGCGTACGGGTCCGCTCCGACCGGTCCACCACGGCCACCCCGCCCGGCCAGACCGCCGCCGGCGCGGGCGCGCCGACGGGCCCGGGAGTGAACCCCGGCCCGAGCGTCAACCCCGGCCCCGGCGGCGTGAACCCCGGCCCCGGCGCCGCGGCGCACCAACTGCCGGGCACCCCCGGCCCCCAGCCGACCGGTCCGGCGGACAGCCAGGGCCAGCAGCCCGCCGCCGCCTCGCACGGCACCACGGGCGGGCGCGTCAACTACACGCACCCGGGCCGCCGGACCACCACCCCGCCCACGCCGCCTCCCGCGACGCCGCCGGCCCAGCCGGGACAGGCGCCCCGCCCGGTCGCCGGCGACGCGACCGGCTGGTCCATGGAGGAGCGCCTGTACAACCAGGTGTGGGGCATGTTCGAGGACCTGGCCCGCGCCGCCGCCGCCTACAGGAGCGCCGTCGACTTCGCCGAGTCCCGGATGGACCAGGAGCTCGACCGCGTTCTCTCCGACCCGCGCAGCCGGATAGGCGGCACCGGCGACGCGGCCCGCGAGGCCGCCCGCGCCAAGCGCGACCAGCTCACCGACCAGGCGCGCGAGGCGCTCGACCGCGACCTCGGCCAGCTCGCCGCCGAGACCGAGGTGGTCGAGCCCGCCCTGCCGCCCGCGTACGCCCGCTGGGACAACCCCGTCTGGCACGCCTACCGCGTCCCGATGGACAACCCGATGGCGCTGCGCCTCGGCGATCTCCATCTCCCCGAGCGCACCGATCTGCGGATCCCCATGCTGGTCAGGCTCCCGCTGGAGCGCGGCCTGTGGATCGACAGCGGCAGGTCGGGCTCGGAGGCCGCCCTGATGCTGGACGAGGGGCAGCTGCGCAGGCTCGCCATGGACAACGCCGTCGGTCACGCCGCGCGTCTTCTCGCGGCGTACCCGCCCGGCGAGTTCACCGTCCATGTGATCGACGCAGCGGGCTCGGCCGCCACGTCCCTCGCCCCGCTGGTCGCCTCGGGTGTGCTGAACCAGCCGCCGGCGAGCGGCGCCGGAGGCGTCTCCGCCGTCCTCGCGAGGCTCACCCAGCGCGTGGACCTGGTGCAGATGGCCATCAGGGGCGGCGCGTCCGACTCCCTGCCGCCCGATCTCGACACCGCCGAGCAGCTGCTCATCGTCAACGACTTCCCGCACGGGTTCGACGACCGCGCGGTCACCCAGCTCCGCTATCTCGCCGACGAGGGCCCGGCCGTCGGCGTCCATCTGATGATGGTCGCCGACCGGGAGGACGCCAGCGCGTACGGGCCCGTGCTCGACCCGCTCTGGCGCTCGCTGCTGCGGATCACCCCGGTCGCGGACGACCATCTCGCCGACCCCTGGGTGGGCCACGCGTGGACGTTCGAGCCGCTGATGATGCCGCCGGGGAGCCAGATACTCCGGCGGGTGCTCGAACAGGTCGCCGAGGCGCGCCGCGCCTGGCGCCGCTGACGGGTCCGTAGCCCGTAGCCGTCCCTCGTCGCGCCGTCGCCCTTTGCGCGGCATCCCGGGCATCCCCGGCATCCGTACGTCCCGCTCGCCGAACAGTGTCTGACCTGCACCGTGGCGCGAGCTTGACCATGGACTTTACCTTTTCTTGGGTCTTCCTGTACTCTCCATTGAACGGAGGGGAGTACTCCCGCACCGCGACGTACCCGTCAATACGGACCGCCATCGGTCCCGGGGCGTCGGCCCGCCGGCGCAGATGAGACGCACGGGTGGAAGAGACCTCCGGCAGCGACGACGCTGATCAGTAGCCGTACGACGCCGGAGGCGCAGTGGACGTTTCATTGTTGATGTGGGCGCTGACCATTCTTGGTCTGAGTGCCCTGATCGGGGTCGACTTCCTCATCGGGCGCAAGCCCCATGACGTGTCGATCAAGGAAGCCGGAATCTGGACGATCGTCTGGATAGTCCTCGCCGCACTCTTCGGTGTCGGCCTGTTGGTGTTCGGAGAGAGCCAGGCGTCGGGCGAGTTCTTCGCCGGATTCATCACCGAGAAGTCGCTCAGCGTCGACAATCTCTTCGTCTTCGTCCTGATCATGGCGAAGTTCTCGGTGCCCTCGCACCTCCAGCAGCGGGTGCTGCTCATCGGTGTGCTCATCGCCCTGGTCCTGCGTGCCGTCTTCATCGCGGCGGGCGCGGCGATCATCGGCAGCTTCTCGTGGGTCTTCTACATCTTCGGCGCGTTCCTGATCTACACCGCCTGGAAGCTCATCCAGGAGGCGCGCGCGGGTGAGGAAGACGAGGACATCGAGGACAACCGCCTGCTGAAGTCGGTCCAGAAGCGCTTCGGTGTCGCCGACAGGTATCACGGCACGAAGCTCTTCATCCGCACCAACGGCAAGCGTGTGCTGACCCCGCTCATGGTGGTCATGCTCGCCATCGGCACCACCGACGTGCTGTTCGCGCTGGACTCGATCCCCGCGATCTTCGGTCTGACCCAGGATCCGTACATCGTCTTCACCGCCAACGCCTTCGCGCTGATGGGTCTGCGACAGCTGTACTTCCTGATCGGCGGCCTCCTCAAGAGGCTGGTCCACCTCAGTTACGGCCTGTCGGTGATCCTCGGCTTCATCGGCGTCAAGCTGGTGCTGCACGCACTGCACGAGAACGGGGTGCATGTCCCCGAGATCTCCATCTCGTTCTCGCTCGCCGTCATCTGCGGCGTGCTGATCGTCACCACGATCACCAGCCTGATCGCCTCCAAGAAGCAGATGGAGCGCGAGGCGGCCAAGGGCAAGGCCGACGGGGACACGATCGAGGGCAAGGACCGCGAGGGCAAGGCCGACATAGAGGCCTGACCGCGCGAGCGGGGCGGAGAAGGACCGGGGCGGGGGGGGTCAGCCGCCCCCCCCCCCGGCGCCCCGTGAAAACACCCCCGGGGCGCGCCCCCCCCCCCCGCCCCCCCCGGGAAAACTAAAATCGCCCCACCCCCCGCCCCCCCCACCACCCAGCAC